>JBKOZO010000074.1:0-37098 GCA_046725935.1 Acidobacteriota bacterium | reverse complement strand
CTGCCATTTTCTCAGGGCGAAGCCGGCCATAGCGAACGCCGCGGCGGGCGCCCAGATCCAGGTCAGCTCCGACTTCAGGACGGCGACGCCGCGCGCCGAGAAGAACGGCGCCACGCCGATCGGAGACACGCGGATCTGCCGCCAGGGCAGAAAGAACCGCGCGTCGGAGAAGGGACTGAAAAACGCCACTCCCCGGCCCCCGCTCGTCATCGCGTCGAGAATTCCGTGCGACGCCGCCGCGACGAAGACCACGCCGAACGCCAGGCCCGCGGGAACGTCCCGCCGCGAGAGGACCGCCGCGGCCGCGATGGCCACGACCAGGGCGAAGAAGAGAGAGTGAGTGAAACCGCGGTGCCCCAGTGGGGAGTCGTACGGAACGCCGGCCCAGTATCCGATGGCATCCACGTCGGGAAGCACGCTCGCGGCACAGGCGACGGCCGCGAGTCTCGGCGGAATGGCGCGCGCGCCCGCGGCCGCGGTGAGGGCGAGAGGGACGGCGGGATGCGAGAGGACCGAAGGCACGCCGGCGGGACGCCGTCACTCTAGGGCGAATTCGAACGTGCTGACGACGCGGATGCGTTTCATCAGGGTGCTCGTCGGACTGAACGGCCCGGACTCGTCGTTGCCGTCGCTGCCGAAGATCTGGATCATGCCCTGGTTGGCGGACCGGATCGTGCCGACCTTCGCTCCGGAATCGGCCGCGAACTGCTCGGCCATCGCGCGGGCGTTCTTAGTGGCCTCGGCCAGAAGCTGCGGCCGCAGGTCGTTGAACTTCGAGACGACGAAGCGCGGATTCGCGGCAGAGCCCCCCTCTCCCCCTCCGTCGAGCACGACGCCCGACTTGAGCAACTCGTCGGTCAGGCCGATCGCCGTCCGCACTCGATCGACGTTCGAGGTCGTCACGGCGAGCGCGGTGCTCAGGATGTAGCGCAGGGGATCGTTGCCCTGCGGCTGTCCGTACTCGCGAGCCCACTTGTCGATGGCCTTGATCGGCTGGCGCTCGATCTCCGAGTCCTGGAACCCCTGCTTGCGCAGGAAAGCGAGAGCGGCTTCGCGATCGGACGCGATCCGGGCTTCCGCATCTTTCAGGTCCCCGCTCGCCCGGCGCAGGTTGAGTGTCCAGATGGCCTGGTCCGCCTTGACCTCCTTCTCGACGAGCCCCTTGACCGTGACCGTGCGGATGTCGGACCGGAACCGCGCGGCTCCCCTCCCGATGAGGAGCCCTCCGATCCCGAGCCCCGCCAGGACGCAGAGACCGAGGAGGATCGCCCCGAGAGCGCGCCCGCCGCCGTTTACGGAGCTCATGGCTACTTCCCCGGATCCTTGCTGATGAGTCTCCAGTACTGCAGCGTCCGGCCGCTTCCGGGCGTGCTGGTGAAGTCGGTCGGCTGCGGACCGGCGGGCTTTCCCCAGCAGGCGCGCTTGTTCTGGGCGTCGATGACCTCGTAGATGCCCAGTGTCACCTCGCCCTTGTTCGCGCCGCCGAGCGCGGCCGAGTCCACCTGCTTGGGATGCTTCGGCGGGTCGATCGTGAAGCGTCCCAGGGGCGCCGTGCCGACGCCCGCGTCTTCCGGAAAACGGAACGTGTCGTGATCGGTGATCAGCACGGTCTTACGGACCTCCTCCTCCGGAACGGGCTTGCCGTCCACGACGGATTTCACGAGCTGCCACCTCCCGGTGAGGGCTTGGTAGTCGTTCTGGATCAGGGCGGGCTCGCATCGTCGGCTCGCCCGGCGGCGGCGAGACCGAACGCAGCCACAACGAGCCAAGCTACACCGAGACGCCCCATGACGGTTCCTCCTCCGGGAAAGTCCCCGAACTCTATCGTGTCCTGCGGTCACGGACGCCTCCCCCGCACCTGGAAGACTCGCGGCGCGCTGATGATCGTCCGATCGTCGTACATCACGTCGCCGACTCCCCCGCGAATGATGTAGTGCTTCAACAGCGGCCTCCCGGACCTTCCGGCTCAGGGTTTGACGGAGCCGTCCAGAAACTCGAAGACGTCCTTCTCCCACAGCTCCGTCGAGCTGTAGACCAGACCGTGTCCCTCCGCCGGGCTCTTTCCGACCGGCGGATACAGCTTCAGGGCGCCCGGCAGACCCAGGCGCTTGCGCTCCGCGCTCAGCGTCTCGCCCGGCAGTGTCGAGAAATCGTTGGCGGCGAAGATCAGAAGGACGGGCGCGCGGACGCCGCGTGCGGCTTCGAGGAGACGCCGGCGCAGCTCCGGATTCTCGCCCCAGGCGACGGCGGCCGGCGCGAAGCAGACCGCGGCCTTGAACGAATGGTTTTTTTCGGCGGCGAGGAGCGCGAGCTGGCCGCCGAAGGAGTGTCCGGCGACCGCCATGCGCCGGCGATCGACGTCGGACCGTTTTTCGAGGTAAGCGAGGCCCGCGAGAACGTCGTCGAGATGGTCGGTCGTCAATAGAACGAGCTGAAGATGGTTGCGCGCCTCTTCGCCCTTCGACGCGCGCTCCCGCGCGAGCACGTCGCCGAGGAAAGCGCCCTGGCCCTTCGACAGGCCGTCTCCCCGCCGAAAGAGATAGAGGAAGAGGTATCCGTGCCGCGCGAATAGCGGACCGATCCTGCCGGCGCTCGCCGGGTCGGTCGGGCCCGAGCCGTGATTGAAGAGAATCGCCGGAAACGGTCCGCGGCCCGCGGGCTTCCAGAGGAGCCCAGTCAGGTGCAGCGGGCCGCTCTCGACGGAGACTGTCTGCGCGGCGGTTTCCCTGGAAGCCGGGGCGCCGGCGGCGGCAGCGGCGAGCCACCCCAGAAGGCATGCGGCGGTCGCGAGGAGTCCGGATGTCAAGGCAGCGTGTAATCGAAACCGTAGGAGTGCTTTCCGCTTTCGATGACGATCGTCATCGAACCGGAAAGGCCTTCGAGCTCCCCCGTCCCGGAGTCGGGCACGACGGCGATGCGCAGATCGGGAACGCCGCGCGCCATCGTGCCGCTGTGCTGAAGCACGAACGTGCCGCGCCGGCCCAACAGCGTCCCGTCGAAGCGCTCGATCGCGACGTAGCCCGCGGATCCCGGCACCGGCGTGCTCGCCGCCAGCATCTGCCCCTTGCTCGTTCCTTCCAGATCGCCGTGAAAACGCTTGTCGATCGACAACCGGCCGGGCACGACGTCCGGGCTCTGGGAGGGCTGCGGCGTGAGCTGGACCTCGAAGGTTCCGTTGGCGCGGTTCATGCGGTCATCTCCTCACGAATGCTGGTGCCGGCCTCGGCGGCGCGGGGCACCGCCCGCATAGGCGCAGTCGCGAGCGAGCGGGCAGGCACCGCAGCGCGGATCGTTTCGCTTGCAGAGCGTTTGCCCGTGGAGCTGGAGGAGCAGGTGGGCCTCCTGCAGAACCCGCGTCTTCGCGGGAAGGGCTTTCGCCGCCTCTCGGGCGTTCGCGTAGGTCCTCGGGTAGGACTGTTCCTCGCGGACGAGTCCGAGGCGGACAAGAACGCGAAGCCCGTTGGATTCGGGCGCCAGCAACGGCTGTCGGTCCGAGAAGAGGAGTATCTTCTCGGCGCCCGGCTCCCCGATTCCGGGAAACTTCTGCAGGGCCCGCTTCGCCTTTTCGAGCGGCTCGTGCACGACCTCGTCGAGATCGCCTCCGAAATCCTCCACGGCGATGCGCGCGCACTCCCGGAGCTTCTCGGCGAATTTTGCGCCGAGTATGCCCTTCGACGTGACGCGCGAAAGGTCCTGGCGGGGGGCCTCCAGGATCTCGTGCGGGCTCGTTCCGATCGTGTCCTCCAGCATCTCGAAGGCCTCGCGCCGGGTAGCCGGATCCGCGAGGTACGCGACGTTCTCCCAGACGACGAGATCGAACGGATCGTCCGACGGCGGCCAGTCGGGAGGCCCGTAGGTTTCGTGGAGGCGCTCGACGGCTTCGCCGAGCGTCAGAAGAGACGCCGGCATCACGAACCGGCGAGCTTCGCGTTGATCGCGGCGCCCGGAACGGCCCGGCCGAGCGCCGTGAACGTGCCGCGTTCGGCGATTTCGCCGGCCGCCTCGAGGAACCCCGTCCACGCGACACGAGCCAGCGCTCCCCCGACGCTGATCCTCCGGACGCCGAGCGCCGCGAGATCCTCGACCGTCGTGAAGTCGCCGCTGACGACCACGTTCACCGGCTTCGGCGCGACGGCGGTGACGACCGCTTTCACGTCCTCGGGCGACTTGATGCCCGGCGCGAAAAGACAATCGGCGCCGGCCTCGGCGTACGCGGTGAGCCGCCGGATCGTCTCCTCCAGATCCGGCCGGTCAACGATGAATCCTTCGGACCGGCCGGTGAGGAGAACCTGGTTCCCGCTGCGATCGATCGCCTCGCGAGCCGCGCGCACGCGCTCGACCGACAGCGAAAACGGGTGGAGCGGCTCGTCGCGATCGCGGGTCGAATCCTCGACGGAGAGCCCGGCGACGCCGGTCGACGCCGCCACGGCCACGTTCGCCGCGACGGACGCGGGCTCGACGGCGAAGGCGCCCTCGAAGTCGGCGTTGACCGGAAGATCGACGGCGGCGGCGATGGCGCGGTAATGGGCGAGAGCGTCCTCGAGACGGACCTGATTGTCGGCGCGGCCGACAGACCAGGCGAAGCCCGCGCTCGTCGTCGCGAGCGCCGGAAAGCCCATCTGTGCGAGCACACGGGCGCTCCCGAGGTCCCAGGGGTTGGGCATCACGAAGCACCCCTTCTCGTGCAGGCGGCGAAAAACCGCGATCTTCTCCCGGCTCACGACTTGGCCTCCGCGCGCCACTGGAGGCAAATCTGGTACCCGTCGGGATCCTTGAAATAGATCTGCTTCATGCCGTACGGCGCGACCTTCGGCGCGCCGAGCTCGACGCCCTTCGAACGCAGGTACCGGTACGCCGCGTCCACGTCGCGACACCCGAAATAGAGCGCCGTGTCGTCGTGCGCCGCGATGCGCGCGGCGTCGGGCCGGGCCGGACGATGTTCCTTCTCGTAGGCCGTGTTGAGCATCAGCTCGACGCCGTCGAGACGAAGCAGCCCCCAGTCGAAATCAACTCCGGGCGAGGACTGCGCGACGAGCTCGAACCCGAGGACGTCGCGATAGAAGCGGACCGCCGTGGGCATGTCGAAGACCTGGATCAGCGGAGCAAACCGTTCGACGTTCAACGCCATGCGCGACCTCCCAGAGCCCGCCGGCGGCCGCTACGCCCCGGTCCACGGCCGAAACCGCGGGAGCCAGCGCGGCACGTGCGCCTTGTACGCCCGGTATTCCTCGCCGAACCTCTCCTCGAGACCGGGCTCTTCGAGGAGCACGAAATATACGTGATTGGCGAGAAGAAACGTCGCGGCCCACAGCCCGACGGATCGCGACCCGAAGACGAGCGCCTCGCCGGAGAGCATCAGCACGACGCCGCTGATCATCGGATTGCGGACGTGGCGGTAGGGGCCGACGGCGACGAGCCGGCGCGTCGGGTCCCAAGGCGCCAGCGTCCCCCGCCCCACGCGCGTGAACAGGGCCACGCTCCACGCGAAGAACACGAAGCCCAGGAGAAAGACGGCCGCGCCCGCCACCGCGAGCAGCGAGGGCGGCCACGGGAATCGCGCGCCTTCGCTCCGCAGCAGCCACCGCGGGACGAGCACGACGACGGTGAACGGCAGGATCAGGATCGCGAGAAGCTGGCGGAGCAGCAGCATCCGCCGGGGCTCAGTGGGGTTCGGGCAGCTTCAGCTCTCCGGTCACCACGAGCTCCCCCACGCGGAGACGGTCGACGTCGAGATCGCCGACCTCGACCCTCTTCGCACGCAGCCGGCCGAGGCGAAGCCGCCCGATCGCGAGCGAGCCGATCGCCAGCGCACCGACCGCGAACGCGCCGGCCGCGAGCGCGCCGACGGCCAGGGCGCCGATGGCCCCCGCTCCGCGGGCGAGAGCGCCCCGGCGCTTCATCGCATGGCCTCCAGGCGGATCGAGCCGAAGAAGTCCTCGACGAGGGGCTCGGAGAGGCGCGTGCGCACCAGGTCGGTGAAGGTGATGCTGTAGAAACCGTCGCCGCTGTCGATGATGAGAAGTCGATGGGGAGGAGGCTGGTTCGGCTCCTTACCGAAGAGCTCGATGCTCTTGTAGGAGACGCGGTCGGGGTCGAGGCCCCTGGGCTGCCAGCGAGCGGCCTGGAGGTCCGGAAAGCGGTCCAGCGTCAGCTCCATTTCCACGCGGAAGTACGAATCGAGGTCGGCGATTGCGGGCTGCTCCGGGTCCTTGGCCTGATAGGCAATCGTGATGGCGCGATCGGTCTTCGCGCGCGAGTTTCCCTTCGGCATGAACATAAGCTGCGCGCCGACCTGTTTCGCGCCCGCGGCGTCGAGGACCCAGCCGTCGGGGATCTTGTAGGCGATCGTCTTCGCAGGCTGCTCGGCCCGCGCCACGCCCGACAGGAGGAAGATCGCGGCGGCGGCCCGAGCGGATCTCATGGCGGCTACCCCAGCGTCGCGACCAGGATCGCCTTGATCGTGTGCATGCGGTTCTCGGCCTGGTCGAAAACAATCGAGGCGTCGGACTCGAAGACGCCCTCTTCGACCTCGAGGCCTTCCAGGCCGAACTTCCGGAAGAGCTCCTCGCCCTTGGTGGTCTCGCTGTTGTGGAACGCCGGGAGGCAGTGCATGAACCGGGCCCGCGGATTGCCCGCCGCCTTCATCAGCGCCGGCGTGACGCGATACTTCTTGAGGAGCTTGATGCGCTCGGCCCATTTTTCGGCGGGCTCTCCCATCGAGACCCAGACGTCGGTGTGGATGAAGTCGCAGCCCTTCACGCCCTTCTTCGGGTCCTCGGTCAGCGTGATGCGCGCGCCGGACTCCTTCGCCAGAGCGCGGGCGCGCGCGACGACGTTGTCGGCCGGCCAGAGCTTCTTCGGCGCGGCCAGCCGCGCGTCCATGCCCATGCGGGAGCCGATTAAGAGCAGCGAGTTGCCCATGTTGTTGCGCGCGTCGCCGAGGTAACAGTACGCGATCTTGTGGAGGGGCTTGTCGGAGTGCTCCTCCATCGTCAGCAGGTCGGCGAGCACCTGCGTCGGATGGGACTCGTCGGTCAGCCCGTTGTAGACGGGCACCCCGGCGTAGCGGGCCAGCTCCTCCACGACCTTCTGGGCGAAGCCGCGGTATTCGATGGCGTCGTACATGCGGCCGAGCACGCGGGCGGTGTCCTTGATCGATTCCTTGTGGCCGATCTGGGAGCCCGACGGGTCCAGGTACGTCACTCCCATGCCCTGGTCGTAAGCGGCCACCTCGAAGGCGCAGCGCGTCCGCGTCGAAGTCTTCTCGAAGATCAGGCAGAGGTTGCGGCCGGAGAGGCGGCGCTTTTCGTTGCCCGCGTACTTGGCGCGCTTCAGGTCCTTGGAGAGGTCGAGCAGGAAGCGGATCTCGTCGCGGGTGAAATCCGACATCTCCAGGACGCTGCGGTTCTTGAGGTTGACGGGCATGCAGCTCCTATCGGCGCGTGCGGTAGGCGAAAAACGCGACGTTCGCGGCGGCACCGGACGTGTTGTACAGCAGGACGCGGTACCGGGGAAAGCCGACTTCCAGGGTGGCCTGCTTGGCCATGAAGTAGAGGCCGGCGTGCGCGGAAACGGAGGCCGAGATCTCGAGCGAGGCGGGAAGAAGGCCCAGCGTCTCGAACGCGAAGTCGAACGGAGGCTGGACGGGAATCAGCACGGCCACGATCGCGCCGTCGCGGGAGGCGGTGCTCTTGAGCTCGCCGGCGAGATTCAAGGTGACGTGGGTGAAACCATCGGTGTCGATGATGCCCGCGTCGATCATGTTGGCGACGTCGGTGCGGGCGACCGGAGGGACCTGGACGCCTCTCACGCCGACCATAGCCTGGGACTCCTGGACGCTTCCGATGGTCTGCCCGGCGAGAAGCGCTCCCGCCGTCCAAGCCAGGAAGACCAGCGCCGCCGTTCGCACCGGTTGCATGCGGCCGTTCATGAGTACCTCCTGGCGCCATTATCCGCGACGGGCTCCCAGGGCGGCGGAGGCGATACGCGCACGGCGGCGTCCACCTCGCGGGTGATCGCGTCGATCGCCGCCCCGATCCGCGCGAGTGTGGTCTCGTCGTCGCCCTCGGGAACCGGGAAGGGCTCGCCGTATCCGACGTAGCAGTGGGAGAACGGCCCGGGAACGAGGTAGCGATCCCACGATTTCAAAAACACTGGCCGCGAGGCCGCGCCCGTAAACGGCAGGATCCAGCCGCCGGTCTCGCGCGCCAGGCGCAGGATGCCGGGCTGCACGACGCGCGGCGGCCCCTTCGGTCCGTCCACCGTAAGCGCGGCGGGATACCCGGTCCGCATGTGGTCGATCATGTCCTGCAGCGCCGCTCGCCCGCCCTTGCCGGTCGAGCCGCGCGCGGGCACGTAGCCGTTGCGCGTCAGCCAGCGGGCGATGATCTCGCCGTCCTTCGAGCGCGAGGCCATCGTCACGATGTTCTCGTGCAGGTGCGCCAGGATCGGAAGCACCATCCGCCCGTGCCAGAGCGTGTAGATGTAGTTGACGCCCCGGCGCTTGAGCTCCTGCTCGCGCTCGGGGTGCAGGGAGTCGATCCGGATTGTCGCGCGCAGGCCCAGGATTCCCGCGCCGACCACTTCGGCCGCGATCCGCGCTCCGAGCAGAGTCTCTCCTCGCGCCTACGGGCGGCGGGCGGCGAACCGCGCCGCCACCTTCTCGTAGACGAACGGAATCACCTCGGGCACCGTCTTCACGCCCTTCGTGAAGACGGCGATGACGAAGTCCGTGCCGTTGGGCAGCGCGACCCGCGCCACGAGGTGGTGGAAGTCGTACGCGTCTCCCGACTTCGCCCAGACGCGGCTGCCCTTCGGAAGACCCTGCCCCGCCAGGCGCGCGTCCTCGAGCTCGACGTCCTCGAGGGGCTTCTCACCGGTGATGTCGCGCGAGAGGAGCATCGTCATCTCGGCGGTGAGGCGCTCCCCGGCCACCTCGCCCATGACGATCTCCTTGAAGAGGCGGGCGGACTCGGAGGCCGTCATGCGATTGCGGTTCTTTCCGTTGTCGCGAAAGACCTGCTCGCGCCCGTACGCGTCCTCGCAGAACGTCTTCTGGTTCGCGTTCAGGTTCGTGTAGCCGCGGCTGCGGTACCAGTCGTTGACGACGTTGCGCCGCTGCTTCCACTTCTCCCATTCCGCGCCCGAGAGCTCCGGCCCCGAGGTCGTCTGAGTGATCGAGTCGACGACGAAGCTGGTCGCGTCGTTGGAGGAGACCGTGATCATGTCCTTGACCGCGCGCACCAGCTCCGGCGTGTCGGAAAGCTTGCCCGCCTCCTTCCGCGCTTCGTAGTAGGAGAGGAAGCAGATCTTCACGACCGAGCACGGGTAGTACGAGACGTCGCCGCGGTAGCTGCCCGACGGGAAGGTCGAGACGGGCGTCGGGGCGGTCAGGTCGATCACGGCGATCGACAGGCCCTCCTCGGTCAGGCCGGCCTTCGAGAACTGCTGGACCGTCTCCGCCGCGATCTCCGACAGCGCCCGGTCCAGATCCGGCGAGGGATCCAGCTTCGCGATCGGTTTGGCTTTGTCCGAGCCGGCGCCGAGAAGCGGGGCCGCGACGAGCGCCGCCAGAAGGAAGCGCCCCGCGGCGCCCCTCAGGGCCGCGCCCCCTGGGCGGAAGTCTGGCGCCGGCGCGCGCGCCGGATGACGGCGATCAACGTGACGGCGGCGGCGAAGGGCATCGCCATCATCAGCAGGATCGACCAGTACATCCCGCGCCACATCCCGGAGTCGTTGACTGGAGTCGCCTCCTTGCAGAGGGGGCATGCGGCGAGCACGGCCGGCACCACGATCGCGGCGAGGAGAGCGAGCGCCAGGATCTTCTTGCGTTTCATGGGCGGTCTCGATGCTACCGGATCGGGCCCGGAGCGTAAAGGTGGTAGAGCATCGCGTAGATGATGACGCCCGTCACCGAGACGTAGAACCACAGCGGGAACGTCCACCGCGCAATGCGCCGGTGGCGGTCGTCGCGGCGCTTCAAGCCCAGATACAGTGTTCGCAGGACCAGCGGCACGATGACAGCGGCCAGGATCGTGTGCGAGATCAGGATCGCGAAGTAGACCGCGCGCACCGGGCCCTGTCCCTGGAATCGGACCGAGCCCACCTGCGCGTGGTAGACGAGATAGGAGACCAGGAACGCCGTGGAGGTCGCGGCGGCCGAGAGCATCAGCTTCCGGTGACGCTCGACCTCGTGCCGGCGGATCGCGGCATAAGCGAACAGGAGGAGCACGGCGCTCGCGGCGTTGAGGGTCGCGTTGAGGGTCGGAAGGTCGCGGAGAGTCACGAGCCGTCATCCCGAGGAGCAGAGCGACGAGGGATCCCGCGCTTGATCGGACCGGTGGCTGGTCGAGTCCGGGATCCCTCGCTGCGCTTGGGAAGACACCTAAATCAAATACACGATCGCGAAGAGCAGGATCCAGACGAGGTCCACGAAGTGCCAGTAGAGGCCGAGCGTCTCGATCCCGAGGTGATGCTCCTGCGTGTACTTGCCGAGGAAGAGCTTGCCCGTGCACCACGCGATGCAGACGACGCCGCAGAAGACGTGGAAGCCGTGGAAGCCGGTCATCGTGTAGAAGGTCGAGCCGAAGAGGGAGACGTGGGGGTTGAAGCCGTGGTGGAGCAGGTGACGGTACTCGTAGATCTGGACCGACAGGAAGAGCGACCCGCCGAACAGCGTCAGGCACATGAAGAGCTTGGACTTCGCGATGTTGCCGCGCTGGATCCACTCGAGGGCCTTGACCATCGTGACCGACGAGCAGATCAGGACGAACGTGTTGGCCGCCGTCAGCCAGATGTTCAGCGTCTGCTTGGGATCCGGCCAGGTCGAGCCGTACCGGAGCACGATGTAGGACCCGATCAGGCCCGTGAAGAACATGACCTCGGAGCACAGGAACACCCACATCCCCATCTTGTTGTGGGGAATGCCGGTCGAGGTGCGGTCTTCCTCGGCGTGCGGATCGAAAGTCAACGCGGCTTCGTGCATCCCTTCTCCAGCTCTTCGTTCATTAAGCGTTACGGCCGCGGCAGCACCAGCTCGGCGATGCCCACGGACACCAAGATCATTCCCAGGATGAGCGTCGAGGCGAAGAGCAGCCCCATGGTCTTGCGCTCGAACTTCAGGTGCATGAAGTAGAGGGCCACCAGGACCGCCTTGACGATCGCCAACGCGACGATTCCGCCCGCCAGGACCAGCTCCGAGTGGTGCGGGATGACGGCCCAGGCGATCTCGGCGATCGTCAGGCCCAGCAGCCACCAGAAGATGGCCATGTAGTTGGGAATCGCGTGCTCTTCGGTCGACATCCTCGCCTCCGCTATTGCGCTCTCGAGACGATGAACAGGATCGAGCCCAGGAACAGGAACAGGCCGATGCCGATCAGGATCCACAGCGTCCGGCGGTTGGCGGCGTCCAGCGCTCTCATCGGTCGAACACCATGAGCCCGAGGAGAAAGGGCAGATACAGGACCGAGGCGAGGAACAGCCGCCGCGCCGCGGGCACCGACCGCTTCCACGCGAAGAACCCCGCGCAGGCCAGAAACGCGGCCCCGAGGACCAGAGCTCCCCACAGGTAGCCCTTGCCCGCGCCGGCGAGCATTCCCGAGAGAAGCGTCACCGGCAGGAGCGCCGTCGCATACAAGAGCGACTGGCGGCCGGTCGAAGCGCCGTCCGCGTCCGTCACGGCGAGCATCGGGAAGCCTCCGCGCGCGTAGTCCTCGCGGTAGAGCCACCCGATCGCGAGGAAGTGCGGCAGCTGCCAGAGAAAGAGGATCGAGAACAGGCCCAGGCCGGCCGCGCCGATCGATCCGCGGGCGGCGGTCCAGCCCATCAGGGGTGGCAGAGCGCCGGGGATCGCGCCCACGACCGTGCACAAGGACGTGACCCGTTTCAGCGGCGTGTAGGCGAGGACGTAGAGAAGAAGCGACATCGCCCCCAGCGCGAGGGTCAGAGGGTTGACGGCGGCCAGTACGACGAGTCCGACGGCCGAGAGAGACAGGCCGAACGCGAGCGCGTCCTCGGCACGGAGCCGGCCCGCGGGAATCGGACGCCGGCTCGTGCGGACCATCCGCGCGTCGGCTTCGCGCTCGAGGTACTGGTTCAGCGCCGATGCTCCGGAGCAAAGGAGAGCCGTCCCCGCGAGAAAGAGCAGGAACGCTCCCGCCGAGAAGACGTAGACCCCGACGGCGTAACCGACGGCGGCGGTGACGAGCACGAGCGCGGTGATCCGGGGCTTGGTCAGCTCCAGGAAATCGGCCGCGCGTGACGGCGCGACGGCGACGGCGGCCGCGGTGGGGACTACTTCCATCCCGCCACTCTCCCGGCCAGCGCCGGACGGATCGGCACCACGTTGTTGCGGCGTCGCTCGGCCGCCAGCGCCGAAAGGCTCCAGGCGAGGCTCGATCCCAGCAGCACCGCGCCCGTCGCGACGTGCGCCGTCGTGACGAGAACGTCGCGGCCCGACAGGACCGTCGCGGCGCCCAAGGCGATCTGGACGACGACGACGACGCACACCCAGACACCGGCCGCCTTGAGTCCCCGGCGTCCGGACCGGAACGCGGCGACGGTCGAGGCGGCCACGAGCCCCGCGACGACGAGAGCCCAGACGCGGTGGACGAAGTGGATCGCGACCGGGAAGGCGGTCATGGGAGGCACCAGCCGGCCCAGGGCCAGCGGAAAGTCCGGAATCGAGAGGCCGGCCTTGGTATGCCGCATGACGGCCCCGATGACGAGCTGGATGAAGACCGCCGCAGCCGCCGCTCCCGCGAGGAGCGCCACCGGCGTCTGCCGGAACGCCGTCGAAAGTGTCGTCGGGGCCTGCTCGCGGAACCGGCGCGAGGTCGCAACGGCCATCGTGACGGTCAGGCAGAAGAAGGTTTGCGCGAGGCAGGCGTGCGCCACCGAGACGGCGGTGGGCAGGAGAAACAGCACGGTGATCCCGCCGAGGACGCCCTGCGCCACCACGGTTCCGACCGCGAGATAACCCAAGCGCCGGACCCAGCGGCGCGGCTCGCGGCGCCAAAGCCAGATCGCGAGCACGATCGTCAGCATGCCGACCGCCGATGCGATCAGGCGGTGGGTGTGCTCGAACCGGATCCCGCCGACCATTTTCGACAGCGGGAACGTGAACATGTTGTGGCCGTACGTCGTCGGCCAGTCGGGCACGGAGAGGCCCGACTCCGTCGAGGTCACCAGACCGCCGGCCACGATCAGGCAGAGCGTCGCCGCGGCCACGAGGACCGCGAACCGATGCAGGCCGGGGCCCGAAACCCGATCAGCCATGGGCTTGAGCGGCCGGCGAGCCGTGCGCGTGGGCGGCCGGCGACCCATGCGCGTGCGCGGGCGGCGGCCCGGTCGGAGGCTCGTTCTGGGGCCAGTAGTCCGATCCGTGGCCGGGCACGCTGTATTCGTAGGGCCCGCGGTAGACGGTCGGAATGCGGCCGGTGAAGTTCTCGTGAGGAGGCGGCGAGGACGTCTGCCACTCCAGCGTGTTCGCGTGCCAGGGATTCGCGCCCGCGACCTTGCCGCGCCGCATCGAGAGGAAGAAGTTGGCGACCAGGATGAGCTGGCCCGCGCCCAGGACGAACAGCGAGATCGTCATCATCTGGTTCATCGGCTGCAGGCCCTTCAGGTGCGTGTACTGCGTGTAGTCGTAGATGCGGCGGGGCATTCCGCGCATGCCGAGGAAGTGCATCGGAAAAAAGACCAGGTTGAAGGTGACGAAGGTGATGAACCAGTGGATCTTCCCCCACCGCTCGCTCATCATCCGGCCGAACATCTTGGGATACCAGTAGTAGAGGCCGGCGAACGCGCCGAAGAGCGAGCCTCCGAAGAGCACGTAGTGGATGTGCCCGACGATGAAGTAGGTGTCGTGGATGAACACGTCCACGGGGGTCGAGGCCATGAATACTCCCGAGAGGCCGCCGATGACGAACATCGACACGAATGAGATCGCCATCAGCATCGGGGTCGTGAAACGGATGTTCCCTCCCCACACCGTGCCCAGCCAGTTGAACGTCTTGATCGCCGATGGCACGGCGATGACCATCGTCGAGATCATGAACGACGTGCCGAGAATGGGATTCATGCCGCTCTGGAACATGTGGTGGCCCCACACGATCCAGCCCAGTCCCGCGATCCCCAGCATCGAGTAGGCCATGGCGCGGTAACCGAAGATGGGCTTGCGCGAGAAGACCGGCAGGATCTCCGAGGTGATGCCCATGGCGGGCAGGATCATGATGTAGACCTCGGGGTGCCCGAAGAACCAGAAGAGGTGCTGCCACAGAAGCGGTTGGCCTCCTCCGGCGTTCGGCCACGGCTGTCCCGAGACGATCAGGTTCGCCGGCAGGAAGAACGTCGTTCCGAGCGTGCGGTCGAAGAGCAGCATGATCAGCGCGGCCGAGAGCACCGGCAGCGCCAGCAGCAGCAGGATCGCCGTGATGAAGAGGGCCCACACCGTCAGCGGCAGACGGAAGAACCCGAGTCCCGGCGCGCGCATGTTGATGATCGTGGTGATGAAGTTGACCGCGGTCAGCAGCGAGGAGAGACCCAGGATCAGCAGCGAGATCAGCCACAGCGTCTGGCCCCTCGGCTGGACCGCCGAGAGCGGCGCGTAGGACGTCCAACCTCCGGCGGCCGCACCGCCCGTGACGAAGAAGGACCAGAGGATGACGACCGCGCCGGGCACCGCGATCCAGAACGACATCATGTTGAGCGTCGGGAAGGCCATGTCGCGGGCGCCGATCTGGATCGGCACGACGAAGTTGCCGAACGCGCCGATCAAGATCGGCATGATCGCGAAGAAGATCATGATCGTCGCGTGCATCGTGAAGAGCGAGTTGTAGAACTCGGGAAGCATCTGGCCGCCCGGCATTCCCTCGGGAGCGAGCTTGCCCATGAACGCGATCGGCTTGCCCGGCCACGCGAGCTGCCAGCGCACCAGTGTCGCGAGGAGGCCTCCGACGACGAGCATGAAGAGCGCGTAGAGCAGGTACTGCTTGCCGATCACCTTGTGATCGAGGGAGAAGATGTATTTGCGCCAGAACGACGTCGGCGCCGCATGGACGGCGTGGGGACGGGCCTCGCGCGGAAGCGCAACCGTGCTCAAGAACTGCCTCCCTTTTCCGGCGCCGCGGCCGCCGGGGTCTCACCGGCGCCCGTCTGCGTGGATGCGGCGGCCTTGGGCTGCTCGGCGGCAGCCGCCGCCGACTGCTCGGCCAGCCACTTCTCGTAGTCCTCGGGAGTATCCACGGTGACGAACCCCTTCATGCGGAAATGTCCGAGCCCGCAGAGCTCGGCGCACGCGATTTCCCAGTGGCCCACGCGCAGGGCCTCGAACCAGATCTTCGTCTTCATGCCGGGCACGGCGTCCTGCTTGACGCGGAACTCCGGCAGAAAGAAAGAGTGGATGACGTCCTTGGACGTCAGCTCGGCGACCACGGGCTGGCCGACCGGGAAGTGGAGCTGGTTGAGCGTCAGGATGTCGTCGGCGGTGCCGAACTTCCCGTCGGGCCCCGGATAGCGGATGTTCCATGCGAACTGCTCGCCGGTGACCTGGATCTGCAGGGCGTTCTGCGGCATCCGCTCCTTGATCTCGGTCCAGATGCGGCGTGAGATCAGGGCCAGCATCACGCAGATCAGCGCCGGGATGATCGTCCAGATCACCTCCAGGCGGTTGTTGCCGTGCGTGTAGTGGGCCTGGCGGCCTTCGCGGTGGCGGTACTTCCACAGGAAGTAGACGAACAGGGCCTCGACGATCACGAAGATGATCCCGGTGATCCACATGATCAGGTGGAAGATCCCGTCGATCTCGTGCGCGTAGGTCGAAGCCTGCTCGGGCAGGTGCAGCCAGAGCGGGAGGGCACCCGCGGAGGCCGGGACCGCGAGCGCCGCCCCCCAAAGAAAAAGCGCCGTCCGGAGGAGCCGGCCGGCGCGGGGAACCGTTGTCGTAAGTTTCACGATCGCTGAGAGTACCGAACTATCCCTTGAAGTTGAAGTCCACGGTTTTGGTTTCGTTCCCGCTGATCGTCACGTTCTGCGTCTGGGGACCATACTTCTCGTGCCAGGCCTCGATGACGTAGTTGCCCGGAGGGAGGTTCTTGATCTCGAAGACGCCCTGGTCGTTGGTCACCGCGAAGAAGGGGTGGTTGAAGACGCCGGTGTAGGCGCCCATCCACTTGTGCACGTCGCATTTGAAGCGGACCGGCGTCTCGGGGCTCTCGAACTTCTTGACCGTTTCCATGCCCTTGAAGGGCTGGCCGATGTTGAACTCGGCGTTCTTCTTCGGGAGCGCATGGATGTTGTGCAGTGTTCCGTCGCTGTTCAGGATTTTCAGGGGCTGTCCGGCCTGGATGCCGAAGACGTGCGGCCGGTACTGGCACCCGTGCTGGTCGAGGGTGACCGGCTCCGTCGGCGCCGGGTAGCTGCCCGTGACGCCTTCCTTGACGTATACGAGGACCCACTCGAGCGTCTTGTTCGGGTTGACCACCACTTCCTGCTCGTAGACGGGCTCCTTGTGCTCGGATTTGCAGAAGGCGTCGGCGTCCATCTTGATGGCCGGCATGGTCGGAGCCGCGCCGTCGAAGTTGACCTTGCCGCTGACGGTGGCCCCGCCCTTGGCGGAAGCCGCCGCCGGAGCCGCGGCCGGAGCGGCCGCCGAGGTCGCGGTGGAGGTCGCCGGAGCCGTCTCCTCCTCCATCAACGCATCCTCGTCCTTCTTCCCTCCACAGGCCAGCAGCGACACGGTCGCCGCGGCCGCCAGAAACAGAAAAAGAGCGCGCTTCAACATCAAACCTCTCCTTACGCGGTGAGTCTTTTGTCCGTGAGACCAGGGCCGCGCTCCCCCGCCGGCGCTCACGCACCCGCCGAGAGCCGACGCATCATACCCAAGCCCGTCTTCGCTTTTCAAGCGAGGCCCCGGTGGTATCGTCGCCCGACGCCGTGCCCACGACGACGACGCTCTCGGCGGAGAACCTCGACAAGCGCTTCTCGGGTCCGCCGCTCTTTTCAGGCCTTTCCTTCGCCGCTTCGCGCGGCCTTCTCGCCGTCTCGGGACGGAACGGAAGCGGCAAGACCACGCTGCTGAAGATCCTGGCCGGCCTGGTTCGCCCGAGCTCCGGACGGGTCACGCTCGAGCGCGGCGGCGCCGCTCTCACGCCTCGCGAGCGCCGCCTGGCCGTGGGCTGGGCAGGGCCGGACCTCGCGTTCTACGGAGAGCTGACCGGCGAGGAGAACCTGCGCTTCTTCCGCAAGGCCAACGGCCTGGCGGCGGAATCGAGAGAGATCCGGCGCCGGCTTCGCGACGCGGGACTCTCCGACGACGCGATCGGCCGCCGCGTCGAGGAGTATTCGACCGGAATGGTCCAGAGGCTGCGCATCGCGTTCTCCCGTCTGTTCGATCCCGGGATCCTCCTGCTCGACGAGCCCACGGCGGGCCTCGACGCCCAGGGACGCGAGATGGTGCGCCGCGTCGTCGAGGAGTCGCGGCGCGAGAGAACCGTGGTGGTGGCGTCCAACGACGAGCGGGACTTCGTCGATCCGGACCAGCGGATCGCGCTGGGGGAACGCTGAGCGCGGCCTCCTCGGTCCTGGCGGTCGCGGCGAAGGACGCCACGCAGGAGCTGCGGCGCCGCGTGGCGACGCTGGCCGTGCTCTTCTTCGCCGCCACCGCGCTGGCGCTGGTCTCCTACGCGATCGGGCCATTCGGCCTGCCCGAGGACGATCGTCCTCCCCTGCAGGCCGCACTCTTCTGGATCATCCTGTTCTTCGCGGCCGCCACGGGATTGCCGCGGGCCTTCGTCCAGGAAGAAGAAACCGGCACCCTTCTCGCCCTCCGCAAGACGCTGCCCGGCTCGGTCGTTTTCGCCGGCAAGGCCCTCTTCAATTTCGCGCTGTTCCTCGCGATCGCGGCCGTCGTGGTTCCGGGCTTTCTCTTGCTGCTCGACTGGAAGATCGCGTCGTGGGCCCTTCTGGCCGCGTCGGTCCTCGCCGGCGGCTACGGCCTCTCGGTGGTCTCGACCTTTCTCTCGGCGCTGACCGCGCGCGCGTCGCAGAAGAACGTTCTCTTCGTGCTGGTGGCGTTTCCGCTGGTATTGCCCCTGCTGGTCACGGCGATCGCGGCGACCCTCGAGGCCGCGAGGGGAGGCTCCGCCTGGATGCCGCTGCGGGTTCTGATCGCATACGATGGGGCCGCCACCGGCGCGGCATATCTGTTGGCGGAAGCCGCCTGGGAGGACTGAAGATGGTTCCGAAGCGATGAAGGTTCTGAAGCTCCTTCTCCTCCCTTATGTCGCCGCCGTCGTGGCGGCGGCCTTCCTGTGGCCCGAGCCCGCCAAGGGCTTCATCGGCGAGTCCTCGCGGATCGTGTTCTTTCACGTTCCGTGCGCCTGGACCTCCACGCTCGCGTTTCTCGTGGCCGCCGGCGCGTCGTTCATCTACCTGCGGAGCCGCGATCCGTGGCACGACGAGATCGCATGCGCTGCGGTGCGCACGGGCCTCGTCTTCGGCATCCTGACGCTGATCACGGGCTCGCTCTTCGCGAAGATCATGTGGGGTTCCTGGTGGAACTGGGATCCCCGCGAGTCGTCCTACCTGCTGCTGGTCTTCCTGTACGCCGCGTACCTGTTCCTGCGCTCCGCGATCGCAGACCCGGAGCGGCGCGCGCGGATCGCCGCGGTCTACGCGCTCTTCGCCGTGGTGCTGATGCCGTTCCTCGTCTTCGTGGCGCCGCGCATCACGGCGTCGCTCCATCCGCAGACCGTGATCAACCCGCAGGGCAAGATCCTGATGGACACGCCGACACGGGCCGTTTTCTTTGGAGCCCTGGCGGGATTCTCCGGAGTGTTCCTCTGGATGCTGTCGCTCGACGCGCGGGCGGCGAGGCTCGCCCGCTCCCGGGGCCTCAGAGCAACTTGAAGCTCGTCACCTTGATCTCGTCGCCCGACTTCTCCCCTTCGACGTCGGCGCGCAGGTGATCGGTCTTCTTGGTCGCCTCGAAAGCGGCCTTGGCCTTGGCGTTGCCGGCGGCGTCGAACTTCAGGAAGGTCCCGTCGGACGTCAGGATGCCGTAACCCTCGTCGGCACAAGAAAGCATGCACTTGGTGGTGTGCTTGTCCGGATTCGCCTTGACCTTGTCGAGGCACTGGGAGTCGACGACGTTCACGTTCTTCCAAGTCTCGGCGGTCAACGCCAGGCTCGCCGCCATCATCACCACGCCCCCGATCAAAACCGTCTTGGCCCTCATCGTCTCTCTCCTTTCCTGTCCTCGGACCGGGCTGCGGTCCCATACATAGAGTCGGAATCCCGCCTTCGGTGACGTCCCCCGTCACCTTTGGGGCCTGAAAAACTCTATCTTGTACGCGTGACGCCCGAAACCCTGCCGCCGTCGGACGAAGAGGCCATCCGGCGGGTGCGCTCCGGGGACCCGGAGCAGTTCGAGGTCCTGATGCGACGGTACAACCAGCGCCTCTACCGCGCGGTCCGGTCGGTCTTCCCGGGGGACCCGGACGAGACCGAGGACGTGGTCCAGGACGCCTGGGTCCGCGCGTACGCGCATCTGGACCAGTTCGAGGGGAAGGCGAGCTTTTCGACGTGGGTCGTGCGAATCGGGCTGCACGAGGCCTGGGCCAGGGCCCGGCGCGGGCGGCGGCTGTCCCCGATCGGAGACGACGGGGGCGAGGAGGGCACTTCTATGGGGGAAGACAGCGAGGGTGATCCGGAGCGCAAGGCGGCGGCCGGCGAGATGCGTTCTCTGCTGGAAGACGCCGTCGAAGCCCTTCCCGAGTCCTACCGTACGGTCTTCGTATTGCGCTCGATCGAGGAGCTTTCCACGGCCGAGACGGCGCAATGTCTCGACCTGACCCAGGATGTCGTCAAGACGCGCCTCCACCGCGCCCGCGCCCTGTTGAAACGCGAGCTCCTCGCCCGGGCCGGCGCCTCGGAGGCCGCCCTGTACCCGTTCGCCGGGGCGCGCTGCGACCGGATCGTCGCGGCGGTGCTGGACCGGATCAAACGCGCCGAACCGTCGGTTCCGGCCCTTCCGCACTGACCCCGGGGTCTCTGTCGCCCCCCGGCCAGTTGATCCGCACCAGAAGACGCGAGAGACTTCCCGGGTGAGCAGTCTCGGGTTTCTGGCGGCGGTCAACGTCGTCGTCTGGGTGGGCTTGTTCCTGTATCTCTGGAAGCTCGACCGGAGGATCTCCGAAGCCGAGCGAGAAAGGCCGAAGGGATGAAGAAGGGTTACTGGATCGCCGCGGCGCTGACCCTCGCCTTTGTGGGCTTCGGTCTCACCGCCTTTCAGAAGACGCTGACTCCCTACCTGTCCTTCGACGAGGCGAAGAAGTCGCGCGGCGTCGTCCAGGTGATGGGAGCGCTCGACAAGCAGAGCGACCGCTACGACGCGACGCGCGAAGAGCTCTCCTTCGATCTTCTCGACGACAAGGGCGGGCGGATGCCGATCGTCTACCGGGGCATCAAGCCCGCGAACTTCAAGGACGCGATCTCGATCGTCGCGATCGGCCGGGTTCACGAGGGCCGGATCGAAGCCGAGAAGCTCCTCGTGAAGTGTCCCTCCAAGTACCAGGGAGCGGAGGTCGAGAAGGCCTACGCATCCCAGCCCGCCGCGAAGTCCTGATGTACTTCTGGCCTGGCGTGGCGGCGATCTGGGGGGCCCTGCTGTCGGGCCTTGCTTGCGTCGCGACGTACCTGCGGGTGGACCGCGGCCGCAAGGACTTGCTGCCTCTGGCCCGGACGCTCTACGCGGCATACGCGACGTGCGTGGTCGCGGCGTCCGCGATGCTGATGACGCTGCTGCTCCAGCACCGCTTCGACGTCTCCTACGTCAATTCCTACTCGAGCGCGGACCTGCCTCTCCACTTCCTCATCTCGACATTCTGGGCGGGACAGGAAGGATCGTTCCTGTTGTGGTGCCTCTGGGGCTCGCTCATCGGACTTTTCGTCTGGAGGAGCGCCAAGGAGCAGGAAGCGCCGGTCATGGCGGTGTATCTCGCGACCTTCCTCGGCCTGATCGCGATCCTCTGCAAGCAGAGCCCCTTCAAGTTCCTTCCGCCTCCGGCGCCGGCCGACGGCGTCGGGCTCAATCCTCTTCTCCAGGATCCGTGGATGGTCATCCATCCGCCGGTGATGTTCATCGGCTTCGCGTCGCTCTCCGTGCCGTTCTCCTTCGCCATCGCGGCGCTCTGGAAGAAGCGCTGGGACGGCTGGATCGTCCGCGCGCTGCCGTGGGCGCTGCTGACCTTCCTGACCCTCGGCACGGCGATCCTGATGGGCGGCTACTGGGCGTACAAGACTCTGGGGTGGGGCGGCTACTGGGGATGGGATCCGGTCGAGAACACGAGCCTGGTGCCGTGGCTCTTTACCGCGGCCCTCGTGCACGGGATGTTCCTGCAGCGCGTGCGCAAGCGCCACCGCAAGATCAACCTGATCCTGGCCTGCACGGCCTACGCCGCGATCCTCTACGGGACGTTCCTGACACGGTCGGGCGTGCTGGCGGATTTCTCGGTCCACTCCTTCATCGACCTCGGCATCACGGGCTGGCTGGTGGCGATCCTCGGGACCTTCGTTGTCGCGTCGATCGCGCTTCTGGCCTGGCGCTGGCGTTCGATCCCGGTCGTCGCGGAGGAGGAGTCGCCGCTTCTCTCGCGCAGCGTGCTCTTCATCCTGGGCATCGCGGTTTTCTGCGCCCTAGCGACCGTGATCCTGCTGGGAACGTCGGCGCCCATCCTGACGAGACTGTCGGGAACGCCGTCGCAGGTCCAAACCTCGTTCTACGCGAAGACGACCGCGCCCGCGGGGTTCCTGCTGGTCTTCCTCGCCTCTCTCGTGCCCTTCGTGTCCTGGAAAGGGGATCGATTCGGCGAGTTTCTGAAGAGCGCGCGACGCTCGCTCATCGTCGCGGGCGTTCTGACGGTCGTGGCGGTCGGATTCGGAGCACGCAAACCCGGCACGCTCGTGCTTCTCTTCACGGCGCTCTTCGCCGCCGACATGAATCTGCGCGCGGTCCTCCGCAAGGCCAAGGGCGCCAAGTTCGGCGGCGCCGGAGGCTACCTGGCGCACGTCGGCGTGGGCATCATGCTGGCGGGCGTCGTCATCTCGGGGGCCTACGCCCGCTCGCAGCGCTTGACGCTTCCCGTCAACGTCCCGAAGAAGGCCGGAGGAGCCACCCTGACGTTCCTTCGCGTCGTGCCTGGGACGGCCGAGCGCAAACAGGCCATGGAAATCAAGGTCGACACGCCCCGCGGGAAGTCGTTCTACGCGTATCCCAAGATGTACGAGAACAGCCGCACGGGCCAGCTCATGGCGAATCCCTCCATCGCCAGCTCCCCGATCACCGACCTCTACATCGCTCCCCAGCAGTACGACCCCGGCCAGCCCGAAACGGTCGGCCGCGACGTCCGGCTGACCAAGGGGACGACCACCAACATCGACGGCGTCGGCTTCACGTTCCGCGACTTCAACGCCGACCGCTCGGCCATGATGCGCGGCGAGAAGACGGTCCTGGTCCTGACCGACCTGACGATCACTCCGGCCGACGGTGTCAACCGCGACGTCACGATCAAGTATGTCTTCCACATGGACGGCCGCGAAGCCGAGGCGGAGGAGGTCGACATACCCGGAGTGCCGGGGGGCAAGGCCCGCGTCGTTGCCGTCTCGCCCAACGACGGCGCCGTGATGCTTCGCCTCCGCGGCGTCTCGAAGGACCCCGGCCAGGAGTTCCAGGCGGCGACCGTCGAATCGCTGTCCGTCGACGTCACGCGCAAGCCCCTCATCTCCCTGGTTTGGGGTGGCTTCTACGTGATGATGGCCGGCGGAATCCTCGCCTTCGTCAAGCGCTCGAAGGAAGCCCGCAAGGCCGTCCTCGACATCGCGAAGGAAAAGACGGCGCGTGGCGGCGCGCCGGTGCCGGCGACGGGTCCCGCACTCCCGGTCCACACGCGATCGCGGATCGAGTAGCCGGAGGCTTCGCCGTCAGGGCTTCTGCGGCGGGCCGATGAGCGGCGTCGCGATCGGCGCCGCGATGCCCACGAAGACCACGACCTCGTACCCGCCCGGGTTGCCGGCGGGATTGGGCTGGTTCTTCCAGTTGTTGGCCACCCAGACGTTGCCCGAGCGGTCGATGGCCACGCCGGTATTGCGAGTGAGCCCATCGAACGCGTAGCCGCCGTCCGGGGAAATCGGCGAACCGGTCTTCGACCCCGGAGGACACGCGCCGGGATCGCGGCCACAGAAGTGCGACAGTCGCTGGGCGAAGAAGTTGGCCACCCAGACGTTGTCGTCGCCGTCCACCGCGATGCCCCACGGGATCGTCAGGCCGCCGCCGGTGAACGGCCCCTTCGTCGCCTTCCCGTCGTGGCGGATCATAATGATCGAGCCGTCGGTCGTCTGCGGCGTCAAGAACCCGTTCGGGCAGGGCACGCGCAGCGACGCGGAGTTCGACACCCACATGTTGCCCTCGCTGTCGGCGGCGATGCCCATGGGCTGATCGAAGAGCCCGGAAGCGTCGATCGGCGACTCGGGGATCGGGGTGCCGTCGGGCTGGAGCACGGCGACGCTGTTCTTCTCGTTGAGCGTCACGAACGCCCAGCCTTTTTTGTTGAAGGCGATGTCGAAGGGACGCGAGCACTCCGCGACGCCGGTGCAGTCGGGATCCGGCTGGAACTGCAGCGCGGCCGAAGGGTCTCCGTCCGGGTACTGCGTGACGACGCCGTTGCCGCAGTTGGCGATCCAGATGTTGCCGTTCCGGTCCGAGACCGTGCCCTGCGGCCAGTCGATGCCGCCGGCCGTGTAGCCGTTCTCGGCGCCCGACACCACCGAGCCGTCCGGGTGGAAGTGCGACACCGTGTCGTGCCCCGGCTGGGCGCTGCAGCTCGGCGACGCGAAGCCGAAATTCCCCACCCACACGTCGCCAGCCGGGTCGAGCGTCACGCCGTAGCCGGCGCCGTCGAGACCACTTCCCGTGTACGGAGAGCCCGAGACGTACTGGCCCGTCGGCGTAAAGCGGAGGAGGATCTTCGAACCGCAGACGATGCCGTTCGGGTCCGGGCTGTACGTATAGTTGTTCGCCACCCAGAGGCTGCCTTCTTCGTCGATGGCGAAGTTGCCGGGCCCGTCCATCGACACGCCGTCGCCGACGAATCGAAGGGCGAGCGTCCAGGCGACCGGCGCCACGTCCACGGGCCGGGCCGGCTGGTACGGCGCGGGGGGCAGCTTCGAGAGGTCGAAGAGGGAATTCACCTTTTGCACGCTCGGAGCCGGGTGGCGAGCGATCTCGACGAGCGCCTGGAGCGTGTTTTTCGGCGTCGGACCGCGCGGGGGCCTGGCGAGCTGGAAGAGAGTCGCGCACGCCGCGCGAGAGGCGACGCAGGCCGCGACCATGTTCGCCAGGGAGTTGAACGAGCTGAGCGTCTCCGTCTCCGAGCCGTTCGGAGAATTCGCGAGGACAGCGCCGGCGCCGCCCGTTTCCGCGTCGGCGAGGTTGCCCGCCATTCCCGCCGCGTTCTGGAAGCCGCGGACCCTGCCGCCGATTCGGGAGCCGTCGATGAATTGCGCGAGGGCGTACGCTGCGGCGACGGTCGTTCGCCCATTGACGACGACGTCGGCAGGCAGCGGTCCGCCGGCCGTGCCGAGGACCGAAGCCAGAACGACGGGACCGTCGAAATTGCGGCAGCCTTGCGCTGGGGTGGTGCCGTGCCGTGGCGCGTCCGCGATCACGTACACGACGGAGCTCGCGTCGCCCGGCGGCGCGTAGACGATCTGGAAGGATCCATCCCCGGCCGTCGTATCCGTCCCGAGGGCCTCGGCGCACCTCTGCGGATGAGCCGGGTCGCTCGCATAGAGCGTGACGCCGAGGGGCGAGAGCGGGACCGAACCGTCCAGGACCCGGCCGGAAAGAACATCCGCACCCGCGCGAACGGAGGGCAGAACGAGCGCGAGGACGGCCACGAGGCAAAGAGGGATCGTCGACTGTCGGCGCGGAATCATCGGCGGAGTCTATCCCGCCGCCGTGAACCACTTTGACAACGCCGGAGCCGGGCGCCGCGAAAGAAACCCCTAGGTCTCGATCTCCATCTCCAGACCGTCGTGCGCCGCCGTGACGGCGCAGCCGGGCGGCTTGCTGGCGGCGAGCTCCTCGATGGCCTTCACCAGCGCCTCGTAGCCCATCTCGATCGGCCCCTTGCCGAAGTGCGAAAAGATCGCGCGCAGGACGCCGTAGCGCGATAGCCAGCCCAGCTGCGCGCGCACGGTGGTGTGCCCGATCAGGACGCCGCTCTGGTGCTTGCGCACGAGCGAGCCCGTCAACGTGGACCCGTCGCCGATGTACAGGTCGGCCGCGCGGAGCGCCGTGTCCGGGTCCTCGAAGGCGACGACGTCGCCGGAATAGACGATCTTGAAACCTCCGAGCTCGATCCGGGCCGCCATGGCGGGACAACGGACGGAGTGGATGACCGGATACGCGGTGAGGCGGTAGGGGCCGATGCGCACGGGTGCCTCGGGTTCGACCACGAAGCGGTTCAAGATCGGGAGATCCTTCAGGAGCTCGTGCGTGACGGCGGACGCGTAGACCGGCGCGTGCGTGCCTTCCCAGAGGCCCCATCCGTGATCCGGATGCGCGTGCGAGACGAAGATTGCGTCCGGACGGACCTTCGCGAGGTGACCCTTCTGGTTCTCGCCGAAGTCGCAGAGAAGGCGAAACCCGTTCTCCGCGAGAACGAATGCCGAGTGGCCGGCATGCGACCGCGAAGATTCCTCGACATAGCCTTTGGTTCCGTAGAAGCGAATGCGCATTCGGTCCCGTCCGCGACCCGATCGTTTTTCATCGCCGGGCGGCGGCGACAGTCTCTCCCCCTGAGGCCTTCATGCAAACGGGCTGCCGGAAAGACTACGCGGGCGTCGGGACGTTCAGACCTCTCTTAATGCGGACGTTATCTTCAGCCGGGCCGCGCGAAACGCCGGGAAGAAGCCGCCGAGGATGCCCATGGCGAGGGCGAACACGAGACCTCCCACGATCAGCTGCGGCGTCATCCGGAAGTTGAACAGGACCTCCGAGAAGGTCCGGAAGTTCATCGTCCCGGTGGGGTGCGTCAGCACGAGGTTGAACATGAGGAACGTGAGCACGACCCCCAGGAGGCCTCCGATCAGGCACAACATGAGTGCCTCGAGCACGAAGGAAACCAGGATCGAGCGGCGTGAGAACCCGATCGCCCGCAGCGTCCCGATCTCCCGGGTCCGCGCCGAAACCTGCGCGTACATCGTGTTCATGGCGCCGAAGGACGCCCCGATGGCCGTGAAGAGGCCGACGATGAAGGCGAGGGCCTTGATCGGGTCCGCCGTGATCATCTGTTCGTCGAAATACTTGCGCTCGGTCTTGCCCTCGAGCTTCAGGCGCTGGTCGCCTTTGATCGTCTCGATGAAGCGGGAGGCGGCGTCGGCGTCCGGCAGCCGGACGAAGACCGTCGAGACGATATTCCGCTTGGTCTGCTGCTGCAGGTCGGTCACGTCCGTCCAGATCTCGGACTCGTAGGCGCTGCCGTCGGCGTCGAACAATCCGACGATGACCCAGCGGAAGCTTCCCGTGGCCAGCCTGTCGCCGACCTTCATGTGCGCGAAGCGCTTCGAGAGCTTCCGGGAGACAATGGCCTCGTTGGTCGCGGGATTGAACATCCGCCCGTCGATGATCTTCACCCCGGGGCGGATCTCCATCCCGATGGGCGCCATGCCGCGGATCTGTACGTTCGAGAACGTCTTCCCGTCGGCTCGCGGCACGTTGATGAGCGTCAACAGCTCCGGCGAGACGTAGGGCTTCCCGGAGCCGTTGCGCTCCGGGCCCGGCATGGCCTGGATCTGGTCGGCCTGGTCGCGCGTGATCACGCTCTGCATCTCGGCCTGCGAACCGACGCGCATGGCGATGACGTTGCGAGTCGACGCGGTCACCGAGAGCGTGCGGGTCACGCCCTGGATCAATGCGAGGACGCAGAGGAAGACCGCCGTGACGAGCCCGATGACGAAGGCCGTCATGCCCGTGGACATCTTGCGGGCGAAGATGTTGCGAAGATTGTACTTCAGAGGAATGGCCATGCCTACACCACCTTCCTCAGGCCGTCGACGATCCGGAGGCGCGACGACTCGATCGCGGGCAGGAAGCCCGCGAGGATGCCTACGCCGACGGAAACGATGAAGGCCACGGCGAGCGTGGGCCCGCTGACCTTGAAGTTGACCAGCCAGATCGAGATCGAGGTCTTGTTCCCGCCGGCGACCAGCGCCGGTATGAAGACGAATTTCGCGAGCGCTACGCCGAGGAGACCGCCCAATAGCGACATCAGGACCGACTCGGACAGGATGAATCCCAGGATGTGGCCGCGGCCGAAGCCGAGCGTGCGCATGACGGCGATCTCGGTCACGCGCTCGCGCGCTGACATGGCCACGGTGTTGGCCACGATCAGCGTCACGGCGAAGATGATGATCAGCGAGATACCGTTGATGAGGAACTTGACGTTGCCCATCATCTCCATGAACTGGAGCTGGAACTGTTTCTCGGTCAGCGTCTTGGTGGGCGCGTCACTGTTCTCGAACATCTTGTCGATCGTGGCGGCCACCCGCGGCACGTTCTCTCCGCTGTCGACCTTGATGTAGTAGATCCCGGTGACCTTGTTGGCACCGAACCAGTCCGACTGGTTGAGGTACTCGTTGTGGAAGAAGATGTTCGTCTCGTCGCCCGCGTTGTACGGGCCGATGTAGACGAGATCGAGCGTCAGCGGGATGTAGGTCCCCTTCAGGATGATGTGGTCGCCCTTCTTCCACTTGTGTTTTTCGGCGATCTTCTGGCCGGCCACGAAACCGTTGCGGGTCTTCTTCCACTCCTCGTTGACGGCCGGGTCGATCGTCGCGTCGTCGAAGATCTTGTCGAAGTAGATGTCGGGGTCGGCCGAGAGCTGGCCGATCCAGTTCTCGGGCTTGTCATCCTTGTAGACGCCGCCGAACCAGGTCTCCGGCGAGACCGCGACGACGCCCGGGATCTGCTCGATCCGCTGCAGCTGCGACAGAGGGAGGAAATTGCCCAGGCCCGTGGCGTGCTGCACGACGAGGCGGTTGGCGCCCCGTCCTCCCGACGGATCCGCCTGCATGGCCTGGAGCAGCGAGGCGAGGATCACGATCAGCGTCAGCACGATCACAATCGAGCTGGCCGTCAGCGTCGTCCGCAGCTTCTTGCGGAAGACGTTTTTCCAGATCAGGCGGAAGTACTTCATGATCTCCTCCCCGCACCGGCCTCCGTACGCTCGTCGGTGTGCAGGACGCCTTTGTCGAGGTGAACCATGCGGTGTGCGCGCGCCGCGGCCTTCGGGTCGTGCGTCACCATGACGACCGTCTTCCCGAACTCTTCGTTCAAGCGCCGCAGCAGCTCCAGGATCTCGTCGCCGGACCTCGCGTCGAGGTCGCCCGTGGGCTCGTCGGCCACCAGGATCTTCGGGTCCGACACGATCGCGCGCGCGATCGCAACCCGCTGCTCCTGGCCGCCCGAGAGCTGGCGGGGATAGTGGGACATGCGATCCTCGAGCCCGACGATCGAAAGCGCGGTCTCGACGTGCTTCTTGCGCTCCGCCTTCTTCAGGCGCGTCAGCAGGAGGGGCAACTCTACATTCTCGAAGGCCGTCAGCACGGGCAGCAGGTTGTAGAGCTGGAAGATGAACCCGATCGTGTGCGACCGCCACTTCGCGAGCTCCGTCTGGCCCATCGTCGCGATTTCCCGCCCGCCGATGACGATCCGGCCCCGTGTCGGCTGGTCGATGCCGGCGATCAGGTTCAGCAGGGTCGTCTTTCCCGACCCCGACGGTCCCATCAGCGCGACGTACTCGCCCTCCGGAATGTCCAGGTTGATCCCCATGAGGACCGGGATCTCGATCTGATCGCGGTGGTAGACCTTTTCCACGTTCTCGATCCGAATCAGCGGCTCGGCCATGCTCACTCCTGTCCTTCGACGCGCACCCGGGCGGCCACAAGGGCCGCCCCTACGACGTAGGGGCGGGGCTTGCCCCCGCCCCGCTCAGGTCACTCCTGTCCTTCCACACGCACCTTTTCGCCGTCCTTCAACTGCAGTCCGCCCGACAACGAGACGAGTTTCTCGCCGCCCTGGAGGCCCTGCGTCACCTCGATCTGCCCCTGCACGTCTCCTCCCGCCGTCACCGGCGTGAAGCGCGCCCGTCCGTCCACGATGCGGAAGACGCCGGTCTTCCCGTCCACGCTCGTCACGGCCGCCTTTGGCACCACGACGCGCGTCCGTTTTTCCTTGCCCTGCGTCGGCCGAGCCGTGAACCCGACCCTCGCCGAGAGATCCGGGAGCACACCGTCGTCCGCGTCCAGGAACGCGACCTTGACGCGCACGGTGGCCTTCTGCCGGTCGGCGGCCGGCACGATCTGCCTCAGGCGGCCGTGGTAGACCTTGTCGGGAACGGCATCCAGCGTGATTTCCGCGGGCTGGTCCTTGGCGAGCTTGGAGAGGTTGGCCTCGTTGACGTCGGCGCCGACGTAGAGCGAGGAGAACTCGACGATCGTGGCGATCGCGCCGCCGGAGCCTCCGCCCGAAGGCGAGGACCCGAAGGGCGAGACCGCTTCGCCGACGAAGGCCCGCTTCGCCGTAATGACTCCGGTGAACGGGGCGCGGATGATCGTGTAGTCCATGAGGGCTTCGACGTAGCGGACCCGGGCGCGCGTCGCCGCCTCGTTGGCCACGGCCGCGTCGAGCGCGGACTTCGTGTTGAGTCCCTGTTCGAAGATGTTCTTCTGCCGCCTCAGCTCGGCGTCGGCGTTGACCCAGTTCGCGTTCGCCTCCGCCAGCTGCGCCTCGAGGTCGGTCGAGTCCAGCCTCGCGATCACGTCCCCCTTGCGCACCTTCGTGCCCTCCGTGACGTTGAGCTGCGTGATGCGCGAGGTGATCTTGGGAGAGAGATCCGCCTTGCGCTCCGCCTCGACGTAACCGGTCGCCGTCAACACCGTCGTGGCCTGGCCTTCGGTCACGACCGAGGCCGTCGCGGCCTCGACCTTGCGCGGACGAAGTCCCCGGCCCGTCAGCGCGTAGGCCGCCAGCCCGGCGGCGACGACGACGACGGCGCCGGCCAGCAGCCATCCGCGCGGGCCCTTCCGCGGCTCCGGCTCGCGCCGGATTCGAAGCGCCGACAGATCGGCTGGTTTGGAGGGCTCGTGACTCATGGTCGCGACTTTGAAGTCCGCCATTCTATTCACTATTCAACCCTCCGGGCCCGTTGGAGTTACGCCCAGGACCGATCATGACCGCCTTTCTCCGACTCAGGCGGGTCCGCATGCTGCGTGATACCCTTTTTAGTGGGGGTGGGTTTCATGCGCAAGCACTTCGTCCTCCTCGCCGCCTTGCTCTTCGCCTGCGGTGGTGTGCTGTCCGCCCAGGACTACATGTACAAGATCGATCTGATTCCGTCGGGCGCGATGATCACCATGAGTCAGCCGATGCTCCAGGGCGACTCGTACGTGTTCCGTTCCTGGCCGGACGGCGCGAAGTCCGCCGTGCCGCAGAACATGATCCGCAACATCACCCGGCTGACGGGCAAGCGCGAGGACCTGGTGGCCTACCGGATCGACCTGAATCCGTCCGGGATGGTACTCGCCCGCGAGAACCCGCAAGCGCGCGGCAGCATGTACGTGTTCCGCACGTGGCGCGACAACACGCTCATCAGCGTGCGGGCCGCGGACGTCAAGGGCATCACCGTCCTGACCGGAGAAGACGCGTTCTGGGCCGAGCAGGCGCAGCTGGGCGAAAAAAGGATCGGCACGCTCTCCATGCAGGGCAACGCGCACGTCATCGCGATCGACACGCCCGCCAACGCCAACAGCTCCCAGGCCGGACCGACGAGCACCAGCGCCTTGAACGGCGCCGGCATCAGCGGGGCGCCGGCGTACGGCAACTGGATGTATCAGGGAACGCCGGGAGTCTCGGACGCCTGGTCGCCGGCCAACGCTTCGATGAACAACGGCGTTCCGACGATGCCGGCTGCGACGAACGGAATGAATCCGCCTCACTGATCCGGAAAAGGGAGAACAACGAATGAAGAAACTCCTGTTCCTCGTCGGAATGCTCGCGTCGCTCGCGGCCTCGGCGCAACAGGCCGCCTATCAGATCGACCTCGCTCCCTCAGGCAAGGTCTTGTCGAAGGACGTGCCTGTCGTGAAGAACGGCATGTACCTCTTCCACAGCTATCCCGCCGGAACTCTGATGAGCCTGCGCGGCTCGCAGGTCAAGGGCATCACCAAAATCACGCCCGATCCCGCGCTGACGAACGTCACCGGCAGCGTCATCTTGATCGGCAACCTCGCGATGCAGGGCGGAAGCTCCCAGGCCGGTCCCAAGAACGCGAGCGCGGTCAAATCGAAGACCGCCTCGAATCGACCCGAGCTCGGCGAAGGCTTCTACAGCGATTTGAAGATGGGCGAGTCGCTCGCGCAGGACGCCGGGCGCAGCGGAGACTACACGATCGGAAGGACGTACGCGTACGCCCCGGCCAGCGCGTCCCAGCCCTCGCCCGGGGCGCCACCGACCATGCCCTCGGCGACGAACGGAACGAGCCCGCCGACGATGTCCGGGACGGCTAGCGGCACGAATCCTCAGTAGGCAGACCGCAGAAAGCAGACCGCAGACTCTGTCGTCTGTCGTCTGTCGTCTGTCGTCTGTCGTCTGCCGTCTGCCGTCTGCCGTCTGCCGTCTGCCCGTCTAAATATGTATCGCGTGTCCCAGAACCGCTTCCGAGGCCTCGTGGATGGCTTCGGAGAGCGTCGGGTGGGCGTGGATGGTCCGGACGAGCTCCTCCGAGGTCGCCTCCAGCTTCAGCGCGGCGCCGGCTTCCGCGATCAGCTCGGTGGCCGACGGGCCCACGATGTGAACGCCGAGAACCTCGTCGTACTTCTTCTCGGCCACGATCTTCACGAACCCCGACGCCTGGTTGAGGATGCGCGCCTTGCCGATGGCGGAGAACGGGAACTTGCCCACGGCCACGTCGTAGCCGCGCTCGCGGGCCCTCGCCTCGGTCAGACCGATCGAGCCGACCTCCGGAGAGCAGTAGGTGCAGCCCGGGACCTGGTCGTAGTTGATGGGGCGTGTCTCCTTGCCCGCCATGTGCTCGATGGCGACGACGCCCTCGGCCGACGCCAGGTGCGCGAGGGCCGGCGTGGGCAGCACGTCGCCGATCGCGTAGACGCCGGGCACGCTGGTCCTCATGAACTCGTCGACCTTGAGGTATCCCTTCTCGGTCGCGACTCCGAGCGCCTCGAGCCCGATCTTGTCGGTCAACGGACTGCGGCCCACCGCCATGAGGACCTTCTCGGCGCGGAAGGTCTCCGTCTTGTCTCCCGAGGAGCGGGCCAGGAGCTCCATTCCGCCCTCGTTCTTCGTCATCCGCTCCACGCGGGTGTCCGTGTAGACCGCGATCCCCTGTCGCTTGAAGGATGCGGCGAGCTCCCGCGAGATCTCCTCGTCCTCGATGGGGACGATGCGCGGCAGGACCTCGATGATCGTGACCTTCGAGCCGAAGCGCGCGTACATCGACGCGAACTCCACGCCCACGGCCCCCGACCCGATCACGACCAGCGACTTCGGGACCTCGGTCAGCTCGAGCATCCCGGTCGAAGACAGGACCGTCTTCTCGTCGATGTCCATGCCGGGCAGGCTCCTCGGCGTCGAGCCGGTCGCCACGATGACGTTCTTTCCAACGTACACGGTCTCGGCGCCGTCGGGTCCGGCGACCGACACGCGGCCGGCGCCGGCGAGGCGCCCGAACCCGTTGACCACGTCCACCCGGTTCTTCTTCATCAGGAAGGAGATTCCGTTGGTGGACTGCCGGACGATCTTCTCCTTGTGCTTGAGGGCCGCGGGCATGTCGAGGCGAACCTCGCGCGATGCGACGCCGACCTCCGCGCCGTGCCGCGCCTCTTCGAGCAGGTCCGCCGTGTGGAGGAGGGCCTTCGTCGGAATGCAGCCCACCAGGGTGCACACGCCCCCCAGCCGCGGTTCCTTCTCGACGATCAGCACCGAGAGGCCGAGCTGCGCGGCGCGGATCGCGGCGACATATCCGCCGGGACCCGAGCCGATGATGATGACGTCGTAGGTCTTGCCGTCGGTCATGGGTGCTGCCTCGGAGCGGCGGAGGATATCAGAGTCGTCAATTCCGGCCGGAACGTGGCGCTCTCCGAAGCGCGGAACCTATAATCCTCGGCCGTGCGCCGCCGCGCCTTCGTCTTCGCCGTGGCCGCCGCCCTTGCCGCGGCGCTCTCCGTCTCGTGCGGCGGAGAAAAGAGTCCTGAGAGCCAGGGCGTCCAGCTCGGCTTTTTCGGCGCACTGACGGGACCGACCGCCACGTTCGCGCAGTCGGGAAAGAAGGGAGCCGAGCTCGCCGTCGAGGAGATCAACGCCCGCGGCGGCGTTCTCGGCAAGCCCCTGGTTCTCCTCTCCGAGGACGACCGCGGCGAAGCCTCGGAGGCCGCGTCGGCCGTTTCGAAGCTCGTCACGCGCGACCACGTCGTTGCGCTGATCGGCGAGCAGGCCTCTTCGCGGACGCTGGCCGCCGCGCCGATCGCGCAGAGCTACGGCGTGCCGCTGATCAGCCCGACGTCGAGCAACGTCGAGGTCACCAAGAAAGGCGATTACATCTTCCGCGCCTGCTTCATCGATCCGTACCAGGGGCGGGCCGTGGCGTCGTTCGCCCGCGACACGCTCAAGGCGCAGACGGCGGCGATCCTCGTCGACTCCAAGAGCGATTATTCCGTGGGTCTCGCCGAAGCCTTCCGGGAGTCCTTCACGTCGATGGGTGGCCGCGTCATCAGCGAGCCGAAGTACACCGAGGGCGACAGCGACTTCTCGGCGCAGCTGACCGCGATCCGCCCCCAGAACCCCGACGTGCTCTTCGTGCCGGGCTACTACACGGACGCGGGGCTGATCGCGCGCCAGGCGCGTTCGCTCGGCGTCAAGTCCGTGCTTCTCGGCGCCGACGGATGGGACTCTCCCAAGCTCACCGAGATCGGCGGCGAGGCGATCGAGGGCGCCTACCTCTCCAACCACTACTCGGTCGACGATCCCTCGCCGCGCGTGCGCGCGTTCGTTCAGGCTTTTCAGTCGCGGTTCCAGTCGGAGCCGGACTCCATCGCGGCTTCGACCTACGACGCGGTCGGGATGCTGGCGAACGCGATCTCGCGCGCCGGCTCGACCGAAGGGCGGCGCGTGCGCGACGCGCTGGCGGCCGTCAAGGATTACCCCGGCGTGACCGGCACCATCACGATGGACGCGGATCGCAATCCGATCAAGCCGATCGTGATCCTGAAGGTCGAGGGCGGCCGCTTCAAGTTCGCGGGCTCGGTGCAGAGCGGGGGGTAGAACCCTCTCCCACAGGAGAGAGCAGGGTGAGGGGGCTGACTACTTCTTCGCCGCGCTCTCCGCCGGCGCGAGAATCAACTCGTCGAACGAGACCTCTCCCGGCCCGGCCGCGGCGACTCCGACGCGCCCGTTGGCCGGCTTCGGGTCGCTGGCCGCGAACACCTTCTGGTCGTTGAACGTCACCGTCAGCGAAGGGCCCGCCGCCGTCACGCCGAACTTCTCCCAGAGCCGTTCGAAGGAGATCTTGCCTTTGCCGAGCTCTGTGCTCTTCCCTCCGACGCTGCTCGAGAGCGCGAGGTCGCCCGTCGCGGTGTCCACGAGAAGGAGCAGGTAGTCCTTCTCGTCGGCCATCCGCAGCAGAAGCCCGGCCTTCCCGGTCCCGCCCTTCTTGATCATCGTCGTGGCGGTTCCGTCCTGGAACGTGTACGTCCGCCGCACGGCCGCGGCGATCGAGTCGTCCGGACGCTCCGTTTCGGTCTGGACGAGCCGGTTGGGCGCCGAGGGAGGATTCATGTCCGTCAGCACCAGCCAGCGGCTCTTTCCCGGCGCGCCGAGAACGACGAGGTCGAAGTATCCCGGCGGCCGCAGCATCGAGTCCGCGTCGAAGTGGTTGCGGATCTCTTCGGCCCTTGCTCCGGCGGAGGACACCGCCGCGAAGACCGCCGCCAGGACGGCACACGTCGAAACGAATCTTCGAGTCGATTTCATCAATGGCCGGAAAACCCGCCTCATGCCCTAAAATTCCCTCCATGGAAACCAACTCCCAGAAGCCGCGGAGCTACCGGGCCAGCCGCGAGGGCTACGCCTTCGTGCTGGACCGGTCGGAAGTCGAGCGGCTCAAAAGCATGCCGGAATTCGAGGGCCGGGAAGAACCCGCCGTCGCCGAGGATTTTCTGCGGTTTCGCGCCGAAGGCTGGGCGGACGTCCTGAGCGCCGCAGGCGCCGAACCGGGCGAGATCCACGTGACGATCGATCCGCATCAGAAGAAGGCGCGACTGACGAAGGCGCAGAAGATCGTCATCACGGCCGATATCTAGACCGTCGCGAGCGCCCGCTAGAAGCTCAATATCCCTCGGATCCGGTTCTCCAGCGCCAAGAACGCCTGGCGCGAGTAGGGATCCACGACGACGCGGATCTCGGCGGGAGCCGGCACGTCGTCGGCGATCGAAGCGGCGAGGCGGTCGGCCTGCCCGTCGAAGAACGCTTCGCCGATCTCCTCGTCGGAGCGGCCGCGCGAGCCCGGCAATTCGCGAAGACGCGCGATGTCGGGCGGATCCAGGCGCAGGCGAAAGCCCCGGCACTCCCGGTAGAGCGGCTCGTGCCGCGCCTGGAGGTCCGGGCGCCTCGCCGCGGGGGCAGGCGGAGGCGCAACGTCGCCGGTGACCGCGACCGCCGCGGGCTCGGGCTCCGGAACCGCGGTGTCGTCGAGCTCGTCGGCGGGCGGAATCTCGGGATGATCCGTGTCGCTCATGCTTGCTGCCGCTCTAGCGTCCGGCGAGGACGTTCTTCGAGATCACGATGCGCTGGATCTCGCTCGTCCCCTCGTAGATGGTGGTCACGCGGGCGTCCCGATAGTACCGCTCGACCGGGTACTCGCGCGAGTAGCCATAGCCGCCGAAGATCTGGACCGCGCGGGCGGCGATCGCGTTGCAGGCCTCGGTCGCGTAGACCTTCGCCATCGACGACTCCTTCGAGAAACGCTTGCCCGGGCGCTCGGACAGCAGCGCGGCTCGATAGGTCAACGCGCGGGAGGCCTCGAGTTGGACCCGCATGTCCGCGATCTGGAAGGCGATCGCCTCGTGCTCGGCGAGCTTCTTGCCGAATGTCTCGCGCGTCCTGCCGTACTCGACCGAGGCTTCGTACGCCGCCTGTGCGATGCCGATGCCCTGGGCCGCGATGCCGATGCGGGAGTGATCCAGCGTCGTCATCGCGATGGTGAAGCCCTCGCCCTCCGCTCCCAGCCGGCGATCGAGAGGGATCCGGACGTCCTCGAGAAAGACGGAAGCCGTCTTCGAGGCGCGCAGGCCCATCTTTTCTTCGGGCGCTCCGACGCGCACGCCGGGGTCGTCCGTCGAGACCAGGAACGCCGTGATGCCGTGCGTCCCCCGCTCCGGATTCGTCATGGCCATCACGACGTACCACCGCGCCTCGCCGGCGTTGGTGATCCAGGCCTTCGCCCCGTTCAAGACGTACGCGTCGCCGTCGCGCACCGCGCGCGTTTTCTGGTTGGCGGCGTCCGAGCCCGACTGCGGCTCGGTCAACGCGTAGGCGCCGAGAGCCTTTCCCGAGGCGAGGTCCTTGAGGATCGTCGTCTTCTGGGCCTCGCTGCCGAACTTCCAAATCGGATAGCAGACGACCGAGTTGTTGACGGAGACGATGACGGCGATGGACGCGTCGGCGCGCGCCAGCTCCTCGATCGCGAGCACGTAGGAGAGCGCGTCGGCCCCGGCTCCGCCGTATTCCTCCGGAACCATCATCCCGAGAATCCCCATCTCCGCGAGGCGGTCCAGCGTCTCGCGGGGGAATCGTCCGTGCTTCTCGCGCTCCGCCGCTCGCGGCGCGATTTCGCCGTCGGCGAACTCGCGCACGGCGTCGCGGATCCGCGATTGCTCCTCGGTGAGCTCGAAGTTCACGATCTCGGTTCCGCCGGGGGAGGACCACCGGAAGGAGCCGGTCCGCCCGCTCCGCCCTGGCCACCCCTGCCC
>JBKOZO010000073.1:0-75758 GCA_046725935.1 Acidobacteriota bacterium | reverse complement strand
CCGCCCACCACCGAGATCTACACGTGGCGAGACTCGTCGGCAGCGTCAGATGTGTATAAGAGACAGATCCGGGGGTGATCCCCGTCGATTCGCTGTCATCCCGAGCGAAGCGAGGGATCCCGAACTCAGTCCGCGGCAATCGAGCCCGGGATCCCGCGTCGCTGCGCTCCTCGGGTTGACGCGCAACGAGCCCGGGATGACGACGGGAGTTCTAATCGATCCTCACCACCTCGCTCCTCTTCGACACGCCGTTCTCGTTGAACGTCTCGATGACGAAGGAATACGCCTGTCCCACGTTCAACGCGCGCAGCGTGATTCCGGGCGGACGGTCCGCGAAGACCTGGTAGGCCTGGTAGAGCTTGTCCGGCGCGATCCCCCAGAGGACGTTGTAACCGGTGGCGCCTTGCACCGGCGACCACTCGATCCAGGCCTCTCGCGGATCGGCGTCGCGCCGCACGGCGAAGTTCGCGGGCGCTGCGGGAGCCGAGCCGTTTCCGTTTCCGAAGACGCGCAGGTCGGCGATCGCGAGGTTCTTGGCTCCGACGCGTCCGTGCACGTAGCGGATGAAGCGCGTCGTGACGGCCGAGGGCAGCTCGACGTAGGCGTTCGCTCGGCTCTTCCTTTCGCGGGAAAGGTCGGCCAGCGGCAGGAAGCGCCCGCCATCCCGGGAATGCTCGAGGCGGAACTGCGTCACGACGCCGGGACCGTTGTCGTAGACGTCCGACTGGAAATCGCCGAAGTTGACCTGCACGGCCCGCACGGTCTTCGCCGCCCCCAGGTCGATCGTGAGCGTCTCGCCGGGCTCGGGGTTTGGCACCACCCACATCGTGCGCGGGTTCTCGTCCACGGCGTTGGAGGCCGGGAAGCCGAGCCGGAAATCCGAGGCCTCGGTCTTCTTCCGATAGGAAAGGAGCATCCAGCCGGTGAACAGCGCGTCGCGGTCCGGAGCGCGGCGCGTCGGGGCGAAGCGGGGCAGGTCGCCGAACCGCGTGTTCACGAACATCTGTCCGTCGGCATCGAAACCCGCGGGGAAGAGAACGATGCGCCGCTCGAAGGGCCAGTTGACGCCGATCCAACACGTTCCGGTGTTCCAGAAGTTGCCGAAGGCGTCCTGGAACGTGTTGCCGTGGCCCGCGCCCTCGACGAATCCGCCCGGCCGATAGGCGATCGGGTTGTACGGCGCGTAGGTGAACGGGCCCAGCGGAGCGTCGCCGACGTACGTGCCGTTGGCGTAGACGTTGTACTCGGTTCCCGGGGCGGCGTACTGGAGATAGTAGCGGCCGGCGTGCTTCGTCATCCATGCGCCTTCGATGTACGGGCTTCGCGACTCGCCGTGGTCGCGCCCGAAGCGCTCCCAGCCGTGCTTCTCGGGATCGAGCGCGATCAGCGGTTGGGACTCGCCGATGTACGTCAGGCGTTTCTCGAAGTCGAGCTCGATTCCGTAGATCGGGTAGACGTTCGAAGAGCCCCAGTAGAGATACCAGCGTCCGTCGTCGTCTCGAAAGAAGGCGGGATCCCAGGGGCCGGGAGGGATCGCGCCCTCGGGGTAGGGCTCGGACGTGCCGTCGGGAACGGCCTTCGGCAGCTTCGGCATCTGGCGGTTGAAGAAGTCGAGCCTTCCCGTCGCCGGAGTGCGCGTCGCGAGGATCGGCCGCGGCGAGAACGCAGACTGGAGGAGGTAGATCACGCCGCCGTGCGACCAGGCCGCCGGCGCGACGATGTCTTCGAACGGCCAGCGGCTCGGCGTCACGTACTCCCAGCGAGCCAGGTCCTTCGACCGCCAGTAGCCTCCCGAGACGGTCGCGAAGAGGTAGTACTCGCCGCCGTGGTTCAGGATGACCGGATCGGCCGCCTGGCGGTACGAGATGCCTTCGTTCATCTGCTCGAAGTTGTACCGGTAGTCCACGTCGATCGGGTTGCACCACGTCCTCGGACGCGCCGTGCTCGCCGCGAGTCCCGCCGACGCGAGCGCCGCCGCGAGAACGCCGACGGCGGCTAAGCTTGTGCGCGCACGCATGACCTATGATCGTACCGTGCCGGTTCGCAAGGTCTTGAACTCGCGCGTCCCCATCAAGGTCTGGACGCGCGACGTCGAGGAGTCCGCCGCGAAGCAGCTCGTCAACACGGGCGCGCTGCCGTTCGTCTTCAAGCACGTCGCCGCGATGGCGGACACGCACTGGGGGATGGGAGCGACGGTCGGCAGCGTCATCGCGACGAAGGGCGCGATCTGCCCGGCCGCCGTGGGCGTGGACATCGGCTGCGGCATGGCGGCCGTGAAGACTTCGCTCGACGCCTCGGCGCTCGACGGAAAGCTGCCGCAGCTGCGCCATGCGATCGAGCGCTCGATCCCGGTCGGGTTCCACCAGCGCAAGGAGCCGCACGCGCGCGCGGAGGATTTCCTCGCGAAAGCCGGGGGAGGGCCGTCGGTCGCCTCTGACGGCGAGATCCAGAAGGCCGCGCACCAATGCGGCACGCTCGGCGGCGGCAACCACTTCATCGAGATCTGCGTCGATCAGGACGATGCCAAGGTCTGGGTCCTGCTCCACTCCGGATCACGCAACATCGGAAAGGTCACCGCCGAAAAGCACATCGGCAAGGCGAAGAAGATCCTCAAGAATCTGTCCGTCGAGCTGCCGGATTCGGATCTGGCCTACTTCACGGAAGGGAGCCGGGAGTTCGACGCGTACGTCGAGGACCTGAAGTGGTGCCAGGAGTTCGGGTTCGTCAACCGTCAGATCATGCTGGAGGATGTCCTGAAGGATCTCCGTCACGTGGCCGGCGACTTCGCGCGGGAGCCCACGATCAACTGCCACCACAACTACGTCGCGTGGGAGACCCACTTCGGAGAGGAAGTGACCGTCACGCGCAAGGGCGCGATTCGGGCGCGGCGGGGCGATCTCGGAATCATTCCCGGCTCGATGGGAACGGGCAGCTTCATCGTGCGCGGGCTCGGCAACCCCGAGTCCTTCGAGAGCGCTCCCCACGGCGCCGGCCGCAAGATGAGCCGCGGAGCCGCGCGCCGGACGTTCACCAAGGAGGACCTCGCGGCGCAGACCGAGGGCGTCGAGTGCCGCAAGGACGCGGGCGTGCTCGACGAGATCCCGGGGGCCTACAAGCCGATCGGCGAGGTCATCGAGAATTCCTCGGACCTAGTCGAGATCGTCTCTCGCCTCAAACAGGTCGTCTGCGTCAAGGGGTAGTCGCGGCCGGAGTAAGTCGATGCGCGCCGCGGATTACCTGCCCGAGCGGTTCAACGCGGCCTCCTGGTTCGTCGGCCGCCATGCCGCCGAAGGCCGCGGCGGCCGCGTCGCGATCGTCAGCGACGAAGGCGAGACGACCTACGCGGAGCTGGATCTGGAGGTGCGCCGCTTCGCCGGCGTGCTTCGGGAGGAAGGACTCCATTCCGGCGACCGGGTCTCCCTGATCCTTTCCGACGGTCCGCTCTTCTCGATCGCCTTCTGGGGCGCCATCGCCGCGGGCGCCGTCGCGACGCCGCTGAACCCGAGCCTCAAGGCCGTGCATCTGCGTTCCATCCTCGCCGACTGCGAACCGCGCCTGCTGGTCTTCGACCCCGGCCTGGCCGACGGATACGCCATCGCGCCCGCCCATTGCGCCACGTGGAGGGTATCGGAGACCGCGACCCTTCTCGCGGAAGCCGATCCGGCGGACTACGCCGCGACCCACCGCGACGGCTTCGCCTTCATGCTGTACTCGAGCGGCACGACGGGGGAGCCCAAGGGCGTCGTCCATCTGCAGCACGACATGTGGATCTGCAGCCGCACCTACGGCGACGCGGTGCTCCGCATGCGCGCGGAGGACCGCTGCTTCTCGGTCGCGAAGCTCTTCTTCGCGTACGGCCTGGGCAACGCGCAGTACCTTCCGTACGACGCGGGCGCGGCCGGCGTCCTGTTCGCCGGGCGTCCGACCCCCGACGCGGTCTTCGCCCAGGTGCGCCGCCACCGGCCGACGCTCTTCTTCGGCGTGCCCACGGCGTACGCCAACATGCTCGCTGCGATCGAGAAGGGCGCGAAGGCCGACTTCTCGAGCGTGCGCGCCTGTTTCAGCGCGGGGGAGTCCCTGCCGCCGATCCTCTTCGAACGCTGGCGCGAGGCGACGGGCCTGGAGATCCTCGACGGCATCGGTTCGACCGAGGTCTGCCACTGCTTTCTCTCCAATCGCGCCGGCGCGGCGCGGGCGGGCTCGAGCGGCACCGTCATTCCGGGCTACGACGTCCGCCTGGCGCGAGAGGACGGGAGCGAGGTCCCGGCGGGCGAGATCGGGGATCTTCTCGTGCGCGGCGACTCCACTATGGCGTTCTACTGGAACAAGCACGAGGCCACGAAGCGCGCGCTCGAGGGCGACTGGATCCGGACAGGCGACAAGTATCGGCGCGACGCCGACGGCTATTACTGGCACGCCGGACGCAGCGACGACATGCTCAAGGTCGGCGGCATCTGGGTCTCTCCGGTCGAGGTGGAGTCCGCGCTGTCCGCGCATCCGGCGGTCCTCGAGTGCGCGGTGATCGGCCAGACGGACGACGATCGCCTGGTCAAGGCGCACGCCTTCGTCGTGGTGCGCGACGGCGCCGCTTCCGAGGGTCTCGCCGACGCGCTGCGGTCGTTCGCCCGCGAGCGCATCGAGGGCTACAAGTGCCCGAGGTGGATCACTTTCGTGCCCGAGCTGCCCCGCACCGCGACCGGCAAGCTCCAGCGCTTCCTGTTGCGTGCCGGCGGGGTGCGAACGGGCTCGTAGACAGACGACGCCGGCGAGGGTCCCCGCCCGGCGCCGCAGCCGACGTCGTTGTCAGTCAGACCCGCTCAGGTCCGTTGGAGTGTCGTGCTTGGCGCTGGGCGTGTTGTCCGCCTTGAACAGCCACACACTGCCGCTGCCGTCCGGCGCATTCCAGAGGACCCGCGTCAGGCCGTCCGAGCCCGCGGAGATTCGGCGCGCCGCGAACCCCGAGTTGTCGTAGCTCTGACCGGCGGTCAGCTGACCCGCCGCGTCGACGGTCGATATCTCCATATGTCCGTTTGCGCTTGCGCGCAGGAGGCGCGCGCGTCCGTCGGCGCCGACCGTGATGTCCTCGGCCGCGAGACCGGGCCCCGCTGGCCACTGAAGGGAGCGGAGCATGACGCCGCCTGCGTCGTGAAGAGAGAGACCCGCGCGGCCGTCGGTACAGCGCCACAGGACCCAGGCGCCCTCGGAACTGTCCGCGATCGCGACCGCGCTCCAGCCCGCCGCCGGGCCGTACGCCTGGTGGAACGTCGGCGTCCCCGAGGAGTCTGTCTTGACGACGAACATCTGGCCCGTGACGCCGGTGAAGAGGATCCAGGTCTGCCCATCGGACGCAGCCGCGATGTCTGCCGGAGCCACGCTCCCCTGCGGGAACACCACGGATTCGCTGACCAGTGGTCCGAAGCTCTGCAACCCCCAGCGGCCGTCGTTGCACTGCCACAGGATCCGCGGGCTTCCGTCGGGTTCCCGCGCGATTGCCGTGGGGGTCCAGGTCGTTGACGTGGCGCTGGGGGGTGCCCCCGACCACCCTCCGGACGCGTCGAGCGAGCCGAAAAAGAGCTGGTTATCGATCCAGAGTAGAAGTTGGCTGTCGCCCGACGCGCCGCCCGCGACGTCGATCGGGCCCCGAACGATCTCCAGGTCGAATGCTCCCTGATCCGTTCCCGCGTGCAGGAACCGCCCGTCTCCACTCATCGTCAACGAGTTGACCGAGAGTCCCAGTCGTGAGCCGAACGGTGCCCAGGTCGCTCCCGCGTCCAAGCTGCGGAAGACTCCCTCGCGCGTGCCGGCGTAAACGATCGCCAGAGCGTTCGGGTCGGTCACGATGCCGGATACCGGTGCGCCCGGGAGCCCAGCCCCGGATGGAAGCCAGCTCGTCCCGCCGTCGTTCGAGGTGAAGAGGCCTCGCAGGTATTCAGCGGAATCCACGCCCATGTAGAGCTTCGACGGCAAATGGGGATCGATCGCCAGCGCGGTGACGGTCTGAAACGGTCCCGGGCTGTGGGAGGTGAAGGTCGTTCCCGAGTCCGTGCTCTTCTCGAACTGCCCGAAGGTGAAGTAGTAGAAGTCGGCTTCCGTGCCGGCGTAGACGTTCCTGCGGTCGCTCGGATCGATCACGAGCTGAGCGACGGCGCCGCTCAAGCTCTGGCCCGTCGCCCAGGTCGCGCCCCCGTCACTCGATTTATAGAACATTCCGAAGACGGTTCCCGCGTACACCGTGGAGGCATCCGAAGGATCTCCGGCCAGGACCAGGACGTAGTCGAAGGAAAGTGGGGACAGAAAAAGCTTGGCGAAGGTCTGGCCGCGGTCCGTGCTCTTGTAGACGACAGACTGCCCGTTGCCATCGGAGGCGCTGATGTAAATCGTCGTCGGCTCGGCCGGATGGACGAGCAGGGCGTGTATGGTGTCGAACCCTCCCTTCAGAAGCGTCCAGGTCCTGCCCCCGTCATCGCTGCGATAGAGGGCCGGCTGGAACACCGCATACACGATGTAGGGGTTCGACGGATCGGCGGCGATGTGGTCGGCGCCTGCCCCGGAGCCGACGACGCCGGAGCCTGTGAAGGTGTTCTGATCCGCGCGGGCGGCGGCCGGTGCGATCAGCAGAATGAGAACGCTCGCCAGAAATCCGATGCACCACCGATGCGCGCTCTTCTCGATCATGTTGCCTCCCGGCACCGTAACAGCGGCGCCCGCAACGTGAAGATCCAGCGGGAAGACCGAGCGCGTCTTTCGCTTCTACTTCGTTTTGGATTCGCTTTTCGCGGAAACCGAGGCTATGGCCCCGTGGGTGTTTCGATCCGGGAACGCTCCGTGTTGTCCAAGTTGAGGATCCAGATCTGGCCCGTGCCGTCGGCCGCGTTCCAGAGCAGTCTCGTCGTACCGTCGGCGCCGGCCGCGATGCGGCGGGGCGTGAATCCGAGACTGGTGAAGGTCTGTGCCGCCGTCGGCTGACCCGCAGCGTCGAGTGTCGAAACCTCGGCGACTCCGCCGGCGTTCGTGCGGAGCAGTCGCGCATGCCCGTCCGCTCCCACGGCCAGGTCCTCGGCCAGGAATCCCGCGCTCGCCACCCACTTGGAAGATCCCGTCATCGCGCCTTCCGTGTCGTGGAGCGAAATGCCGCCGCGCCCGTCGGTGCACCGCCAGAGCACACGGTTCCCGCCGGGACCGTCCGCGATGGACACCGCCGTCCAGCCTGGAGCCGGCCCGTACACGATGCCCGCGTGGAGCGCGCCGGAGGAGTCCACGCTCGCAATCTGCATGACTCCCACGCCGTTAGAGAAAAGGACCCGGGCCGCGCCATCGGCCCCCACGGCGACATCCACCGGCGCGAGGCTGCTCGTGATCGAAAAGACGTGCACGGCCTGCCGTCCCGACGGACCGACTATCTCGATTCCCCATCGGCCGTCAGCGCACTGCCACAGAACGCGCGTGAGCCCGTCCGCTCCGGCGGCGATCGCCGTGGCCGTCCAGGTCGTCGAAGGATCGTCGGAGGAGGTGCCCCGCCAGTCGCCGCCGTCGTCCATCGTGCGAATCGTGAGCCGATCCGAATCGAAGAACAGCGTCGGCGTATCGGAACCTCTCGCGGCAAGGTCGATCGGACCGCGGATGATCTCGAGGGCGTAGGCCCCGGCGTCCGTGCCCGCCTGGAGAAAACGGCCGGTGTCGTCGAGCTGGAGCGAAAAGACGCTCGACAGCAGGAGGCCGACCCGTGTCCAGTTCTCTCCCGAGTCACGGCTGCGATAGACGCCGGACGAAGTCCCGGCGTATAGGGTGCCCGGGGCATGCGGATCGGTAACGAGGCTGCTCACGTAGATGTCGGTCGGAAGCCCTCTGCCCACCTGTGTCCAGTTGGAGCCGTCATCGTCGGAACGAAGCAGACCGCGCAACTCGGTAGGGGGGCCGGCGTCCGACTCGACGTTCATGTAGAGCCTTGAGGACGTATCGATCGCGAGTGCGGTCACGGAGCCGAAGTCTCCTGGATTCAGGTTGGACCAGTGCACTCCTCCGTCAACCGATTTTTCGATGGAGGCCTCTCCGAAGAAATAGTAGTAGCTTGCGTCCGTGCCGGTGTAGACGACCTGTGGTTCCGTTGGGTGGACCACGAGCTCGGAAATGATATTGGCGAGATTCGGGCCTCTCGTCCAAGTCGCCCCCGCATCCCTCGTCTGGTAGACCCAGCCGTCTACCGAGCCCGCGTAAACGGTGCCGGCGTCGCTCGGAGCGCCGGCCAACGTGTCGACGAAGACATCGGTTGACCCGGCCATCGTGAGCTGCGTCCACGTCGCGCCGGAGTCGTCGCTTCGAAAGACGGTGGCCAGCGCGCCGTCGAGGAGGGCGGCGCCGACGTAGATCGTGGCGTCCGCGGGATGAACCAGGAGAGAGTGGATCCAGGTAAACGAGGCGACTCTTGTCCAGGTGCGTCCCCCGTCGTTGCTCTTGTACAGATCTGGCTCGAAGACCGCGAAAACGACATAGGGATTGCTCGGGACCGCGGCGATCAGATTGGCGTAATCGGTTCGGGCCTCTCTGGGCCGGCTTCCGGTCCAGCTGTTCTGACCCGCCCGGAGCGTCGCCGGCGCGGCCAGCAGAACGCCGAGAAGCGCGAAGGGGAGGATGAAGGATAAGCGGGAAATCCTGGGAACCATGTGGCCTCCTCCGGCCGCCGGGGTCGACCGGGGCCGACAGGTAGACGATCCAGCGAGACGGCGTCGCGCGTCTTTCGTTTCCCCTTCGCTTTCGCTTCGTTTTCGCGCCGGAAGTACAATTCGTCGACGCGATGACCGTTTCCTTCGGGGATTGCGTCTTCGACGGCCGGACACGTGAGCTGTCGCGCCGCGGCGCGGTTGTTCACGTTCCGCCCAAGGTCTTTCGCCTGCTGGAGCTGCTCCTTGCGCAGCGGCCCGCCGCCGTTTCCAAAGACAACCTGATGGAAGCCCTCTGGCCGGGGGTTTTCGTGGCCGAAGGCAACCTCGCCCGTCTCGTGGCCGAGCTGCGCGAAGTGATCGGAGACGACGCGAACGCGCCTCGATTCGTGCGCACGGTGCCCCGCTTCGGTTACGCCTTCCACGGCGAAGTCGTCGAAAGCGGCGCAAAGGCAGCCGTCCCCGCGCCGCCGTCGCTCTACGCCCTCGTGTGGGGAGAACGCGAAATTGCCCTCGCGGAAGGGACGTACGTGCTCGGCCGCGACCCCGACGCGGACATTCCGGTGGACCACGCATCCGTGTCCCGCCACCACGCACGCATCGTCATCGACGGGACGGCCGCGCGCCTCGAGGACCTCGGCAGCAAGAACGGAACGTTCCTGCGCAATCACCGGCTCGAAGGCAGTCACCCTCTCCGCGACGGCGATTCCATCCGGCTCGGCCTGGTCGCGCTCGTATTCCGCCGCTTCGAGCCCGGCGTTTCTACCGAGACGGTCGCGAACCGCTAGGCGGCGCCTCCGCCGGCGGGCAGGATCCGGTTAATAATCCGGTTCCGGAGGCGCACGGGGTCCGGTGACCCCCGCGGACTTCAAATCCGTCGGCGTCGCGGCGAACGCCGGGACGGGTGGGTTCGACTCCCACACGCTTCCGCCAACCCCGCTCCCTGCCGCCAGGCAAGCGCCTGAGAAATCGGGCGCTCTCTCGTTTCCGACTGCAGTTGGAAACCCAGAAATGGCGACCGGAGGCGGGTGGTTCGCTGACAGTCCCGCTGAACGCGCGCGGCCTTGTCTGCCGACGCCAAGAAAACCCGACGATGAGAAGGGCTCGATGCCCCCGTTGGGATATTTGATCATCGCTGTCCTCCTTGCCGGCGCGAGAAAATCCTGATCGCCGGTTGTCGATTTCGGCCGGTATCGTTCGTCGTTCTGTCAGAGAGCGGGATTTCGGACCGGCGGACGTCCCGGTGACCCGGTTCTCACGGAGAACGAAAGGAGTCTGCAATGCGTTTCATGGTGATCCTCAAGGCGAACAAGGATTCCGAGACCGGCGCGCCGCCCAAGTGGGAGGCCATTGAGGCGGTGGGCCGGTTCAACGAGGAGATGGTGAAGGCGGGCGTGATGCTGGCCGCCGAGGGCCTCCAGCCGAGCTCCAAGGGCGCCCGCGTCCGCTTCGACCACGGGAAACGGTCCGTGATCGACGGACCCTTCGCGGAGACCAAGGAGCTCGTCGCCGGATTCTGGCTGATCCAGGTCAAATCGAAAGAGGAAGCGATCGAGTGGGTGAAGCGCTGCCCCGCCCCGTTCGGCGACGACGAGGTGTCCGAGATCGAGATCCGGCAGGTCTACGAGATGTCGGACTTGCCGGCAGACGACGTGCGTACTGACGAGGCTGTAGCGCGCGAGCGGAGGATGCACGACGAGCTCGCGGCGCAGGCGGCGAAGCGGAGCTGAGCTGTTCGGTGTCGGACGCGAGAGGAGAAAACATCTGACAGATGGAGACGCAAAATGAGAAAGATCAAAATCATGGAACACATCTCGCTGGACGGCGTGATATCGCCCGGCGGACGGGGCGAAGACTTCGCGAACGGCGGATGGACGGCGCCATATCGAACCCCGGCTGGGTTAGAGGCCGTCATGGAGGCACAGGGCAGCAACTTCGATCTGCTGCTTGGCCGCCGCACCTACGATCTCTGGTCCGGCTACTGGCCGAAGGCCGGGAATAGTCCGATAGCAAACGGTCTGAATGCTGCGACGAAATACGTCGCGACCCACAGGCCGGACAGCCTCGAATGGGGCCCGGTCGGGAACCTCGGCGCGGACGTCATGGAGGGTATTCGCGGCGTCAAGTCGAAGGACGGCCCTGACCTGATCCTCTGGGGAAGTTCGACGCTGACGTCCGTGCTGCTCGAGCAGGGACTGGTCGACGAGGTTCTGCTGCTCGTCTACCCGGTCTTGCTGGGCCTGGGCAAACGCTTCTTTTCGGACAGTGCGGACCCGCGCGAGCTCGCTCTCGTCGGCACGAAGGCCATGTCCTCTGGCGTGCTCATCAACAGTTATCGACACGTTGGATCGCTGCGAACCTGATCTTCCGCCGACGCGAGCGGCTCAGTCCCCGTGGTGCGCGACGACCGGGTTCTCCGCCCCGGTGCGCCATGGCCGTGTCGGCCACCAATGCTGCTGAGGCCTCTCCGCGGTCGGCTCGACGCTCTGCCCCGGCGGAGGAGAGATGACCACCGCACCCGCGTCGCGGGCCGCCACGAGCACTCGCTCGATCGGCTCGGTCCAGCCGTGCCGTGCGACGCCAGGGCGAAGAGACCCCAGTGCACCCGCAACATGACCGCGCCGCGCACGCGACGGTGGGCTTCCACGGCTTGCTCGGGGCCGAGATGCCATCTGTGGTACCGGTCTTGAGACAGTCGACCCAACTCAAGGCCTGGTAGAGACTCCTCAACAAGTTTTCGCCTCCTGGTCGCGAAGGAGCTAGCCAACAGGTCTCGCGAAACGCAATTGGTTCGCTCCGGTTCGCTGCAAGACCGCCACCGGCGCTGACAAAGTGCTCGAATTCCCTAAGAAAGCCTACAAATCGGAATAGGTTCGACTCCCACACGCTTCTGCCAAAAGCGTCGCGTCACGCCTACCGAACTTAGCCGTCCGAACCGTCTACCAGGGGTAGGGATAGCCCTGGGCCAGCGCCTGCTCGAGCGTGGCGTCGTGGCCGTAGATGTCGTCCCAGAAGTGGACCTCGCCGTTCTCGTAGGCGTACGCCGTCGCGTAGACGATGAACACCGGGATCGGGCGGACGAGCTTGACCGTCACGTTGTCCGGGCCCGTCTGCATGGCGGACTGGACGCGTTCGAGCGGCCAGTCGGGATTGTCGCGAAGCGCCCACGCGGCGAGCTCCGCGGGCTTTTCCACGCGGATGCAGCCGTGGCTGAAGTCGCGGCGGGTCTTCGAAAACAGTTCCTGGGCCGGCGTGCTGTGCAGGTAGACGTTGTACTCGTTCGGGAACATGAGCTTGACGAGCCCGAGAGCATTGGTTGTTCCCGGCTTCTGACGCACAGCGAGCTTGCTCGCCTTGAGCTGTGCGAGGACATCGTCAGAAACAGGTCCGTCGGTGACCACCCGGCCGTCGGGCGTCGTGATCTCGAATCCCTTCCGGGCGATGTAATTGCGGTCGCGCTGGATCGCGGGAACGATCTCGGCGCGGAGAATGCTGGGTGGAACGTTCCAGTAAGGCCGGAAGACGACGTAGATCATGTCCCGCGAGAAGACGGGCGTCTCGGTCCGCATGGCCTTTCCGACCACGACGGGCATGTCCATGACGACCCGGCCGTCGGCGCCGACGGTGCGCAGGCGAAAGTCGGGGATGTTGACGAAGATCGGGGGCGCGGAGAACTCGGCCGGCAGCCAGCGCCAGCGTTCCAGCGCGAGCTGCAGCTGACGCACGCGGTCCGAGAGCGGCACGTTGAGCTCCAGGACGGTCCCGGGCCCGAGGCGTCCGTCGGCGTCGAGGCCGTGGCGGAGCTGAAAACGCTTGACCGCCTCCGCGAGTGCCGTGTCGTAGGTCTGCAGATCGGCCGGCCCTGCCGCGTCCGGCGGGAGATCGCCGACGAGCGTCAGGAGCCGGCGAAGCCGGGGCGCTCCGGCGTAGGGCTTGCCGGGATCGACGGGTTTCGCCGGAGTCGGAAGCTTTTCGAAGTCGTCGCGCCGCGCGAGCTCGATGTAGCGGACGAGCGCGGCCCGGGTCCGGCGATAGCCCCCGAAGGGCGGCTCGACGGAGTCGATGAGCGAAGGAATGTCCGACGACGTCAGTAACCGCTCGCGAAGGAAACGCGCGAGGTCGTACTTCTTCGCCTCGACGCTCAGACCGAAGTGGAAATGCTGCGGGTTGGTGCGTCCGATTCGAAGATCCGACACGAGACGCATGGCGCAAACGCTCATCGCCGCGTCGAATCGGGCCGGGTCCGCCCCGGGTCCCTTCAGGGCCTCGAGGCGCGCGTTCCACCGCGAGGCGTCGTAGTCTTCGGGCTCCAGTCCTTTCTTCCAGGCCTCCTCGAACTGCCGGATCAGCTCGAGAGCCTGCGGCGTCGGCTGCCCGCCCTGGAGCCACGCCGGTGCGTAGCCGGCCGGCTCGTAGAACGCGGCGAGATGCTCCTTGTAATCGGAGAAGTCGGGCCAGCGAAGATCGGCCAGGTGCCCGCTCGAGACGATGTCGCGCAGCGATGCGACCTCGTCTCCCGTGCGCCAGGTTGAGCTCACGGACGCGAGCGCCGCGACGACGATCAGCAACGCTTTGCGGGAGTGGAGCAATGGCCAGACTCTAACGCGAGCGGCGGTCCGCCGGGCGTTGCAATTGCCCGCGGCGCCGTATACCGACGAACTCGCTCCGGACGTGGAAGCGCGGCTTCTCGACCGGTGGCTTCGCCGTAAGTGAAGCCTTACATGTCGCTCAGCGCAGAGGTCGCGGGCGCTTCCCGTCGACGTCGTCGAAGCCGTATTCCTCGGCCAGCGCGGCCGCCACGACGACGGATCCGTTCCAGCGGGAGACGTCGGGGTCGCTCGCCAGCGCGGCGACCGCCTGCCCGACGAACTCGGGGCTTTCGGAGTTGCTCAGGTCGAACACACCGGCTGCGAGGACCGCCTCGGTGCGTACGAGACCGGGGTAGAGCGACACGATGGTCACGCCTCGAGCTCCGGCCTCGTGGGCCATGTCGGACGCCATCTTGTCCGTCGCCGTCTTCGCCACGCCGTAGAGAACGTTGCCCGCGTATTTCTGCGCCGCCCAGGACGAGATGTGCACGATCAGGCCGCGTCGGGCCGGGACCATCCTTCGGGTCGCGTGCTGGCTGGCGACGAAAGCGGCGCGTACGCCGGCGGTGATCATCGCGTCCCACCGCCAGGTCGGCTGCTTCCAGAAGGGCGCAGGCCAGGTGAAAAGCCCGTCTTCGACCATGCGCTCGTACCCTCCCCAGGCGGCATTCACGAGGATGTCCAGCCGGCCCGCCTGCTCGTCGATTTGCCGGAACAACGCGGCGACGGCGCGGTCGTCGGTGAGGTCGCACGGAAGTCTCGCGATCCCGGGGCCGAGGTCCGCTCGATCGACGCTTCGACTCGTCGCGAAGACGTTCGCGCCGGCATGCGCGAGGCCGATCGCCACTCCGCGGCCGACTCCGCGACTGGCGCCGGTCACGAGCGCCACCTGCCCCGTCAGGTGGGCCATCCGGTTCAAGCGCTCGAAAACTCGGGCCGGTACCTGGCCGTACCCGAAACGCCCCGCATCTTTCCTTCGTCGAGAACTAGGAGCATGAAGGACTCGTCGGGGACGTCCCATTCGCTCCGGATCCCGCGCCCGCCCGCCGGCGCGAATCCAAATCGCGGGTAGAAGCTCGCGTGACCGACGACGGCGATGAAGGGACAGCCTCGCTGCTCGAGTTGTCGGTTTCCGGCCTCGACCAGTCGAGTCCCGATTCCTCGCCGCTGGTCCTCGGGGAGGACGGCCATGGGGCCCAGGGCCGCTCCGGTCACGCCGCCGATGGATGCGGGACTGTACGCGATGTGGCCGACGAAGCGGCCGTCCAGCAGCGCGACCAGAGACAGGGAGAGGCCTCCCTTCGACCTCAGCGCATCGATGATCCTGGCCTCCAGGTCCGAGCCGAACGCGCGCCGGTTCACCTCACGAATGGCCGCGATGTCCTCGAGGCGCTCTTCGCGAATCTCCATCAGGTCGGCGGCAGCCTACGCCGTCGGAGAGACGACGCAGGGACGTCTCGCCGAGCGGACGGAGAGGGCCGCCGAGCGGGCGCAGCGAGCGGTCGAACGGCGCGGAGACTACGGTCCCTGCAGCGCGATCGCGTAGGGCCGGAGGGAGATCGCGTCCGGCCGAAATCCGCGATACCCCACGATGACGGTTCCGGGCTGAGACCGCGCTCGGGCCATCCGCTCGCCCGCGTGGTCCACGGGGAAGAAGTAGGACAGCCAATGGTGCACGTAGATGTGGCCGGGCGGAAGCTTTTCCGCGCGAGGGTGAACGTTGGCCCAGAGCTCCGAGTACACAGGCGTGTCGGCCGGCATGGCGTGCAGGCGTTCGACGAGGGCGTTGAAGGCGGGCTCGTCGTTCCAGAACAGCACCTTGCCGTCGAAATCGCCTCCCATCGCGAGAACGGCTCCGCGAGAGATCACGAACGTCAGAACGAACGCCGCGACGGTCGCGGCGGGCAGCCACCGCCATTGCCGGCGCATGAGGCGCGATGCGCCGACGGCCAGGCAGGGAACCGACGCGACGGTCTGAAGGACCTGGAAGCGGGGAAAACAGATCAGGCCGAAGCCCAGGGCGACGACCAGCAGCCATCGCGCCGACGTTTCGTACTCGCCCGGTTTCTCGAGAGCGGCCTCGACCGCCAGAGGAAGAAAGCCCAGCAGCAGCTCCATGGCGGTCAGGAGGTCGGGCCGGAACACCAGCGGCTCCGTCACCGTGAAGGGGACGATGACGGTCCAGCGCCACATGTCGGGAGCGGCGCCGAGAAGGGCGAAGAGCCCGAGCGCCAGGAAATACGGGACGCAGCCGCCGGCCAGGACGATCGAAGCCTCGCGCCGGCGGCGCCTCGCGAGCAGGCACGCCACGGCGATGAAAAGCGCGTAGGCCGCCGTCTGCTTCAAGAGGATCGCGAGCCCGAAGAGCAGGCCCGCGGTCCGGAATCGGCCCACGCTCAGCGCTCGAGCGATGGGAATCGAGAGGGCCGCCATGACGACCGTAGGCCAGACCGCGTTGCCCTCGGTCGAGAGGAAGACCACCAGGAAGAAGGCGGAAGTCAGGGCTCGGTTCCAGAGCGGAAAATGCCGTGTCTCGCGCAAGAGAGCGATGTGCGCCAGAACCGGCCAGAGGATCGCGTAGGCGCGGACGAGCCAGGTACGAGGTCCGAAGAGCCAGAACGCGATCGCGAGACTGCCGGTCGTGCCGGGCGTGTGGAGCAGCTTGATGTCGCGATACATCAGCATTCCTCGGGACCAGAGGTAGCCCGGCGTGGTGACTTCCGGCCAAGCCGTCACTCGGAGTGTCAGGACCAGGAGGAGGTGGACCGCGAGGGCCGCGAAGGCAAATTGGTCAATGGAGAAGGGTTGTGCGGCGGGAGAACGACGTGGCGCGAAGTTCCCCGGTCGCCGAGTCCAAACCCCGACCCCCCTGCTCAAGGTGGGCGAACTATACCTGAACGAAAGTACAGGTCTACGGAGGGAAGGACAGGCCTATGTTTGCCCTTTTTCCGGCCCGGGGCGCCGGGGCTTCCGCGCGGGCGGCGGGCCCTCCGACTCGCCGACAAAAATCGCCGTCTGCTCGGTGCAGCCGGGCTCGGCGCACCAGAGGACGATGCGCCGCCGCGGACCCTTCCGCGATTCCGGCGGGATCGGCGTCCGGTTCTCGTGCCCCCGGTTGCACTTCCAAGGATGGTGGAGCATGGCAGAAGTATCCGACGACGGGTGCGAGATTCGTTTGAAGATCGCTCGGGAGACCTCGGAAAAACTAGATGAACTTTCGAAGGGCGTCAGTGGTCTCCTTCGGCTTCTCCTCGAGGATCCAGTGCCCCGCGTCCTTGAGGACGATCGTCGTGACGTTGGTGCCGACGAGCTTCGTCTGCGCCGCGAGTGCGTCTCCCAGGGACTTTTCTCCCCCGATCGAAAGAACCGGCATCGTCAGCCGCGTCTTCGAGAGCTCGGCGAAGTCCCTGGCTGTCTGTGGAAGGGATTCGAAATAGGAGAATCCCGCGCGCATGCGTCCGGGCGCGGCGTAGGCCGCCGTGTATGCCTTTCGGTCTTCCCCGGGAATCGAATGGTTCTTGTCCGCGGCGAAGTCGTTCCAGAAACGCTCGAAGAACGTGCGCTCCCGTCCTTTGACGAGTGCCTCGGGAGTCGGGCCGTAGAAGCGGAAATGCCAGATGCCGGGGTTGTTGTAGACCGGCTCCCACCCTTCGATTCCGGGGAGAAAGGCGTCCATCAGGACGAGCTTCTCGACTTCCGCGGGGAACATGGCGGCGTAGGCATAGGCCACCATCAACCCGATGTCGTGGCCGACGACGCGCGCCTTCGAGACGCCCAGCGCCTTCGCCAGAGCGTGGATGCGCACGGCCGAGGTCTTCATGGTCAGTCCGTCCTTCGGGATCGCGGATTCGCCGATGCCGGGAAGATCGGGGGCGATGACCGTGAACTTCTCCGCGAAAAGGGGAATGACCGGACGCCACATCCTCGAGGTTTCGGCATATCCGTGCAACAGGATCAGCGGCTCGCCGTGTCCCGCCGTCAGGTAGTGCAGTCGAAGGCCGTCGACGTCGATGAAGCGCGACGCGATCGCCGGCTCCGCCGCGCGCGCGGCGGCCGAGAGAATGAGCGCGGCGGCCAACGAGCTGAGGAAGCGAAAAAGGGTGCGTACGCGCATGAGTCCTCCTCGTGAATCCGTGGTGCGGACTCTACAGGAGGTTGCGCGGCCGTGGCCTAGGCCTGGCGGGACAGAAGGCCGATTCTCCCGACCGAGAAGCCGTCGTAATGGAACATGAAAACGTGCCCATTCGGGCACGTGTGAAATCCGCAGCCCACCTCCGCATCGTGCGCGAGCACGATCGTGACGCGTTTTCCGCACTCGGGACAGTTCAGAGGCCATTCCGTCGCGACGTTCTCTCTCACAGTGAATCCTCCGGACGCGAAGCTAAGGTTCGGCTTTGAAGCATCCTTGAAGGCGGCGTCAAAGATTGCGAAATCCGCGGGGCGCCGAGAAGGTGTCAGTCGTCGTCGCCGCCGCCTTCGAGAGGGCGCACGAAACCGGCGCGCACGGCCGGCGGCACGAGCGCGTCGGCGCCGCGCACCGAACGCCAGAGGATCTCGTTCAACTCCTGGTCGGGAGCTCGGTCCGCCTCGGAGAGATCCATCCGTAGCGAGGCTTCGGCGCCGTAGGCGGCCGGATCGTTCTTTTCGTCGAGTGGAATGCGCGCCGGCAGCGCCGTGAAGGGCCGCAGGTCCGGCGCGTCGGTGAAGGCGCGATGCATCGGCGTGGCGGCCGCGTCGTACTGGCTCATCGGCGGGAGACCCAGAATGAGCTCGATCGTCCGCAGAATGCCGGAGGTCGTATAGAGGGTCGAGTCGACGGCGCCGCGCTTGGTCCAGGGGCTCGCGACGAGCGCGACCGAGCGGTGCGCGTCGACGTGGTCGGGTCCGTTCTGCGCGTCGTCTTCGAGGACGAACACGGCCGAGTCCTTCCAGTAGCGGCTCTTCGAGATCGCCTCGAGGAGGCGGCCGAGGGCGGCGTCGTTTTCCGCGATCATGGCGCGCGGCGTCGGGAATCCGGGCCGGGTCCCCGCGGTGTGGTCGTTGCCGAGGCGCAAGATCGACAGTCGGGGGAGCTTTCCGTTGGCCTCGAACTCTCGGAACTCGCGCAGCCAGACGTCCACGCGGCGTGCGTCCGGGATCGAGAGGTCGTAGGGAGGGTAGTCCGGGCAGACGAAACCCGACAGTCCCGGCACCGATCCGATGTACGGAGGCTCTCCGGCCCGGTCCTCGTCGTTCTCCTGGTGCGGAACGGCGAACTCGCCGTAGCTGCGGACGCTGACTCCGGCGCGCCGGCACGCGTCCCAGATGTACCCCGCCGACGGCGCTGTGATGTTGCCGTAGGCGTTGACCTGCGGGCCTCCCCCTTCGGAGAGGTACTTCCCGTCTCCTCGCCCGTAGTACTGGGGCCAGAGCTTCTCCGTCGCGTCGGTGGCGTAAGCGGCGGTCGAGAACGAGTGGCCGTCGAAGCTGACCTCGGCGTCCACGTAGAAGTTGTCGAGCAGCACGAACTGCCGGGCGATCGCGTGCGCGTTGGGCGTGACCTCCTCGCCGAAGAGGCAGAGATCGGGATCGCCGTTGCCGGCCGCCACGTCCCCGAGGATCTGATCGTACGTGCGATTCTCCCGGACGATGTAGAAGACGTGCCGGATCGGTGATTTGCCGCCGACCTTCGCCGGAATCGGCGAGCTCTTCGAAGACGAGGAAGGAGACGGGCGCGTCGCGTCGCGGCCGGGGTTGAGCCGGTAGACGGTGCGCGTGTATCCGGCCAGCGCGGACGGCGTCGGGGCGGCGACGACCGAGAGAGAACCCGTCAGCAGCGCCGCGACGTACTGGCTGTCGTTGGCGCTTCCGGGCTCGGGTCCGCGAGGATTCGCCTGCGAGGCGAGACCCTTGCCCGAGAGAACGAAGATGCGCGAATCCTCCTTGTCGAAGGCCACTCCGGTCGGGTACCAGCCCGTGGGCACGAATCCTTCGACGCGGCTCTGGCCCCGCTTCGAGACGTCCACGACCGCGACGGTGTTGTTGTCCGCGTTGGCGACCAGGAGGCGGCGTCCGTCGCCGGAAATCGCGACGGCATTCGGAGTCGAGCCGGGGGGAGCCTTCGGCGAAAGCGACACCGACACGGTTTCCTCGGCGCGGCGCTCGGCCAGCCCGAGAATCCAGACCGCGTTGGTGTTGGCGCACGCGACGAACAGCCGCGCGCCGTCGGGCGATTCGACGATCGCGCTCGGGTGCTCGCCGGTCGAGATCTCGCCGGATTTCTCGAGCGTGCCCGAGTCGAGTATCGCGATTCGCGAGCCTCCCCAGAGCGAGACGTAGAGAGATCGGCCGTCCTTCGAAACGAGGCAGGTGTAGGGCTCGGCCTCGAGCGGAATCGTCCGCAGTGCGCTTTTCGACTCGAGGTCCACTTCGGTGAGCGTCTGCCCGAGCGGATTGACCGCGTAGAGATGTTTTCCGTCCGGGCTCACCGAAAGGCCGCCGACGAACTTGCCGGCTTCCTTGGGCCCGAGCGAGATCGTCGCCCCGGGCTTCAATCGGCTCTGCGCCCAGAGGAACTCGTGGATCGCATTCGAGGCGGAGCCCGAGGAATAGAGCCGGCGGCCGTCGGGATGCCAGGCCAGGCCGAGCCACGCGCTGTCCATGGGCTCGCGCTCCACGACCAGGAATCGCTTCAGGTCGACGACCGTCAGCGATGGTTTCGCGTACCCGTTGTTCTCGACGATGAGGTAGCGGCCGTCCGGGGACTGGACCATCGCGAGAGGCAGGTCGCCGACCGGAAGGTGTTTGCCCGCGGGCGCGATCTTCCAGCCGTTCGGCAGGAGCGTTTCGCCCCTCTGCCGGCCCGGCCGAACGTTTCCGGCAGGCTGGGCCGCGAGACTCGCGGCGAACGCGCTCGCCAGCATCGCGAGGACCGTGACAAAGCGCCACGGTTTGTTCACTGGTCGAGACCTTCGCTCGGGCACATGAGGAAATCCTAAACGCGGCATGGCGAAGTGCGCGCGAAAATCACATGCTCTTCAAGATCACGAAACACCGCGCTTCTACGCTGCCCTCCCCGCGATGGTGCGGGACCGCCAGGTGGCGAACCGATGGAGGGCACATGATTGGTGCAGGGATCTGGAAGAGGCGAATCGGAATGGGTTTGGCCGCGTTAGTCGTCGGGTCCGCGGCGACGGCGCAACCGGCGGCCGTCCCGAAGGTCACCGGGAACGCGGCGCCCAACGCGCTGGCGTCCGGCTTGATCGAGAGCCCCGTCGTTCAGGGCTCTCAGCCTCTGGAGAACGGCACGGCGACGCTCGCGTTCTACGGCTACGACGGGAACGGTCCTCACTCTCCCGCTCCGGGCGATGTGCAGACCACCGTCCACAACGTCGAAGCGTCCAAGACCGAGCCGGACAAGAACACCTACCTGGTGGTCGATCATCAAGGCGGTCCCGATCCGGATTACGACTACGGAACGCACTTCCTCTTCCAGGGCCACGAAGCCGGCGCGCAGGGCTACGTCACGCGCGTCAACCTCGATGCCGACGCGGCGCATCGCGTGACGCTGTTCGCCTCCCAAGACTTTCTCGGCAACGCGCTGCCCGTGTTCGACGGCTCGACCTGGGATCCGTGGGCCCAGCGGCTGCTGTTCACCGCGGAGCGCGGCAACGCCGGCGGCGTGTGGCAGTCGACGCTCGAGTTCCCGCCGACCGTGGAGGACATCTCCGGTATCCTGGGCCGCGGCGGCTACGAGGGCATCCAGAACGACTCCGACGGCAACCTCTGGATCGCCGAAGACGTCGGCGGCGCGAAGGGGACGGTCAACTCGCACGCCCGCCAGCCGAACAGCTTCATCTACCGCTTCGTGCCGAAGGACAAGTTCGACCTGACCAAGGGCGGGAAGCTGCAGGCCCTCCAGGTCTGCCGGCTCGGCTCGCAGCCCTGCGACCCGATCGTGTTCCACTCCGGGGACGCCGACGGAGACATCCTCTCGCAGAACCAGAAGGACCTGCACACGTACGGAAACCAGTTCAAGACGAACTGGATTACGGTCCACGACACCGACCACGACGGCACCGCGCCCTTCGACGCCAACGCTCTGGCCAAAGCCAAGGGAGCCACGCCGTTCAAGCGTCCCGAGAACGGCCAGTTCCGGCCCGGCCGGCAGTTTCGCGAGTTCTTCTTCGACGCGACCGGCGACACCGACGCCGGGACCGAGGCCGGATCCACGTTCGGCGGGTTCGGCGCCCTCTTCAAACTGACGCAGTCGAATCCGTCGGCCGACTCGGGGACACTCTCGCTCTTCTTCCGCGGCGACCTCGACCACACCGCGTTCGACAACGTCGGGTTCTGGGACAAGGACCGGGTCGTCTTCGTCGAAGATCGGGGCGACGGTCTCCACACCGCGCACAACGCCTTCGACTCCGGATGGCTCTTCGACACTCGTGCGGACTACTCGAACCCGAACCACCAGCCGTTCCGCCTGATCGCGCTGGGGCGCGACGCGTCGGCGACGATCGACTCCGGGCTCCTCGCCGGGGCGCCCGGGAACGGTTTCCAGAATGACGGCGACAACGAGATCACAGGCTTCCACGTGTCCGACGGCAATCCGAAGACCAACGGGATCCTCGGCGCGCAGGAACCGCATCCCTTCCACGGCGGCTGGAGGGCCTTCTACACGCAGCAGCACGGCGACAACGTGACGTGGGAGATCCTGCAGGGCGACAGGAAGGGCGATCACGGCGGGGGAGACTAGAGGTCCGACTGTCTCGCGGGGGCCCGGGGGCGTTGCTCCCGGGCCTTCGTCTTTTCAGTCGCGGCAGATGGAACGGGTGGCCATAGCGATCAGCCGCGAGGCCGTCTCCTCGACGCCGAGATCCCGGCCGAAGAAGAGCTGGCTGAATGTGTCGAAGCTGGTCAGGACCCACAGGATGTCGGCCGCCTCTGCTTCGGAAACTCCGGCGCGCAACTCGCCCTTTTCGTTCAACCGGCGGGCCAGGTCCGCCATGCCTTCTTTGCGCCCGAATTCCAGCCGCGCGGCTCCGTGGGCGACTTCGGGATCCAGCGCCGCGAGGACCAGGATCGCTCGTCCGACCGCATGCTGCTCGGCATACAGCCGGACGCCTTCCCGCAGGCTCGACTCGAGCGCGACACGCGGATCGGGGTGCCGGAAGGCGCGGCCGAGCTGATCGAATCCGCCTCGCCGGAGGAGGTCCTCGGCGACGGCCACCATCAGTCCTGCTCGCGAGCCGAAGATCTTGTAGATCGTCGACCGCGCGACTCGCGCGCGCGAGGCGACTTCCTCCAGTCCCACGTTCTCGAGCGGCATCTTCGAGAGGGCCGCGCGCGTGACTTCGAGGATTCGGTGGCGGGTCGCCATGGCCGCCTCGGCGCGGAGAGACTGCCGGTAGGCGCGCTTCTCTCGCTTGCTTGACTTGCGGGATTTCATGCTACATACTGTATTTCAGAATACGTAGTGTAGCACGAAATTGAGTTGTGGCGCCATGTCAGAACATATTCCGGATCAATGGTTTGCGGACTGGTTCAACCACCTGAAGCTCTATGCCCACCGGAGCGCAGAAGAGGCATTCTCGGTGGTAGATCTGATCGCGAAACGTCTTCCCGGCATCGCCGGCGGACGGACGCTGGACCTCGGATGCGGCGCGGGCCGCCATCTGCGCTATCTCGGCCGGTTGCAGAAAGCGATCGGCCTCGACCTCTCGCCGTGGCTCCTGGGAGTCGCCCGCGAGAAGAGCCCGGAGGCGCCGCTGTCCCGCGCCGACATGCGAGCGCTGCCGTTTCGCGACGGCAGCTTCAATCTCGTGGTGAGCCTCTTGACGAGCTTCGGCTATTTTCGCGACGACGCCGAGAACGCGCACGTCCTCGAGGAGATCGCCCGGGTCACCGAACCCGGCGGGTGGCTCGTGCTCGATTTCCTCAACGCTCCGCAGACGCGGCGCGCCCTCGTCCCGTTCGAACGCCGGCAGATCGGCGGCCAGTGGGTGCGCCAGCTGCGCCGGATCTCCGAGACCGGGCACTTCGTGCTCAAGACCATCCGGATGGAGGACAGCGGCGGCGAGTTTCACGAGCGCGTCCGGCTGTTCGAGCCGGCCGAGCTCGCGGCGATGCTGACGTCGGCGGGATTCGACGTCCGGTCACTTGACGGAGACTACGCGGGGCGGCCGTGGAACGAATCGTCGCCCCGCGCGATCGTCATGTCGAGAAGGCGGTAGAACACTGAGCGGCGTTGCGGCCACGTCGCGCCGCACTAGAACCGGTACGCCACCGAGTAGATGATCGCGAACGATTTGATCGTGATGTCGGAATCGAGGATGTCGGCCAGCGGGACGTTGTTGGCGTCGCCGAACTGGTAGTTCACGCCGACGGCCGCGGTGAATCCTCCGACCGAGCCGCTCACGCCCAGGGTAAAGCTGTAGAGGTCCACTTTGCTGAAGAACTCGTCCTGGTCGCCGACCGGGGAGAAGTCGGTATGGAAACCGTAGTGGAGGACCCACACCTGATTCGCCGTCAGCGCGTAGCTGCCGCCGAGGGCGACGTTGACGACCGCGCGGTTATCCGAGATGACCGGGACGAAGGGGACCTGCCCGACGACGGGCGGACCTCCATGGCCGTCGTCGAAGATCGACGTCGCGGTCTTCTGGCTCGAAAAGAGGTCGTAGGCCGAGGTGCCGGAGAAGAACGACACGTCGACTTCGAGCTGAAACCGGTTGCAGACCCACGCAGCGCCCGCCGTGGCCTGGAAGGGGAGCTTGTAGTTGAACGTGGGTTGGGGGTCGAAGAAGGCCAGGCTCGCCGTCGTGCCGCCCGCGGTCTCGACCGCGTCGTAACCGAACTCGCCGCTGCGGAACAACCTCAATCCCGGAGTGCGGACGAGCGCGCCGAGAAGGATCTCCGGCGTCATCTGGTACTGGACACCGCCCGCGAGCCGCAGCTGCGTGATGTTGCCGCTGACCCTGCGGTCCGCGAGGGCCGCGTTGAGCCCTGTGGGCGTGAGGACCTGGTCGCCGATCGATCCGACCGCCGAGACGCTCGTGTTGGCGACCGACAGCGCCGCGCCGAATCGCCATGGTCCCTTGTCCCCGAATCCCATTCCGAGGCTGAACTCGTTGCGCCGGAACTGCGAATCCGCCGAGTAGGACCGGAGCCGCGCCGGCGGCAGCGCCAGCTGGTCGATCTGAGCGTCGGTCTCCTGCTCCCACGAGTTGGTCCGGACCGCCGAAAAGCCGGCGGTCCAACGTGTGTCCGGGAAGAGCTTCTTCACCACGACGCCGACGAGCGCCGGGACCTGCTGCGAGGATCCTCCGGAATCTTCGCTCTGGAGATCCTTCGGAACGACGCTCAGGAGTTGATAGCTCCCCGCGCTGCTGCTGACCGAAGACTCGTGGGCCAGCGCGAGGCCGGCCGGGTTGTACCAGTTGGACGACGCATCGTTTGCGCGCGCCACGAACGCTCCTCCCTCGAGGCCGGCGACCTGGCCGATCGGAGTCATGAGGTAGTTGGGAAGAGTCAGCGTGAAGCCCGGTGGCTGGATGATCGGGTGCGGGTTCTGCGCGAAGAGACTGGCGGCGAGGCCCAGGCAACTGCACACGGACAGCCCAAGAGTGCGGACGGTTCGCTTGTCCATCACGGTCCCCTTATCAGTGGGGCGGAGCCTATCAGGCCCACCAGCCTTTCCTCCGCCCCGACCTGAAGTCAGGGTCCGGGGGCCTTGGGGTCCCCGGGAGCCACGGTACAGATCTTGCTCTTGCCCTACGCGAGGGGTTCTTTTTGCCCAAGGGGGTCTGATGAGTCGCTCGAAACCCCGGATTCTTGTTGCCGAGAACGACGAGAGCTCGCTGAAGATCCTGCTCGAGCTCCTGGAGTCGGAAGGGTACGAGGCGACCGGCGCCGTCAACGGGGCCGATGCGCTCCAGAAGATCCGAAACGGCAAGCGGCCCGACCTGATTCTGCTCGACCTCGACATGCCGATCCTGAGCGGCACCGAGTTTTTGACGCTTCGCGAGTCCGATCCCCTGCTGCTGATGATCCCCGTGATCGTGCTCTCGGGAATGGTGAACGAGGGCCTGAACATCGCACCGAACTCTTTTCTCGCAAAACCGGTCAACGCCGAAAAGCTCAAGGACCTCATCGAACGAATCCTCCAAGAGGCCAATCCGGACCCCGCGCGGCAGCCTCGTCCGAGCGAGCCCTGGACCGTGGACGAGAAGCGGGGCAACATCCTTCGCAACAGTTTCGGGCAGGCGGTGGCGTTCGTCGCCTCCGAGCGCGAATCACGCCGCGTCGTGGCCGCGATCAACGGCGCCTCCCGCCTCTCCACCGAGGCTCTCGAGCAGGGAATCATCGACAAGGGCCTCGAGTGCCTCTATCAGCTCCATCGCTACGACACCGACGAGTCGTACCGCAGGGAAGTCGACGGCGCGGACGGACGCGCGTCGCTCATGACGCGGCGCGACGAGATCGCCCGGATGCTCGGCTTCGCTTCGCCGACGCACTGAGCTCCGGCGGCACGCCGATTGCAATTTCGACTCGCGAGACATGGTGTCTCGCAATTCTCGTTTTCAAGGAGTCCCTATGAGTTCCGATCGTTTTCGAGGAGGAGAACCGAGGTGGAATCGCGGCGAGTTTGAACAAGAGCAGGGCAGATTCGGAAATCGCGAACGCTCCGGCCGGGGTTACGAGGGACGGCGCGACGCCGAGTACCGCGAGCCCTTCGAGCAGGAGCGCTGGGGGGAGCAGGGTCAGGGCCGCTTCAGCCAGGGCTCATCGTCGTACGAGGGCTCGCGCGGACAGGGACGCGGCTACTCGCAGGCCGACGGCGAGCCTTACGAGGGCGGCGAGGGCCGCGGCCAGGAGTCCCCGTCGTACGGCCGCTATGGAATGAACCAGCAGTACGGACGGTATGGGTCGAGCCAGGGTTACGGCGAGGGTCGCGGTACGTGGGAAGGCGACCCCCGGGAATCCCGCTCCTACGGGTCGGGTCGGGCGGAGTACTCGGGAGGCCCGCCTTCCTACGGTTCGAGCGGGTCCTACGGCTCCGGCCGGCGGGTTTCTTCGCACGGGTCGGAGTCGGAGCGTTCCACCGGATTCGGCCGTTCGTCGGGCGTCGGCTCCGGCGAGGAGCAGTGGCGTCCTTCCGACCGTTTCGACGGCTACGACCGGTCGTTCGAATCGGGCCGCTCCTCCGGACGCCCGGGGCAGGGCTTCACGCGGGGCCGTTTCACGGGCAAGGGGCCCAAGGGCTATCAGCGCTCCGACGACCGCATCAAGGAGGACGTCAGCGAGGCGCTCTCTCGTGATGGCGATCTCGACGCGTCGGAGATCGAGGTCATCGTCCTCTCGGGTGAAGTCACGCTCGAGGGCACGGTTCCGGATCGGGAGTCCAAGCGTCTCGCGGAGGACCTCGCCGAGGACCTCCCCGGCGTCAAGCAGGTCCAGAACCGCCTGAGAATCGAGAACCGGCAGGGCGGCCGGGAAGGGAAGAGCTCGACGTCGGGTTCGATCTCGGGCTCGTCCTCGAGGGGCTCGACGAGCTCCTCGACTTCCGGGTCGCGGAGCAAGTCCTCGATCTAGTTTCGACTTCGCGGACGCTCCGGCGCCGGTCCAGCAGGGCCGGCGCTTTTTATTCCCGCTGGCTCTCATCGAGTCGGCACGCTTCTTGAAACAGAAGCTTGCAGGCCCACTTCCGGGCCGCAGGAGGAATTTGAGATGAAACGCATTACCGGTATGGCAATCGCTCTTTGCGTGGCCGTAGGCGGCGGTGCATTCGCGCTCGGCCAGGAAAAGCAGCACACGGAGACGACGGTCAAGAAGACCGGGCCGGGCCCCGACGTGAAGACGAAGACCGAAACGGTCGTCGGTACGGTCAAGGAGTACGAGCCCGGAAAGAAGATCAAGGTCGAAGGCCCGGGCGGCAAGGACTACAGCTTCGATCTCGACGAGAACGCGAAGCTCGAAGGCTCCGTCGTCGTCGGCCAGATGGCCAAGATCAAGTACTACAAGGACAACGACGGCCGCGAGCGTGTCACCGTTCTCTCGGAGGCTCCCAAGGGCGCGCAGGCTTCGGCGAGCGCTCCGCGCGTTCACTCCGAGTCGACCGTGAAGCACTCGGGACCGGGACCCAACACCAAGGCGACGTCCGAAGTGGTCGTCGGCACGGTCAAAGAGTACGAGCCCGGAAAGAAGATCAAGGTGACGGGCCCGGGCGACAAAGACTACACGTTCGATCTGGATGAGAACGTGTCCATGAAGGCCGCCAACCTCGCGGTCGGACAGCGCGTCAAGGTCACCTACCTGAAGGGGGAGCACGGCTTCAAGGCCACGCTCGTCGAACCGGCGCTGTAGGACAGTTCCAGGACAAGGAGCTTCACTAGCGCATCGTTTCTGGGTCCCGCTGGTCAAGCCGGCGGGACCTTTTTTTGTCGGGGAGGAGTGATGTTCCTCTTGAAGATCGCTCTCGCGTGTCTGGTTCTCGCGATCCTCGGGCTCGTGGCCGTTCCGCTGGCCGCGGGCAAGATCGCCGCGGCGATCCTGGCGGCTCTCTTCGTACTGTTTCTGGCGCTGGGCCTGGCCGCGGTCGACAATCTCGCCGTCTGAATCTGACCGTCGCAATTGACCGTCGAGCCGTCGTCTCCGGAAACTCCGGCGGAGTTTTCTCGCGTTCCGGAACATGTCGTAGGATCCAGACGAGGGGAATCTCTGGCCGCATGCAAGCAAGGAGCTCCCAATGACGAGCGACTCTCAGGCGGGCTCGCCGGCCGCGTCCGCCGATCTGCGCCGTTTCTTTCACGACGTCGCAACACCTCTGTCCGCCGTCGCCCTGCATCTCGAGCGGGCCTCCCGGCTGGCGAAGAAGGGGGCGGACCCCGCCGAGCCGCTCGAAGTCGCCCGCCGCGAGCTCGATAAGGCGTTTTCGCTGTTCGAACGGGGCCGGGAAATGTTGCTGGGAAGCGGTTTGAGCGCCGGCTGAAAACCCCCCGGCCAAAACCGGGTGCATCGTGTTAAATAGACGATCCCGAGAATGAAGGCCGAAGGTTCCTCAACGGAGATCCCCGGGATGAGAGTTCTCATCGTCGAAGACGATGTCGCCACGCGAAAGGGTCTGGAGCAGGCCATCCGCGATCTCGGCGGAGAAACCAAGTCGGTGGGCACGGCCGGAGAAGCGGCGCGCGCCGTGGACGAGTTCAATCCGGAAGTGCTGGTGGTCGACGTCCATCTGCCCGACGGAGACGGCATCGAGGTGTTCCGCGCCGCGAGCGAGGCCGATCCGGCCCGCGAGGGCATCGTCATCACCGGCCAGGGCTCCCTCGACAGCGCCGTCGAGGCCCTGCGGGCCGGCGTGTCCGACTACCTGGTCAAGCCCCTGCGTCCGGCGCAGCTGGAGGTCGTGTTCCAGCGCCTGGCCTCGCGCCGCGGCCTGCAGTCCGAGGTCGAGTCGCTGCGCGACGAGCTGCAGGAGACGGGCAAGCTCGGAGAGCTGATCGGCCGGTCCGAATCGATGCGCAAGATCTTCGAGACCATCCGACGAGTGGCGAAGTCGAACGCTCCCGTGCTGATCACGGGCCAGAGCGGCACCGGCAAGGAGGTCGTGGCCCGGACGATCCACCGTCTCTCGAAGCGCTCCACCATGCCGTTCGTGGCGTTCAACTGCGGCGCGATCTCGCCGACGCTGATCGAGAGCGAGCTCTTCGGCCACGAACGGGGAGCCTTTACGGGCGCCGACAAGCGCCGGATCGGCTACTTCGAAGAGGCCAACGGGGGCACGCTGTTCCTCGACGAGATCACGGAGATGGGCGCGGAGCTCCAGGTCAAGCTCCTGCGGGTCCTCGAGGCCAAGACGGTGCGCCGGGTCGGAGGCTCGCAGGATGTGCGCGTAGACGTCCGGCTGGTGTCTGCGACGAACCGTGACCCGCAGGAAGGCATCCGCGAGGGCAAGCTGCGGGAAGACCTGTACTACCGGCTCAACGTCTTCCCGATCGAGCTGCCGACTCTCTCCTCCCGGCGCGAGGACATTCCGCTGCTCGCCGAGCACTTCCGGCGCCACATCGAAGAACAGGAAGGGTCCGGGGTTGCGGGCTGGGACCCCAAGGCCATCGAGCTGCTCGCCCGCCATGACTGGCCGGGCAACGTCCGCGAGCTGCGCAACGTCGTCCACCGAGCCTGCGTGATGAGCGAGAGGGGGACCATCGGGCCCGATGTCGTTCGCGAGCTTCTGCCCCGAGAGGAAGCTCCGGCCGGGCCGAGGCCGCGCGGAGGCACTTCGCGCTCCGACAAGAAACCCGCCAAGCGCGGCGCCCGGTCCTGACGCGCGCATCGCCGCGGCGCGTCGTCGCCGCCGGCGCTGGCACGAAAATCGCTGTACCTCCTCGACGGGGGCCGGCTGGGGCGCCCCGGAAAGGAAGATCTCCGATGCTGTGGACCATCTTCGTCATCCTCCTGATCCTCTGGCTCCTCGGGCTGGTTTCCGGATACACGCTCTCGGGCTTCATTCACATCCTGCTCGTGATCGCGGTCGTCATCCTGATCATCAACCTGATCCAGGGGCGTCGAACGGTATAAGTGGTTTCGGCGGGGACGGCTCCGTTACGGCGGCGCCGTCCTTTCTCTTCGTCGCGAGCGCGTGGGCGGGGCTTCGGGGCGGTCCTCCTCGATCTGGACGGAACGCTGATCGACTCCAACGACGCGCACGCCCGAGCCTGGTCGAAGGCCCTGCGGCGCTTCGGCCATCACGTTTCGCCGGCACGAATCCGGCGTGAGGTCGGCAAAGGAGGCCAGGAGCTTCTCCGCGAGTTTGCGGGGCCCACGGAACGGCACTTTCTCGGCTCGGCCCTCGGATCTCTCCAGGTCGAGCTGTTCCTCAATTCGGGTCGGCGGGCGATGCGGCCCTTTCCCGGAGCCGCGGCCGCGGTGCGCGCGATGCGCCGGAGTGGTCTGACCGTCGTCATCGCGACCTCGGCCGACCGGCGCGTCGTCGAGAAGACCCTGCGGCGCCTGGGGCTGTCGCGTTCGATCGACGGGTTCACGTCGGCGGACGACGTCGCGAGCGCCAAGCCGTTCGACGACATCTTCTCGATCTCCATCGCGCGGTTTCGCCTCGGCAAGCGCCGCCCGGTCGCGATCGGCGACACGCCCTACGACATCGCCGCGGCGCACCAGATCGGTGTTCCATGCCTCGCCGTCTCTTCCGGGGGTTTTCCGGACCGCCTCCTCTCCCGCGCGGACGGCAGGTTCGACGATCTCGCGGATCTCTGGCGGCGCGGCCGGGATCTCTTTCGATGAGCGCTCCCCGAGAGCTTCTGGGATTTCACGGGCTCGTACTCGACACCTCCGAGCCCGAAGCGGACGCGCAGTGGTGGGCGTCGCGTACCGGTCTTCCCGTTCTCTTTCGGAGCCGGCGCGAGGTCGTTCTCGGAGAAGGGCCCGAGTTCTTCGTCCGCCTGCGCCTCGCTCGCGGTCCGACCCGGATCGCGGAGGCGCATCTCGCGGTCCGGGGTTTGTCGACCCTCAGCGCGTCGGCGGACGCGCTCGGCGGCGACAGCCGCCGGGTGGCGCTGGGAGAGATCGTCCTGGTGCTGCGCGAGTTTCGGCGGCCGCCCTCGCGGCGCTGGAGGCGCCGGCGCGCATCGAGGGATCCCAAAACGGAGCAAAAGCGGCGCGGGCGGGAATAAAGCGGCCGAATTCCGGCTCCGCGAATCGGCGGTAATTCCGGCACGGATCCTGCTGTTTCGAAGGACGTGGGGAATCCCGATACCGGGTTCGACTGGCCTCGCCGCGTGCGCGGAGGCTTGCGGATCGCCCAGGTGGCGCCGCTCTACGAGAGCGTTCCGCCCAAGCTCTACGGAGGTACCGAGCGCGTGGTCTCGTACCTGACCGAGGAGCTCGTGGCGATGGGCCACGACGTGACGCTCTTCGCCAGCGGCGACTCGCGCACGCGCGCTCGGCTCGTTCCGGGATCGCCGCGCTCGCTGCGTCTGGACGGATCCTGCGCGGATCCGCTCGCGCGTCACATCGTCCACCTCGAGCACGTCTTCGAGCGCGCGCCCAACTTCGACGTCATCCATCTCCATACCGACTATCTCCACTACCCGTTCGCGCGGCGCACCGGTACGCCCACGCTGACGACGCTCCACGGGCGGCTGGACCTGCCGGATCTGGTGCCCGTCTACCGCGAGTACGAGGAGATGGCGCTCGCGTCCATCTCGGATTCGCAGCGCGCGCCCCTGCCCCACGCCAACTGGCAGGGGACCGTCCACCACGGGCTGCCGCGGGATCTGTTGCCGTTCGCGCCGGGGGACGGCGGCTACCTCGCCTTCCTCGGCCGGATCTCTCCGGAGAAGCGCGTGGATCGCGCGATCGAGATCGCGCGGCGTGCCGGGTGGCCGCTCCGGATCGCGGCCAAGGTGGACCGCGCCGACATGGACTATTTCGACCGGGAGATCCGGAGACTCCTGCTGCAACCGCACGTCGAATTCCTGGGGGAGATCTCGGAGCACGAGAAGCCCGACTTTCTCGGCGGGGCCGCGGCCCTGCTGTTCCCGATCGATTGGCCCGAGCCCTTCGGACTCGTCATGATCGAGGCGATGTCGTGCGGCACGCCCGTTCTCGCGTTTCGGGCGGGGTCTGTCGAGGAGATCGTGGAAGACGGCGTCAACGGCTGGGTGGTCGACACCATCCGCGACGCGGTAGGCGCCGTCGAGAATCTCGATCGAATCGACCGGAGCGTTTGCCGCCAGAGATTCGAGCAGCGATTCACGTCCCGGAGGATGGCGCTGGACTACCTGAATCTCTATCGCCGCGTGGCCGAGTCCCGCGAAGCCGGAGCCCGTTCGCGACAGGCCGGAGGCGTCACGTCATGAGCGCCGAACTCGAAGAGACCGGCAACCCGTTCGCGATCCGGGCGTCCTCGGCGCGCCTCGACGCGTCGATGAACGTCCTGAAGGCGGACGAGACCTTCGCCGTCGTGGACCGATTCGGCGACATCGCCCCGGGCGGGACCGGCGACCTCGGTCTCTACCGCTCCGGAACGCGCTACCTGTCGAGCCTGGCGATGGGACTGGACGGCGGGCGCCCGTTCCTGCTGTCGTCGGGCGTGCGCCGGGACAACTCGGCTTTCGTGGCCGATTTGACGAACCCGGATCTGTTCGACGGCGACCGCCTGGTGGTGCCGCGCGGCAGCGTGCACGTGCGCAAACAGCTGCGCGTCACGCCGGCGGGGCTGCACCTGCGCCTGCGGATGCGCAGTTACGCGCCTTCCGCCGTCACGGTGCACCTCGCCTTCCTACTCGACGCGGATTTCGCCGACATCTTCGAGGTTCGGGGAATGACGCGGGCCGCGCGCGGCCGCCGCCATCCGGTCGCTCCCGAAAACGGCGGCCTGCGTTTCGTCTACACGGGCCTCGATCGCGTGGTCCGCGAGGCGACCGTGCACACGCGGCCGCCGGCTGCGCACGTCGCGGCCCAGCGCCTGGAGTTTCCGGTCCAACTCGAAGCCGGCAAGGATTGGCTGATGCAGCTGACGGTGGCCTGCCGCTCCTCGGAGCGTCCGCGCCTGTTGAAGCCTCCGGGATCCCTGCCGATCCATGCCGGCAACCTGTTCGCGCTGCGCGCCTCCAACGAGGAGCTGGACCTCTGGCTGCATCGCTCCGCGGTGGACCTGCGCATGATGACGACCCGGACGCGCTGGGGGCCGTATCCCTACGCCGGCGCGCCGTGGTTCAGCGCGCCCTTCGGGCGAGACGGAATCATCACGGCGCTCGAGGTGCTGTGGCTGGATCCGGAGCCGGCGCGCGGAGTGCTGCGCTTCCTCGCCGCCACGCAGGCCACGACCGAGGATCCCGATCGCGACGCGGAGCCCGGGAAGATCCTCCACGAGTGGCGCGACAGCGAGATGGCCAACCTCGGCGAGGTCCCGTTCGGGCGGTACTACGGAAGCGTCGACGCCACGCCGCTCTTCGTCGTGCTGGCCGGCGCCTACTTCGACCGAACCGGAGACCGCGCGCTCCTGGAGGAGCTCTGGCCCAACATCGAGCGCGCACTGGCGTGGATGGACACGTACGGCGACCGGGACGGAGACGGCTTCATCGAGTACGCGTCGCACGCGACGCGCGGACTCGTGCATCAGGGCTGGAAGGATTCCTCCGACGCGGTCTTTCACGAGGACGGATCGCCCGCGGCTCCGCCGATCGCGCTGTGCGAAGTGCAGGGCTACGCGTACGCGGCCCGCCGCGCCGCCGCGACGGTGGCGAAAGTCCTCGGCGATCCGGAGCTTGCGACACGGCTCTCGGAAAAGGCCGACCAGCTGCGGGAGCGGTTCGACGAAGCGTTCTGGGATCCGAATCGGGCCTTCTACAGCTTCGCTCTGGACGGCGACAAGAAACCCTGCCGCGTCCTCACGTCCAACGCCGGGCACGCTCTGTGGTCGGGCATCGCGAAGCGCGCGCGCGCCCGGGTCCTGGCCGACGCGCTCCTGAGCGCCGACGCGTTCAGCGGATGGGGGGTGCGCACCGTGGCGGCGGGGCAGAAGGGGTTCAACCCCATGTCCTACCACAACGGTTCGGTCTGGCCCCACGACAACGCTCTGATCGCCGCGGGGCTCTCGCGCTACGGCCACACGGGTCACGCCGTGCGCGTCCTGACGGGCATGTTCGACCTCTCGCGCTTCGTCGCGATCCGCAGGCTGCCGGAGCTCGTCTGCGGATTCGAGCGCGTGCCCGGCCAGGCCCCGACGCTCTACCCGCTGGCCTGCGCGCCGCAGGCCTGGTCCTCCGCAGCGGCGTTCCTGCTGATCCAGTCGTGCCTGGGCCTGCGAGTGAGCGCCCCCGAGCGGCGGGTGCAGTTCTCGCGGCCGCGGCTGCCGCGCTTCCTCGAGGCGGTTCGGATCGACGGACTGCGCGTCGGGAGCGCGAAGGCGGACCTCCTCGTTACGCGGCGCACCGGGAGTGTTGAGGTCCACGTCGAACGCGCCGAGGGAGATGTGGCTGTGGAAGTGTCGCGCGGAAACGCCGTAGAGGTCGCGCCTTAGGCGGCTCCGGCGCGCCGCGAAGCGGCACGCTTCGGCCGAGTGCGTGCGGCGCCCAGGCTCTTCTTCAGCGACTCCATCAGGTCCACGACGTTGGCGGGAACTTCCGCCGCCGCGCGGCCCTTGCCCTTGAGCGCGAACTTACGGCGCGAGGAAAGGAGCTTGCGGAGCGCCTTCTTGTACGTGTTGGGGTGCTCGGCCGGATCCCAGCCCTCCTCGGACATCTGGTCGATCAACATGCGCGCCATCTTGACCTCGGCGGGCTTGCGCACGTTCGCGGGGGCCTCGACTCCGGTCGGATTGCGCAGCTCGCCGAACGGCCGCAGCGTCTCCAGCGAGAGCACCTTGGGCCCCGGCAGCAGCGTGGCGAGCTGGGGCTTCTTGCGCATCCGGATGCGCACGATCGCCACGCGGTGCGCGTCGTTGAGCGCCTCCCTCAGGACGCCGTAGGCGTGCTCGCCGCCCTTGCGGGCTCCGACGTAGTACGGATTGTCGAACAGCAACGGGTTCAAAGCCGAGTACTCGACGAACTCCAGGACCTCCATGTCGTCGGCGCCGCCGGCTTCCTCCTCGGCTTTCTCGATGTCTTCCTTTTCCGCCAGCGCATATTCGCCCTTGTCGACCTCGTAGCCGCGCACGATCTCGTCGTTGGGGACTTCGACGTCCTCCTCGCTGCAGAACTTCTTGTAGACGATCGGCGCGTGGTCCTTCCGGTGCAGGAGCCGGAAGGACACCCGCTCCGAGGCTTCGACGGCCGAGTAAAGGGAAACCGGTATCGAGATCAGCCCGAAGGTGATGTGTCCGTTCCAGATCGGCCGCATCGTGCGTCAGACCGCGGCGCAGTCGGGATGCCCGCAGTCGCAGGCTGTGCCGCGCGGCTTCGACTGCGCGGCGTCCGCGCAGCGCTCGCTGCAGAATTGCTTGCCGTCGCGCTCGACCGTGGCGTCCGTGCAATGACAACCGGGGTGTTCGCAGTTCATGGCTTGCCTCCCCGTTGATGAGTAGCAATCGTCCTGCCAGTCGTGTGGCCGGCACGCTTCGTGCAACGAAGATCTGTGGGCATTCACGCCCACATCACGACGAGGAGACTGCCATGAGCGACTTCGAAGGCCGCGAACGCGAGCCGGGCATCGACGATCAACCGAATCGTCCCGACGAGCGCGACGCTCCTCCCCGCAGCGAGTCCGAAGAGCCCACGGAGACCCGCCCCGGGCGGGAGGACCAGGAATCCCCGAGAGAGGGCGCGTCCCGCCCCGGCGAACGCGAACAGAAGCCGACCGGCGAGGACGTCGACTCCGGCAACGAATAATCTGCGCCCCGGACGTCCCGGCGCGTCGCGAGGCGCGCCGGGTGTCCTCGCCTCCGGAGCCGTTCGAAGAATGTCCAGCGAGAGCTCTCTTCTGCGACCCGGCACAGGGTTCGGCCCGTTTTTCGCGGGTCTGCGGGCCGCTCCACGCCGGGCGCTGCTGCTCGACTACGACGGTACGCTGGCGCCTTTCTCGGCTAGGCGAGCGGCGGCGGCGCCCTACCGCTGGGTGCGCGCCGCGCTCAAGAGCATTGCGGCCGCTCCGCGGCCGACGCGCATCGGCATCGTGAGCGGCCGGCCGATCGCGGAGCTGAGGCGCCTCACCGGGCTCGAGAACGTCGCGGAGCTATGGGGCTCGCACGGGCTCGAGCGGCTGACCCTCGAGGGTTGCTGGATCGGCCCTCCGCCGAAGAAGGATGCGGCGGAGTTCCTCGACCGAGTGTCCGCGTCGATGGCGGAGCTGGGCTGGGGCGCGCTTCTCGAGCGCAAGCCCTACGGGCTCGCGGTCCACGGCCGCGGCGCGCCGGCCGAGGAATTCGCCGACGCCGAATCGGAGCTGATCGAGACGTGGTCCGAGGCCGCGCGCGAGTTCGGTCTCGAGCTGCTCGGGTTCGACGGTGGCGTCGAGCTGCGTCCGGAAGGCCAGGGGAAGGGTATGGTGGTGCGGACGGTTCTCGAAGAGCTCGGACCGGGCGCGTCGATCGCGTACCTGGGCGACGACCGGACCGACGAGGACGCGTTCGGAGCGCTCGCCGACCGAGGGCTCGCGGTCCTGGTGCGGCCCGAGCCCAGGCCCACGCAGGCCGCGGCTTGGATCCGGCCTCCCGAAGAGCTGCGCCGCTTCCTCGCCGACTGGAACGCCGCATGCTCCGGAGACAGCGCATGAATCTGGTCGTCGTGTCCAACCGCCTTCCGTTCACCTTCTCGAAAGGGGAGGACGGCGACTGGCAGATCGAGCCCGGCAGCGGCGGGCTCGTCACCGCCCTTCGCCCAGTCCTGCGCGACCGCGGGGGACGCTGGATCGGATGGGCGGGCGTCACCGCGCAGGAAGTCCCGGATCCGGCGGCGTTCCTGGGAGACTCACGCCGGCGGTTCGGCTACGAGCTGGTTCCGGTGCCACTGTCGGTCGCCGAAAGGGACGGCTTCTACGCCGGTTTCTCCAACGAGATCGTGTGGCCGCTCTTCCACGACCTGGTCACGATGTGCAACTTCGATCCCCAGTACTGGTCGGCGTACGAGTCGGTCAACGCCAAGTTCGCCGACTGCGCCGTCCAGAGCGCGACCCCCGAGGACTTCGTGTGGATCCACGACTACCATCTGATGCGGATGGGCTCGGCGCTGCGCGAGCGCGGTGTCCACCGGCGCATGGCGTTCTTCCTCCACATCCCGTTTCCGCCGCTCGACATCTTCCTGAAGCTTCCGTGGCGTTTTCAGGTCCTCCAGTCGCTGCTGGCCTACGACCTGATCGGTTTTCAGACCGTCCGGGACCGCCGCAACTTCGTGCAGTGCGTCCGGCTGCTGCTTCCCGACGTGCGCATCTCGGGACGGGGCGCGGTCTGGAGGATGCGCTCGGCGGAGCGCGAGGTGCGGGTCGGATCGTTTCCGATCTCGATCGACTTCGTGGACTTCGAGAGCCGCGGCGCGGCCCCGCTCGTAGCCGAGATGGCGGAGAGGATCCGGGAAGGGGAAGCGGGCCGGCGGATCGTGCTCGGCATCGACCGTCTCGACTATACGAAGGGCATCCCGCAGAAGCTGGAGGCGTTTCGCCGGCTGCTGCGGAAGCACCCGGACTTGCGGGAACGGGTCACGCTCTTCCAGATCCTGGTCCCGAGCCGGGAGGACATTCCCCGTTATCGCGAGCACAAGGAGCAGGTCGAGCGCCTGGTGGGCGAGATCAACGGCGAGTTCACCGGCGGCGGCTGGGCGCCGATTCACTACATCCACCGCGCGCTCGAAGGCCAGGGCCTCGCCGCGTACTATCGGGCCGCGGACGTGGCTCTCGTCACGCCCCTGAAAGACGGAATGAACCTGGTCAGCAAGGAGTACTGCGCCTCGCAGGCCGATCTCGGGGGCGCGCTGGTGCTCTCGGAGTTCGCGGGGGCCGCGGCCGAGCTCCAGACCGGAGCCTTTCTCGTCAACCCGTACGACGTCGAAGGCGTCGCCGACGCGCTCTACGCGGCGCTCACGCAGCCCGAGGCCGACCGCCGCGCGCGCATGCGCAAGCTGCGGCGGGCCGTGCGTGAGCACGACATCTACCGGTGGCTGGACACCTTCCTCGAGGCGGCGGTCTCGCGCGAGCTGGCCGACTTTCCGCTCGTGGAGGACTACCTGCCCGCCGCCGCCGCCCCGTGAGCTACCTGCCGATCGAGCACCACGGGGTCATCGGAGACCTTCACACCGCCGCGCTCGTCGCCCTGGACGGGACGATCGACTGGCTCTGCCTGCCGCGCTTCGATTCGCCCAGCCTGTTCGCGTCGATCCTGGACGACGCCAGGGGCGGCTTCTTCCGCATCGCCGCGACGTCTCCCGACGCACGGCGGCGCCAGATGTACCTGCCCGACTCCAACGTCCTCATGACGCGGTTCCTGACCCCCGACGGCGTGGGAGAGGTCGTGGACCTGATGCCGGTGCACGCGCACCCCGGAGCCAAGAAGACCGAGGATCACCGGATCATCCGGATCGTGCGCGGCGTCCGCGGAACGCTGCCGTTCCTCCTCGAGTGCCGTCCCGCCTTCGACTACGCGCGCGAGATCCCGCGGGTCGAGGTCACGCCGTCCGGCGTGCGCTTCGCGGGAAAGGCGCTGTCCGTGGATCTGGTCACGCCGCTCAAGCTCGAGCGTCCGGACGGGGGCGGCGCGCGCTGCGAGTTCGTCCTGAACGAAGGCGACGAGATCCCGGTCGTGCTTTGCCAGACCGACGGAAATCCTCCGCCGCTGGAGTCGCTGGCCGCGCGCTGCGACGCCGAGTTCCGGCGCACGCTGCGGTTCTGGCAGTCGTGGATCTCCCGCAGCGAGTATCAGGGGCGCTGGCGGGAGATGGTCAAGCGCTCCTGCCTCGCGCTGAAACTGCTGACCTTCGCCCCGACCGGCGCGATCGTCGCGGCGCCCACGATGTCCCTTCCCGAGCGCATCGGCGGCGGGCGCAACTGGGACTACCGATACGCATGGGTGCGCGACGCGGCGTTCACCGTCTACGCGTTCCTGCGAGTCGGGTTCACGGAGGAGGCCGAACGGTTTCTGCACTTCCTCGAGGAGCGCGTCCGGGAGCTCGGTCCCGAGGCGGGCCTGCAGGTGCTCTACCGGGTGGATGGAGGTATCGACATCCCCGAGGAGATCCTGGGCCACCTCGAGGGCTACCGGGGCTCGGCTCCCGTGCGCGCCGGCAACGACGCCGCGCGGCAGTTCCAGCTCGACACGGTCGGGGATCTGATGGACGCGGTCTTCCTCTACGACAAGTACTGCCAGCCGATCTCGCACGGCCTCTGGGTGGCGATGCGCCGCCTGACCGACTGGGTCTGCGACCGCTGGCAGCAACCGGATGAAGGGATCTGGGAGGTTCGGGGCGGAAGGGGCCAGTTCACGTTCTCGAAGCTGATGTGCTGGGTCGCGCTCGACCGCGCGCTCCGCGTGGCCAGCCGCCGGGGATTCCCGGCCCGGATCGACCGCTGGATCAAGGAGCGCGACGCGATCTACGACGTCATCATGGACAAGGGCTTCTCGCACAGGAAGAACGCCTTCGTCCAGAAGCTCGACTCGGAAGTCCTGGACGCCTCGCTGCTGCTGGCGCCGCTGGTGAAGTTCGTCGCGCCCTCGGAACCGCGGATGCTGGGCACCCTCGACGCGATCCGGCGCGAGCTCGAGAGCGACCACCTCGTGCGCCGCTACGACCCGCGCGTCTCACCCGACGGGCTGGAGGGCGACGAAGGGACCTTCTCGATCTGCACGTTCTGGCTGGCCGAGGTCCTTGCCCGGGCCGGCCGTGTCGACGAGGCGCGGATGACGTTCGAAAAGATGCTGGGATATGCTAACCACGTCGGCCTGTACGCCGAGGAAATCAGCCTGACGGGCGAGGCGCTCGGCAATTTTCCGCAGGCCCTGACGCACCTGGGGCTCATCTCCGCGGCGGTCAACATCAGCCGCGCGCTGGACGAGCGGCCTCGGGGGACCCCCGACGAGGAGGAGTGAGTCCCGGCGCCGGGGGGCCGGAATCGGTTTGGCGGGAACGGATCTTGCACTTAGACGCTTCGGCGCGCGAAGCCGCATTCACAAGAGGAGTTTGAACCATGAAAAGGATTCTCGCCCTGGCCGGAATTTTCATCCTCGCCGCGTCCGTCGGATGCCAGAAGAGGGAAACCACCACCACGACGACGGACACGCAGACCAAGACCGAAGCCACGCCGGGCGGCGCCTCCACCACGACGGAGACGACGACGACGGTCACGACCGACGTGACCCCGACCCCGGCGCACTGAGTCTCGAAGATCCGGAGCTCCGGGCGGCTTGAGCCGCCCGGAGTCCGCGTTCGCGCTAGCGCGCCACGCCTTCGAGCGAAACGTCCAGCTGCCGAACGGACGCGAAGCGTTCGGCCACGTCTTCCCAGTTCCAGACGCTCCACACCGCTTCGAAGAACTCCGTCTTGCGGTTCTGGTACTGGAGATAGAAGGCGTGTTCCCACGCGTCGAGAACCAAGATCGGAACGCCCGCCTGGGCCAGGTTCGACTGGTGGTCGTAGATCTGCGTGGTCAGGAGACGTCCCGCGAGCGGTTCCCAGACCAGCGCCGCCCATCCCGATCCCATGATCGTCGAGGCGACCTCGGTCAGCTGTTTCCGGAACACGTCGAAGCTGCCGAAGTCGCGGTCGATCGCTTCGGCGAGGTCGCCTTCGGGGCGGCCGCCCGCCTTGGGCGACAGGTTCTGCCAGAACAGCGAGTGCAGAACGTGGCCGGAGAGGTTGAAGGCCAGCGCCTTCTCGAGGCCGGCCACCTTGGAAAAGTCGCGGGCGTCGCGAGCGGCGTCGAGCTTTTCGAGGGTGTCGTTGGCGCCCTTGACGTAGCCGGCGTGGTGCTTGTCGTGGTGCAGTTCCATGATCTTCCCCGTGATGTGGGGCTCGAGAGCGCCGTAGTCGTATCGGAGATCCGGTAGCTTGTAGACGGGCATGAGAGTCCTCCCTCCGGCTGTCGGAGCGAAAAGCGTGCCGGAGCCGGAGCGTCAAGCGTATCCCGGCGGCCCCCGGGCACTCCTCTTGCAGATTCCCGCGCCGGGGGGGTGCCGGTGTTGAAACTCGCTTTGACGTTCTTCGTGATCGGACTGGTGGCGGCGCTCCTGGGCTTCACCGGGGTCGCCGGCACGTCGTTCGCGATCGCGAAGGTGCTCGCCGCGATCTTCGCGATCCTGTTCCTCGTGTTCCTCGTCCTGGGGCTTGCGGGCGCCCGCAAGGTCGCAAACTCCCTGCGCTGACCGTCGCCTACGCTGGCGAGGAGACCTGCCCTGCGGGCACTCGGCCGCGGCTCGTCCGGCTGCGGACTCGACCGCAGCCCTGGTCTCCTCGCTGCGCTGCGGCTCCCGCGGCGCGAACCTCTTCCCTCGCTCCGCTCGGGAGACTATTCGCGCCGCGCCGCGAACTGTTGGGACGGTGCCGCTGAGAAACTTGCTTTGAAGCTGAAAAAAGAGGCCTAGCGCGTCACTTCGCCTTACTGCCGTGCTTTTCTTCGTCGCGGGCCCGCGCTTCGTCGATCGAGTGCGACTCGAGGATCCCGCCCCGAGCGGCGGCAAGCTTCGCGATCTCGGCGTAGTGAAGCTTGAGCGTGCAGATCTCGTCCTCCGACAGACTCTCGACGTCGATGAGGCGGTTGCTCGCTCCCTTGATGGCCGCGACGATCTCGTTCAACTTCAGCTGGACGGCCTTACCTTCCTTGTTCTGGGCGCGCTGGATCAGGAAGACCATCAGGAACGTGATGATCGTCGTGCCCGTGTTGATGACGAGTTGCCACGTATCCGAGAAGTGGAAGATCGGTCCCGTCACGACCCAGGCGAGAATGACCGCGACGGCCACCGCGAACGCCCAGGAGCTCCCGGCCCGTTCGGTCGCCGCCAGGGAGAACTTCTCGAGAGCGTGCCCGACGCGTCCGGACCGGCTTTCCGGCTTAGTCTTCTGACCGCGCCGCGCGCTCTTCGCCGCTTCGGGGCGCTCACCCACGGCGTGTGCAGGCTTGCTTCTCATGCTCCCGCCTCCGATTTTCGAGCTGCAACGCGGGTGCCATGGGATTCTCGCCGCTTGCGCGGAACGCTTTGCTCAGCAAGCTCCGGAAATCGATTCACCAAGCGGCCATCGCGATGGGCTCTCCGGAGCGCACCGAGCGGGTGCACGGGCCGTTCCGCGAAGGAGGATCCCCTGGAAGTAGCCCTGCGAACCGCCGAAGGACGTCGACCGCTGGCACCTGTTTTGCTTAAAGACTGGGCAAGGGCTCTCAGGAAACTCAAGCCCGTCCTGCCAGTCACATCCCGCCAGCGCGGACCCGTCCTCCTGAATAAAGGGGGGCGGAGTTCCCTGTCCGGCGGACGGTGCGGTGAGGGCCGGGGCGAGAGCCGCCTCGAGGCAGTGTGACGAAAGGCCGAAAAACCGGTCCTCGCCGTGCTGGGCGCGGTCGTGGCGGCGCTCGCGGTCGTCCTTCTCGCGCAGAATCTCTCCTGGAGTGAACGCAAGATCGACCGTCGGATCTCGTGCGCTCGATGCCATGCTCGAGGCGATCCGCGGGGCCCGGCGGACGATCACCTTCGAGACCTACATCTACTTGTCCGGCTCGATCGGCGAGCAGTTCGCGGAGGCCCTGAGCGAGCGGGCCCGCGCCGGCGTCGAGGTGCACGTCCTGCTGGACCGCGCTGGACCGCGACTTTGCGCAGCAGCTGACCCGAACGTTTTCACCCTCGAAGAGTGGCGAAACCGGCCGTGGCGCGAGCGGATCGTGGAACGAATCCTGGGCCTCGCGCGCTCCCAAACGTGAGCGGTGCGCTGGCACGCGGCGTGCATTTTCGACCCGGAAGGGAAAGGGGGAACCATGAGCGTGAGACGACTCACTGCCAAGGAGCAGCTCAAGGACTTGCTGTACCAGTCCTTGGAGACCGAGCTCGGCGGCGTCCAGGTCTACACGACCGCCCTCCAGTGCGCGGTCAACGAGGATCTGGCGCGTGAGTGGCAGGAGTATCTGGAGCAGACGCAGAACCACGTTCGCATCATGCGGGAGCTGCTGGAGAAGATCGGCTTCGATCCGGACCAGGAGACGCCGGGACGGCAGGCCGTTCGCAAGATCGGGACCGCGCTCGTCGAAGCGATGCGCCTGGCGATCAACGCCGGAAATCCCGACGCCGCCCAGGTCCTCGCCGCGGAGTGCGTCGTTCTCGCCGAGACGAAGGACCACCTGAACTGGGAGCTCATGGGCGAGTACGCCGACAAACGCCGGGGCGAGGAAGCGGGCGCGCTCAAGCAGGCCCACGCCGAGGTCGAGGAGCAGGAGGACGAGCACCTGTACCACACGACCGGATGGGCCCGCGAGCTCTGGATCCAGGCGCTCGGAATGCCGGCGGTGCTGCCCCCGCCCGAAGAGGAGAAAGAGGTCAAGACGGCGATCGGAGCCGCCCGGGCGAGGCAGTCCCGGGAGGAGATGCTGTGAGCCGAAAGGCTCCCGACGCGGGTCCCGCCGCGGCGATCTTCGACGAGGTCGACCAGCTGTACGAGCTGATCGAGGACATCGAAGTCGCGATGATGACGACGCGGCGCCGGGACGGGAGCCTCGTGTCTCGCCCGATGGCCACGCAGCGCCGGGCGGACGGCGCGCATTTCTGGTTCGTCGGGCGGGAATCCTCTCCCAAGCTCGCGGAGATCGTCGCGGAGCCGAACGTCAATCTCGCGTACTACAAGGACCGGACCCGTGAATGGGTCTCCGTATCCGGCGTGGCGCGCGTGGTCCGCGACCGGTCCAAGATCCGCGAGCTCTACGAACCGACCTGGAAGGTCTGGTTCCCCGACGAGGGCGGCGTGCGCGACGGGGGTCCCGAAGATCCCCGCATCGTCCTGATCGCCGTCGAGGCGCGGTCGGCGCATTTCATGCGGGTCGACAAACCCGCTCCGGTCGTGCTCTTCGACGAGTACGTCCGGCGAGGCTCGCGGGAGCCTCGGCCGGAGGTCGCCCCGGTCCGAAGACTGTCGGGCGACGCGCTCGACGCCTAGGCAGCTGCGGCCACTCCCCCTCGCTCCGACTCGACGATCTTCCGCAGGACGTCTGACTCGTCGGTGAGCACGCCGTCGATGCCGGCCTTCACCAGCGGTTCCAGCTTGCGGCGGCCGTTGATCGTCCAGGCCACGACCCACTCGATCCGGCCGCGGTCTCGGGCGAGCAGGGCCTGGCCGACGTCGTAGCGAAAGCCCGACCAGAACCTCCCGCCGCAGCCGAGGCTGACGTCCGGGGCTCCGGTCCGCGGGCCGGTCTCCGCGGCTCCGGGCAGCTCGAAGTCGGCGCTGACGCGGAGAAAGCCCGGATCTTCGCTCCTCGCGGCCTGGACGAGAGTCCGCACGATCTCCGCCTGCGGGCTCAGCAGGTGGAACGTCATCCCGCTCTTTGCGTCGCGGCGCGCCCGGAGAAGGGTGACCAGCGCCGCGGCGGCCTCGGTCTGGTCCTCGGCGAGCTTGATGTCCAGGAAGACGTTGCGCAGCGCGGACGTCGTCGTCGTCCACGCCAGCAGATCGTCGAGCATCTCGACGCCGGCGCGCGCCGGCCCGCCGACGGGAATCTCCGACAGCTCATTGCGGACGTAGGCGTAGTGCGCAAGGAGCTCTTCCGCGCGCAGGAGGCGTACGGGTTTGCGCGCGGGCGAGCCGACGGGCGGAACACATGGACGGTAGGCGAGCCGCTCGGTGCCGAGCTGCCTCGCGAGGGCCACCCTTTCGTCCGGATCGGCGTCGTGCCACAGGGCGAAACGGCCGTCGGCGGTGAACGAGAGATCGGTCTCGATGGCGTCCGCGCCGAGTGCGACCGCGCGCCGGAACGACGCGATCGTGTTCTCCGGCTCCAGCCGGGCCGCGCCGCGGTGTCCGACGACGACGCACGGCCGTCGTCGGGCGGCGGCGGGAAACCCGGGGTGCAGCCAGCCGCGGAGGATCGACGAGACCCGATGGGGGAGCCCGGAATGCCCGAGTTGGCTCACGCGCCCGACCCCGCGGAGGGCCAGGCCAGACGAAAGCGGTCGATCGTTTCGAAATGGGAGCCGTCCTTCTCGATTCCGCGGACTTCGGCCTCGAGCCCCGACTCCTCCGGGCGAAAGCGCAGATAGTGAAACGCGCGGAGCGTGCCGCCGGAGAAGAGGTCGTCGGCGTGTCGGCGCCGGCGGCCTTCGGCCAGGGGAGCGCGCGGACCTCCGCCGCCCCCGGCGACGAGAAAGGTCTTTCCGTCCCGGAGGAAACGCTCGTAGCTGTGGACGTGGCCGGAGATCATGGCCAGCGTTTTTGGCGAGCGCCCGAAGGCCGGCACGAAGTCGCGCTGGACGGGAAGGGCATCGGAGGTGACGCGGCTGTTGGTGAACGGCGGGTGGTGAAGCAGCACGAGAATCCCGCGGATCCCCGCGTCGGCGTCCCACGAAGCGAGCGTTCGTACGAACCAGTCCTTCTGGTCGCGCCAGTCCGCGGCGGGAAGCCAGCGCAGATTCGAGTCCAGAAAGACCAGGCCGAGCGGGCCGTAGACCGCCGAATACCAGTGCCGGCGGCGCAGGTGCGGGAACCGCTTGAAGTAGTTGGCGAGGGCCGGCCGGCGATAGACCCAGTACTCGTGGTTGCCCAGGACCGGGTAGGCCGGGATTCCTCCGCTCTTCAGCGGTCCGCAGAGGCGGTCGAAGTCGGTCCACGCCGCGGCCGATGAGCCGCAGAAGACCAGGTCTCCGAGGAGCGCCACGAAGTCCGGCTTCTCCTCCGAGACTTCGCGCAGGATCGCGCGGCGCTCATTGGTGTTCGACTCCCGCCAGACCTCGAACCCCGACGTGGGCTGGAGGTCTCCCACCACGGCGAAAGATCCGGTCCGGACGGGGATGCGATCGGGCTCGACGGGCGCCGGTTGAGGCGGGGAGAGCCGCCCGCGCAGGCCTCCGGATCCTTCGACCGTCGGATTTCCTTCCGTCATGTTCCGGGTTCGGGGTTGCAAGAATGACGCCGGGAGTTTCGCTGGCGGCACGATTCTTGAAGCGAACAGTTCGGAGGATCCATGGACGCTCGCGACCCCCAGCCGTCCCGTCCGTCCGCGCCCCGCGAGGAGCCCCCGGAGGCGCAGGAGCCGGTGATCGATGAGCCGGGGAAGGAAGTTCCCGCCGTCGACCCACGCCGTCCGGGCGAGCCCCGCACGATCCGCGAGCCCCGCGTTCATCCCGACTCGAAACCCGAACCGTCGCACAACAGGGAGGAACCATGAGCAAGAAAGCCTCGATGAAGCCTCGTCCCGTCGAGAACCCGTCGATGAAACCCCGTCCCGCCGAGAGCGCTCCCACCGACATGCCCTTCCTCTCGGACATCCGGGAGCTGCGCGAGCGCGCGCGGCGGCACATCCAGGAAGGCGCCGTGACCGAGAACTACCGCGCCGACCGCGAGACCGTCGTCCGTGTGCTCAACGAGGCTCTCGCCACCGAGATCGTGTGCGTGCTGCGCTACAAGCGCCATTACTTCATGGCCTCGGGAATCAACGCGCAGGCCGTGGCGCAGGAGTTCCTCGAGCACGCGACCGAGGAGCAGGACCACGCGGACCGCATCGCCGGCCGGATCACGCAGCTCAACGGCGAGCCCAACCTGAACCCCGAGGGGCTGGCGACCCGCAGTCACTCCGAGTACGTCGAGGGCAAGACGCTGGTGGACATGATCCGCGAGGACCTCGTCGCCGAGCGCGTGGCCATCGAGTCCTATTCGGAGATCATCCGATTCCTGGGCAACGACGACCCGACCTCCCGCAGACTGATGGAGGAGATCCTGGCCAAGGAAGAGGAGCACGCCCAGGACATGCAGACGCTGCTGGAGACGTTTTCGAAGTAGAGAGCTTCGGCGCGGAACCGGCTCGGGCCAGCCCGCATTATTCACGATCGACTCCGGGCGCCGCTCCGATCGCGGGGGTTCAGGGGGCGCCGTGCGCCCCCTGCTCATGGACGTCCGCCGATACGGCGTCATCGCTCCTCGGCGATGCGTTTCAGCATAGCCGTCGTCGCGCTTCCTTGTCTCGGCGAAAAATCTCTGTCGCGGACGTTGCGATCACGCTACTTCTGTTTTCCGGGATGAACCCTTTTAAGCCCAGTCACCTGTCCGTGTTTCGCCCAGGTGATCATGAATAATCCGGGCTAGACTCTCGCGCGGATGAAGGAAGGGGCCGGGGCGCTCGTCGAGGGGCGCGACCTCCATCGCGCATACGTGCTCGGCCAGGCCCGGGTCCCGGCGGTCCGTGGCGTCTCGATCGCCATCGCCCCCGGTGAATTCGTGGCCCTCCAGGGTCCCAGCGGCTCCGGCAAGACGACGCTGCTCAATCTTCTCGGCCTGCTCGACGCGCCGGACTCCGGCCAGGTCGTGGTCGAAGCGAAGGAGGCCGAGACGCTGACCGAGGACGAGCGATCGGATCTGCGGCGGGACCGCTTCGGCTTCGTCTTCCAGACCTTCAATCTCATTCCCGTCCTGACGGCCGAGGAGAACGTCGCATACCCGCTGGCGCTCAAGGGCCTCGACGGAAACGCGCGGCGAGACCGCGCGCGGGAGCTGCTCGCGTCAGTCGGACTTCCGGACAAGGCGCAGGTCCGGCCCGACCTCCTCTCGGGGGGCCAGCGGCAGCGCGTCGCGATCGCACGCGCCCTGGCCAACGACCCGGCCGTCGTCTTCGCCGACGAGCCGACCGCCAACCTCGACAGCCACACGGCCGACGAGATCCTGGAGCTGATGCGCCGCATCAACGCCTCGAAGGGTGTCTCGTTCCTCTTCGCGACGCACGATCCCAACGTGGTCCGCCGGGCACGCCGGGTCGTCACGCTGCACGACGGGATGATCGAGTCGGACCGCGCGCAATGAACGCCTTCGCCCTGGCTCTGCGCAACATCGCCCGCCAGCGGCGGCGGAGCCTCCTCATGATCGCGGTGGTGACCTTCGGGTTCGCCGCTTTCGCGCTGGCGGGCGGGTTCGTCGCCCAGTCGTTCGAGACGCTCCGCGAGGGCACGATTCGGACCGTCGGACACCTCCAGGCCGTGGACCCGCGCGCCGTCGGCAAGGCCGAGGACGTCACGCTCGAGTTCGGCATCCATGACGCGCACCGGGCCCGCTCCGTCGCGTCGCGCGATCCGGACGTCGCCGCGGTCCTTCCGAGAATCGAGTTCGTGGGTCTGGCGACCAACGGCTCCCGCTCGATACCGTTTCTCGGCGTGGGTGTGGACCCGGAGCCGGAAGCGAAGGCGACGATGGCTCCCGAGATGCTGGTGAAGGGCAAGTACCTCTCGGGAGACGGCGACGACAACGTCGTCCTCGGCACGGGACTGGCCAGCGCCCTCGGCGTCGGCGTCGGCGGGCGCATCACGCTTCTGGCCACCACGCCCGACGGCTCTCTCAACGCGGTCGACGGGATCGTGGCCGGTCTCGTGGACGTCAAGATCAAGGAGCTCAACGACCGCTACCTGGCGGCGGGAATCGGCCTCGTCTCGCGCCTGCTGCAGAGCGAAGACACCGTCTCCAAGCTCGTCGTGTTCCTGAAGCCTCGCGTCGACGAGGCGAAGGTGGCCGAACGGCTGAAAGCCGCGCTCCACGCCGCCGGCTTCCCGCTGGCCATCCAGCGATGGCAGGACCTGGCCGTCTTCTACGGACAGGTCCGACTGCTCTACATCGGAATCTTCGGATTCATCGGAGCGGTTCTGGTCGTCATCGTGATCCTCTCGGCGGCGATCGTGATGGCGATGGCGGTGACCGAACGGACCCGGGAAATCGGGACGCTGCGCGCGCTCGGGACGCGCCCTGCGGGCGTTCGGAAGATGTTCCTGGTGGAGGGAGTCGCCCTCGCCCTCATCGGCTGCGCCGCCGGCGCGCTGCTCGCGCTCATCGTGCGTTGGGTCTTGAACGCCTCGGGCCTGACGCTGCCTCCTCCTCCCGGAGGCACGACCGGAGCGCCCCTGAACGTGAAGCTCTACCCGCTGACGTACGGCGTGGGGTTCGTGGCGATGCTGGTGACGATGACCGTCGCCGCCTACTTTCCGGCTCGTCGCGCTTCGCGGCTCCCGATCATGGACGCTCTGACGCATGTCTAACTTCCGGGCGGTCCTGCTCGCGGCGGCGATGGCGGCCGCGCCGACGGACGCCGAGGTGCATGAGTGGCTGACCGCGGTGGACCAGGCGCGCCAGGCGTTCGGGGAGGCCAAGATCACGGCGCGCGCGACGCAGATCGTGGACGGAAAGCCCGCCGGGACGGCCGACTTCGACATCTACGTCAAGGGCCGCGATCACGCGCTGATCGTCTTCCGCGGCGGGAAGAACAACGGGCGCAAGGCGCTGACCGTAGGCGAGAAGATGTGGCTGATCGTCCCGGGAACCGAGAATCCGGTCCCCATCACGAAGAACCAGCGCCTCATGGGCGGCGCCTCGTTCGGAGACGTGGCGAGCATGCGCCTGGCGGAGGATTACGAGGCCGTCCTGCGGCCCGGGACCGAGACCCTCGGAGACCGGCCCGCGTATGTCCTCGACCTGACGGCCAAATCGCCGAAGGCTCCTTATCCCAAGGTCACGCTGTGGCTCGATGCGCAGGACAAGCGCGCGCGCAAGCTCCTCTTCTTCCTCCCATCGGGCCGCGAAGCGCGCGAGGTCACCTTCACGAAGTTCCGCAAGATCGGAGACAAGACCGCGGTCGCCGAGATGGAGGTCGTGGACAAGCTCGGCCCCAACGCCGGCGAGATCACACGTCTCGAGTACCTCGACATCCAGCCCGCGAAGATCGACGACAAGGTGTTCACGCCCGAAGGCGCCAAGGCGATGTGACGAGGCGCGCGACTAGGCCCTCAGTCTCGACAGCGCCAGCCTCGTCAACCTCTCGCCGACCAGCGGCGCCGCGGCGGCGGCCAGGCGCGGGTGCAGCATCAGGCTCCGGAACGCGGCGCTCCAGCCGAAGCGCCTCCGGAACCGGGCGCGCCACGCCGCCGCGTAGACCGCAGCGGCGCGTTCGAGGGCGATCTCCCCGCTGAAGGCTCGCTCGAGCGTCCGGGCGGCGAGGATTCCGGACGCCAGGGCGCATTCCTGGCCCTCTCCGGAAAACGGATCGAGCACGCCCGCCGCGTCTCCAGCCATCAGGATTCCGCCCTCCGCAGGAGGCTTGCTCGTGAAGTAGACGGGCCCGGCGCCGAGAAAATCGGAGCTCGGAGTCAGAGTCGAGAGGTCCCGGTCGAGGGACGTGTTCGAACGGCGCGCGTGATCGAGGACCGCCTCCCAACCGCCGGTTGAGCGCCGGTGCTGGGACTCGGCCACCACGCCGGCGAGATTCACCCGGCCGCCCTCGACCCGCGAGAGGCCGCAGTACCCGCCGCGGAAGAGATAGACGCGAACGCGGCCCGCCATCTCCGCCGAGGGCGCGTACTCGCGGCTCCATGCGAGAAATCGTCCGTGGCGCCCGTCGAACCCACGGTTGAGCGCCCGGTCCAGCGCGTCCCAGCGGCCCCAGGCTCCCACCACGGCGCGCGCCGCCACCTCGGCGTCTTGCAATCCTTCGGAAAAGCGGACGCGCCAGCCGGCTCCTTCCGGCGCGACGTCGCGCACACGGGCGCCGAACCGGAATTCGGCACCGAGCTCCGCCGCGCGCCGCGCCAGCAAGTCATCGAGGACGAAGCGGGAGATCCCCAGCGCACGCGCGGGCAAGTGGAACGCGATCGGGCGTCCGTTGCGGAGATAGAGCTCTCCCTCCCGGATGCGTTCGGCGCGCGCTTCGACGTCTTCTCGGACGCCGAGCCTCTCGAGAGAGCCCAGCGCGTCCGCCGAGAGGAATTCGCCGCAGACCTTTCGCCGGGGAAAGCGCTCCTTCTCGAAGACCAGGACGGGGCGTCCGCGCGCGGCCAGCATCGCAGCGGCGGCGGAGCCGGCCGGGCCTGCGCCCACGACGATCGCGTCGAAGGGTCTTGTCATGTCCCGCCCGCCACCAGAATTCGGAAGGGAAAGATCCGGCGCAGGGTGCTCCGCGGGTCCACCTCGCGCGCCACGGCCAGCGCCTCGGAGGGCGTGTATGCCTGCCGCACGGACGCTACGCTGTCCTCCGTCGTGATGCGGGTTCGAAAGATCGCGGGCCCGACCAGGGCGAGGAAGATTTCCGGGATCCGGTGGCGGCGCACGTCGAGCATGGCGAAGCCGTGGCGCGCGACCCGCCGGAGCTCCGCGAGGAGGCGCCGATTCTCGTCGGGGGAGAAGTGGTGGAAAAAGAGCGTCGACACCGCGAAGTCGAAGGCACCGTCGCGAAACGGCATCCGGAACCCGTCCGCGGAAACGGCCCGCGCCGGCTGGGCGGCGATGAGCCGTCCCGCGGCGAGGTGGCGCCACCGCAGGTCCAGCGCGAGCACCTCCGCGGCGAGTCCCCCGCGAGTCAACGTGCGGCGAAGGCCGGACGTTCCCTCGCCCGAGCCCGCGCCGACGTCGAGGACCGAGACGCGGCGCAGGCCGAGTGCGCGCGCGCGGCCGTCGACGTAGTCCGCCAGGTCCCGCTGTGCTCCCCAACGGCGGCCGATCTCGCCCAGGTCCTCGAGATTCCGGCGCATCTCGTCCGCGGGGAGGCTCGGATCGTCGAGGCGCTCGCGGGAGGGACGGCGCGGAGGCACGAAGAGGCTCACCGGGCGACGCTCACGCGCGGCTGACGACGAGCGCGCTGTTCTTCGAGCCGAACCCGATGCAGTTACAGAGGGCGTTGGCGAACGACGCCGGCCGGGCCGTGTTGGGGACGTAGTCGAGGTCGCATTCGGGATCCGCCGTCTCCAGATTGATCGTCGGCGGCAGAAATCCGTCGCGCATGCCGAGCACGGTGGCCGCGACTCCCGCAGCGCCGCACGCGCCCTGCGGATGTCCGATCATCGACTTGATCGACGAGCCGGGGATCCGCACCGCGGCGGCCCCGAAGGCGAGGCGCGCCGCGCGCGTCTCGACGCGGTCGTTCAGCTCCGTGCCCGTGCCGTGGTACGCGACGTAGTCGATGGCCTCGGCGGGCAGACCGGCTTCCGCGAGGGCCAGCTCCATCGCCCGGGCGGGCTCCTCGCCCGACTCGTCGAGGCGCACGCGGTGATGCGCATCGCACGTCGCTCCGTAGCCGCGGATCTCGGCGTACACGCGGGCGCCGCGGGCCCGCGCGCGCTCCCTCTCCTCGAGCACGAACATCCACGCGCCCTCGCCCAGAACGAAACCGTCTCTTCCCGAGTCGAAAGGCCGGCAGGCGCGCGGCGGTTCCCGTTCGTACGCGGTGGAGACCACCCGCATCATGACGAAGCCTTCCATGATGCCGCGCACGACCGTCGCGTCGACGCCGCCGGCGAGTACGATCTCCTCGGCTCCGAACTTGATCGCGCGAAAGGCGTGGCCCAGGGCGTCCGTCGACGACGCGCATCCCGTCGAGACGACCTGCGAGGGGCCGCGCAGCCCGTAGCGCATCGATATCTCCGAGGACAGCGTCCCGATCGTGCCCGAGGCGATCGCGTAGACCGACGCCTTCTTGACCTGGTTCGTGTAGTAAAGGTGGTACATCCGTTCGGAGAACTCGATCGGTCCGCCTCCGGTTCCGAGCAGGACTCCGAGGCGCCGTCGCTCCTCGAGCGTGAGCGCGTCGGCCTCGATGCCGGCGTCGCGGAGCGCTTCATCCGTCGCGGCGATCGCGAGAGGCACGGCGCGCGACACGTGCCGGAGGTCCTTGGGTTCGAGGTGCGCCGACGGATCGAAGTCCTTGACCTCGCCCGCGATCGTGGCGGGAAGGCCTTCAGGATCGAAGAGGGAGATCCGTCCCACTCCGCTTCGGCCCGCCCGGAGAGCGCGCGCAAACTCCTCGCGCCCGTTGCCGTTGGGAGAGAGGCAGCCAATCCCGGTGATCGCGACGCGCCGCTCCGCCACGCCCGGATTCTATGCGGCGGTCGTGCCAGCGCTGGAATCTGCTTAGGAACAACTTAAGCGGTGCCCGTCCCGATCGGCGGCATGAGCCAGATCCCGAGCAAGCTTCCGCGACTGTTACGGCGGCGCATTCTCGTCGAGCCACCGATCGAGCAGGCGCAGGAGCCGGACGGGCACGAACTTCACGAGGCCGTCGGCGTGAAGGGCGCCGGGCAGCTCCAGGTGGACGTAGTCCACGGGCGCCGCGGCAGCCTCCGCGAGCGCCCGCCCGTGCGACGGATCCACGAGCCAGTCCCCCTCGGAGGTCACGATCAGCTTGGGGATCGCCAGGGTCGCCACGGCTTCGGACGCGCGCGGCTTGCGGGAGGCGAGGCCGCGTGCCAGGATCCGCGGCACGCGCAGCGCGTGGCGCAGCCGGACCTGTCGAAGCGCTCCCGCCTTCCAGGGTTTGGGTCGAAGCGTGGCGAGGTCGGCCGGCGAGGAAATCATGGCCAGTCCGCGGCACGGCAGGTCGGGCCGGCCCGCGAGCGCCTGCGCCGCGATGGCGCCGCCCATCGAAAGGCCGACCACGACGAACCGATCGAAGAGCCGGCCGGGTCCCACCAGCTCCTCGATGACGGCCAGGAAATCCCGGTGCTCCGCGGCTCCGAAGGCATAGCGGCCGCCGCTGTCCCCGTGCCCGCGGAAATCGAGCGCGGCGACGTCGTAGCCGCGCCGCAGGAAATGGTGCGCCAGAAAGAGGTTTTCCCGCGCGACGCGCACCCGCCAGAACCCGGGAGCCAGCACCAGCAGCTCTCGCGCCGGACGGCGCCAGAGCGTGTACGCGATCGAGACGCCGTCGCCCGCCGGCGCCGTGCGGTGCGAGACCTCCGGGTCGATCGCCTTCCGTCCGCGGCGCGGCCCGCTCATCGCTCGAGGACCACGCAGTCGACGGGGCTGCCCGCGCGGAGATTGCCCGCGCCGGCCGGAACGCGGATCAACACGTTCGCCCGGGCGTGAGCGAGCAGGTCGTGGCTCCCGCGGCTCTCCGAGGGAGAGACGCGAAGGCCTCCGTCGCCGTCCTCTTCGAGGACCGCGTCGCGATAGGTCTCGCGCTCTCCGCGCACCGCGAGGTCCCGCGCCAGGCGCGCGCGGCGGACCGGCGGTCCGGGATGCGCGTCGCCCTCGAGGCAATCGAGCGCGTGGCGCCCGAAGAGGTGGAAGCAGACGCTCGCAGAAACGGGGTTGCCGGGAAGCCCGAGCCAGAGTGTCCTCCCGCGCCGTCCGAGGGCAACCGGTTTGCCCGGCCGGACGGCGACGCGGTGGAACAGCATCTCGAATCCGGAGCGCCGGGCTTCCTCCGGCAGGAGGTCCAGATCGCCCGCCGAGACGCCGCCGCTCGTGATGAGGAGGTCCTCGTCTCGCCCGGCCTCCGCGAAGAGGCGGCGCACCGCGCCGTCTTCGTCCTCGACGGCAACGCGAAGCGCGGCGCCCACGCCGCGGGCCGCGCAGAGAGCGGAGAGCATCGGCCCGTTGGAATCGCGGAGCTGGCCCGGCCCCGGCCGCGCCGACGCGGCGACGAGCTCGCTGCCGGTCACGGCGATCGTCACCCGCGCTCGCCGGTGGACTTCGATCGGATCGGCTCCCGCGAGCGCGGCGAGGGCGAGGTCCGACGGCGACAGGCGCGTCCCGCGCGCGAGCAGCGTCGATCCCGCCGGAAGGACCTCCGCGCGGCGCCGGATGTGATCGCCCGCGCGCGGGGTGATGCGCGCGAAGATCCGGCCGTTCTCCCGGCGGATGTCTTCGACCGGAACGATCGCCTCCGTGCCGTCGGGAATCGGCGCGCCGGTCATCACCCGCACCGCCTCGCCCGGTCCCAGGCGCGCCGCGGGCCGGTCGCCCGCAGCCACGAGACCCGGCCGCTCCTCGGGCGCTTCGCCGGAGGAGAGGTCCGCGACGCGCACCGCATAGCCGTCCATCGCGGAGGTATCGAATGGCGGCCACGCCACGTCGGACCGGACGTCGCGGGCGAGGACGCGGTGGAGCGCCGCCGTCACCGGAACGCACTCGGCATCCGCTGGAGCGCAGGCCCGCTGGAGGATGTCTCGGGCCTCTTCGACCGAGATCACGGGCGCCATTCTACGCGGCGGATCCTCGGCGAATCGGTTACGATTCCGGCACTCCATGCCGATCTACGAATACGTCTGCGGGAAGTGCGGGAAGAAGACCGAGGTCATTCAGCGCGTCGGCGAAGCGCCTCTGCGCGTCTGTCCGCATTGCGGCGGCCGGCTGAAGAAGGCGTTCTCCGCACCCGCGATCCAGTTCAAGGGAAGCGGGTGGTACGTCACCGACTACGCGCGCGCGAAGCAGGAGAGCGGCGGCCGAAAGGCCTCGGAATCCTCTTCGGATGCGGGAGAGAAGTCGGAAAAGTCGGAAAAGACCGAGAAACCCGCGGCGTCCGAAAAAGCGGACAAGAAGAAAAGCAAGAAAAGCGCCGACTAGGACGCCGCCCGGGAGGCGTTTCTGGTATCGACCTTGCAGTTTCCAGGCGGTGCGCTCACTCGGGAGCGTCCAAACCTGGAGGTGCTGGTCATGCTTCTGGCTCACGTGGTCTTGTCGGCGGCGGTCGCCGCGCAGGCGCCCCCGCGATCCGACGTCGTGCGGCCATGCGCCGACGTCTCGGCTATGTGTCGGATCAGTCCGTTCTTCTGTCCGTCGGCGTATCCCGCGGGCCTCGAGCCGTGCTGGCCCGACGCCTCGCGGCAGACGCATCAGGTTCCGGGCGGCCGTTCCGGGGCGGTGCGCACGAACCCCACGGGCGCGAGCCAGACCAAGGCCGCGAGTCCGCAGAACGCTCCCGTTTCCCGTCCGGCCAAGCTTTCCTTCCAACTCGAGCGCTGACAGCGCGACCGGGCGGGCTCTCCGCGGAGGGCCCACCCGGTCTCACTTCCCGACGCAAGAGAGCTCTCCGGGTCACTGCATCAGGGTCACCGTGTCGGTGGCCACGGACTGGCCCGGATTGATTCCATCCGCCGTCAGTTGAGCCTGGATGGCGACCGGAAGATTCGGCGCTCCGGGCGCCAGCGTCCCCGTGGCCTGGATCGTCAGGTTCGAAGAAGAGTTGGAATCGAGCGTGTTGAGCTGCCAGTTGACCGTCGCACCGGTCCCCGAGTTGGAAAACGTGGCCGAGGTGCCCGACTCGGCGTTGACGCTGACGACGGTCAGGGGAGATGGGAGCGTCACGGTGACGACGCCGTTGCCCACGTTGGTGACGCCGATGTTCTGGGCCGAGACATTCACGTTGAACGGCTGACCCGAGGCCGCCGAATCGGGGGCGTCGACGTTGAGGCGCACCAGAGCGCCGCCTGTCCCGGTGACGTCGTTGTTGTCGTTGCAGGCGGAGACGAGGCCGAGCGAGGCGAGAAAGAGTGAAACGAGAACACCGCGAGAGACACGAAGAGGAATCGAGGACATGCAACCTCCTTGGGTCTGGCCGGAGTGCCAGACATGGAGAGGAGAGCAATCCCGGTGCCAGACTGCTCTTCGGGGTCTCAGTCGAGCTTGAGGGCCTTCAGGTACTCGCGAAACGGCGCGCCGAGATCGGGGCGTTTCAACGCGAACTCCACCGTCGCCTTGAGAAACCCGAGCTTGTCTCCGGCGTCGTAGCGTTTCCCTTCGAAGAGGTACCCGTCGACGGGCCGGCGCGACAGGAGCGTCTTCAGAGCGCTCGTCAGCTGGATCTCGCCGCCGACCTCGGGCTTGGTCTCGCCGAGAATGCCGAAGATCTCGGGCGGCAGGAGGTACCGGCCGATGATCGCGAGGTTCGATGGCGCATTCTCGGGCGACGGCTTCTCGACCATGTCCGTCACGCGGACCACGCGGTCTTCGATCTTCTCCCCGGCGACGATTCCGTACTGGCGCGTCTCGGAGCGCGGCACTTCCTGGAGCGCGATCACCGGGTTGCCGCGCCGCTCGTAGAGCCGAATCATCTGGCCGATGCAGGGCTCCTCGGCGTCCACGATGTCGTCTCCGAGCATGACCGCGAACGGCTGGTCGCCGACGAGATCGCGCGCCTGCAGCACGGCGTGGCCGAGACCCAGCGCCTGCTTCTGCCGGACGTAGGAGACCGGGATGAGCTCCGCGACCTCCCGGACCTCGCCGAGGAGCAGGTTCTTGCCCTTCTCCTCGAGCGTGCGCTCGAGCTCGTACGAGGTGTCGAAGTGGTCTTCGATGGCGTTTTTGCCGCGTCCGGTCACGATGACGATGCGGGAGATGCCGGCGTCCCGGGCTTCCTCGACGACGTACTGGATGAGCGGACGGTCGACGAGCGGGAGCATCTCCTTGGGCTGCGCCTTTGTGGCTGGCAGGAACCGGGTGCCGAGGCCCGCGGCGGGGAAGACGGCCACGCGGATCTTCGGCACGGAGGCAGTTTAGCAAGGCGTCCGCTGCCGGTCATCCCGAGCGCAGGGATCCCGTGCTCGATCCGAGGTCGTGGCAATCGAGCTCGGGATCCCTCGTCACTGCGTTCTTCGGGAGAGCCCGTACAATAGCCGCGTGCGGAAACAATGGAGGCGCCGGCTCGGGGGCTTCGCCCTCGCGGCGGCGGCGTGCGTGCTCGCCGCGGACGCGGCGCGCGCCGCCGCGTGGTGGCGCCTTCCGCTCTGGGGAGCTGAGATTCGCGCGTTCGCCCTCGATCCCTTCGCGCCCGGCACGGTCTACTGCGGAACCTCGCGCGGAAACTTCTACGGCTCCAAAGACGCCGGCGCGACCTGGCAGCCGCTGGCTTCGGGTCCCGCGTTCCCCGGCTACTACGTCACCGGTCTCCAGGCGGACCCGTCGGTTCCCGGAAGACTCTGGGCGTCTCTCGCCGGGGAGCTGACCGGAGGCCTCGTCGTCCGCAGCGACGACCGCGGCGCGACCTGGACGACGCTGCTGACCTCTTCGCGAAGCGTCGCGACGCGCGCGCTCGCGATCGCGCCGGGCTCGCCGCGGATGCTCGCCGTCGGCGGCGACGACGGCGTCCGGATCTCTCGAGACGCCGGCCAGACGTGGGCCGAGACCGGCCAGGGCGTCGCCGGCCTGCAGCAGGTCGAGTCTCTGGCGTTCGATCCGGCGGACCGCCGCACGCTCTATGCCGGCACCTGGCGGCAGGCGTTTCGGACGCGCGACGACGGCTCGAGCTGGATGCGGATCGCCGAGGGCATGGTCCTCGATGCCACGGTGTACGCGTGGGACTTCGCCTCCGCCGACCCGCGCGACATCTGGGTATCCACGTGCGGCTGGGTCTATCGCACGCGCGACGGAGGCGACCGCTGGACGCGCTTCACCACCGGATTCACGAATCGCCGCTCCCACGCCGTGCGCCGCGATCCGACCCGCGAGGGCGTCGTGTACGCGGCGACCGTGGGCGGGCTTCACCGCTCCGAAGACGGGGGCCAGACGTGGGCCCGCGTCACCCGCGAGTCACTCGTCGTCACGGCGCTCGAGGTGGATCGCCACACTGGACGTCTCTTCATCGGGACCGAAGGGGAAGGAGTCTTCACGTCGGACGACGGGGGGCGCACGCTGACGCCGGGATCGCGGGGTCTGCCGGAGAGCCGCGTCTCCGAGCTCGTCGCCGATCCGTCCAATCCCGACCGTGTGCTCTTCTTCCGGGCGTTCGCCGGCGAGGAGAGCGGCGTGTGGGAAGCCGCGGGCCGCGAGGTCCGCAAGGTCTCGCTCGACCCGCTTCCGGCCTCGGCCTCGCTGGCCGCCTTCCGGGCCGCCGACGGCCGCACGGTCTGGCTCGTCGCGAGCGCGCAGGGCGTGCGCGTGTCGCGGGACGGCGGAGCCCGCTGGTCCCCGCCGCGCGAAGCGCCCCCCGGCGTGCCGATCGCGCTCTACGGCGCGCCCTTCGAGCATCCCGTGCTCGTGACGACCGAGGGCGTCTTCTCGACCATCGACGGAGCGCGCTTCGCATCCGTTCCGGGAGGACTTCGGTCGGCGAGCGGGGCCGAGCTTCTCGCCGACCGCAACGGCGAAGCGGTGCTCGAGGTCCGCTCGGGCGGCTCCGTCGCCTACTGGGACGGAGCCGCGTGGTCCACGAAGAAGAAGGCGCTCCTGGGAGGTGGGATCTTCATGCAGAACGCCGCCTCGTCCAAGCCCGTCGGCGGATGGTCCAACCTCCAGGAAGTGGACGGGACTCTGTTCTGGCAGGAGGGGAGCAGCCGCCGGGCGTTTACGAGCCCCCGTCCTTCGCTGCCCCTGGCCGCGGCCGCGGAGGCACGCGGGGGGAGGGTGTACGTGGGGACGATGGGGGACGGGTTGTTTCTGTTCGAACCGTAGCCGCCGGCGGAGTGTCGATCAGCTTCAGCACCGATCCCTCGCGAATCCCTTCCTTCTCGGCCATCCCTCCGGCGATCTCCAGCACCTGGCTGACGGTGGAGTCCGGGCCGTAGGTCGGACACGGATCCGCCTTGCACGGCGGCGTGTGGGCCGAAACGAAGGCCACGCGGCCGCTCTCGTCCATCCAGATCATGTCGAGCGGGATCATCGTGTTCTTCATCCAGAAGTGATGCGGCGCCGCTTCCGGAAAGACGAACAGCATTCCGGTCCGATCGGGAAGGTTCTCGCGAAACATCAACCCCTGTGCCTGGTCCTCGGGGGTCAGCGCCAGCTCCAGCCGGTACACGGCGCCGGATGGCATCACCGCGTGCGGGCCGGATGCCGCGGCCGCGGGACTCGGGGACGGATTCGGAGGGGGCGGGGGAGCCGGCGCCGCGCCGCAGGAGAGGGCGGCCATGGCGCACGCGGCGGCGCTCGTGGCGAGGCCCCGCTTCATGCCCGGTTTTCCGTGGCCTCCGCGGCGCCTCCCTCGTCTTCGCCGTACATCTCCTCGCGGTGGACGAGGCTGTACTTCTTGGCGTAGTAGCGGAAGGACCGGAACGACATGTGGAGGAGCTCCGCGGCCTTGGTCTGCACGCCGCCGCAGCGGTCGAGGGCTTCCCGCATCAGGCGCTTGCCGACGGTCTCGAGGTACGCCTCGAGATTGATTCCCTCCTCGGGCAGGCTCTCGAAGTCGGGCACGCGCGTGCGCACGCCCAAAGCGACCGTCTCGGGAAGGCTCGACGCGTTGATGACGGGCCCGGCCTCGAGGGCGACCGTGCGCTCGAGCGTGTTCTCGAGCTCGCGCACGTTGCCGGGCCACGGGTAGGCCTCGAGCAGGCGCATGGCCTCCACCGAGATCTTCTTCTCGGGGATGCGCTGCTCCTTGCAGATCTTGGCGATGAAGTGCGTCGTCAGGTGCGGGATGTCCTCGGTGCGCGACCGCAGCGGAGGCAGAGCGATTGGAATGACGTTGATGCGGTAGAAGAGGTCTTCGCGGAATCGGCCCTCGGAGACGAGGTCGTTCAAGTCCTTGTTGGTGGCGGCGATGATGCGGGCGTCGACCGACATCTCGTCGTTGCCGCCCACTCTCCGGATGAGCTTCTCCTGGATCGCCCGGAGCAGCTTGACCTGCATCGTGGGCGTCGTCTCGGAGATCTCGTCGAGAAAGAGAGTTCCTCCGTCGGCTTCCTGGAAGAGGCCCCGCTTCTCGCGGACCGCTCCGGTGAAGGCGCCGCGCTCGTGGCCGAAGAGCTCGGACTCGAGGAGCGTCTCCGGAAGCGCGCCGCAGTTGATCGAGACGAACTTCCGGTCCTTGCGCACGGAGGTGAAGTGGATGGCGCGGGCGATGAGCTCCTTGCCCGTGCCGCTCTCGCCGGTCAGCAGCACGGTCGAGGAGACCTTGCCGATGCGCTCGATCGTCCGGAAGATCTCCTGCATCCGGCTGCCGCGGCCGACGATGTTGGCGAACTGGTACTTTCCGGCGAGCTCCTGCTTGAGGTACGTGTTCTCGTCCTGCAACTGCTTCTCGCCCAGCGCCCGCCGGACGACCAGCAGCAGCTCGTCGTTGTCGAACGGCTTGGGGATGTAGTCGATCGCGCCGCGCTTCATGGCCTGGATCGCGTCCTCGGTCGAGCCGTGCGCGGTGATCATGATGACCGGCATGTCGAGCTTTTCCTCGCGGACGCGCGCCAGCAGGTCCAGGCCGTTGCCGTCGGGCATCTTGATGTCGCACAGGACCACGTCCGGGTTCGAACGCAGGGCCGCCGCCAGGCCCTCGGTGTAGTTCGCGGCGATCGAGACCTCGAATCCCTGTTTGTGGAAGAAGTACTGGAGGACTTCCCGCAGGGACTTCTCGTCGTCGACGATCAGCAGGCGTGGCTTGCTCATTGGATGGTGTGGGCCTCTCGGGGCGCGGAGACCGCCGCGGCCTCGGTGGCGTTTCGGGGAAGGAGGATCGTCACGGTCGTGCCTTCGCCGGGAGCCGACTCGACGTCGATCGCGCCGCCGTGGTCCTCCACGATGCGCCGGACGATCGCCATGCCCAGTCCGGTGCCGCCGTCGAAGGCCGTCGAGAAGGGGGTGAAGACGCGGGCGATCTCTTCCTCGTTCATTCCGCGGCCGGTGTCGCGGAACTTGATGCTATACCACGCGCCGTTCTCGCGGCCTTCCACCGTCAGCGCGCCTCCGTCGGGCATCGCGCGCACCGCGTTCTTGGCGACGTTGTAGACGATCTGGCGGATCTGATCGCGGTCGCCCGCGAGCAGCGATACCGGCGGCACGACGTCGTGCGCGATGTGGTGCGCGTCGGAGACCTCGTCGGAGAGACGGAAGAGGTCCAGCACTTCCTGGATGTTGGTTGCGACGTCGAAGACGGCGACGCGGCGCTCCTGCGGGCGCACGAAACGCAGGAACTCCTCGAGGATCTTGGACAGGCGTTTGGACTCGGAGACGATGATCTCCATCAGGCGGCGCTCGGCGGATCCGACCGAGAGCTCGTGGGAGAGGACCTGGACCGATCCCGAAATGGATGCGAGGGGGTTGCGGATCTCGTGCGCGATGCCGGCGGCGAGCTCGCCGACCGCCGCGAGCTGCTCGTTGAAGCGGGCCTGGCGCTCGAGCTTCTTGACCTCCGTCAGGTCCTGGAACACGATGAGCGCCCCGTCCTCCCCGCTGCCGTCTTTCAGCGCCCGCAGCGAATAGCCGAGCATGCGGCGGGCGTCGCCGCGCTGGATCTCGACCTCGGCCCGGTAGCCGTCGCGGCCGCGCGTCCGGTGGCGGATCTGCTCCCATTCCGCCGGGAGGTCCAGGCCGATGTCCGCGAGCAGGCGCCCGGTGGCGCGCGCGGGCACGACGCCCAGGATGTCGCCGCCCGCCTGATTGAGGAATGTCACACGCTGCTTGGAGTCGGCGGTCACCAGCCCTGAGGACATGGACGCGATGACGTTGGCGTAGAGGGTCTGGATCCGGGAGAGGGCCCGCTGGCGGCTCTCCAGCTCCTGCCGCGTTCCGCGCAGCTTCTCGGAGAGGTACGACACCATGAACGCCACGCCGTAGAAGCCGATGATGGTGATCGCGAGGTTGTAGCCGGTGCGTTCGAGGCCCCAGTGCGCCGCGGGTGCCATCCGGGGGCGCGGCAGGACCTCGTACGCGGTCAGCTCGACGAGAAGCCCGTGGAGGAGCGCCGCGATCGAGGCGATGACCACGGCTCCCGTCCGGTAGAGGAGGAACGCCGCGGCCCCGATGACGACGAGGTAGAGAAACGTGAACACGGAGTTGGGTCCGCCCGACGAGTAGACGAGGAGGCACACCAGCGCGAGGTCCCCCGCGATCTGGACGTAGGCCTCGGTCTGGGGAGGCAGGAGGCGCCCCACCGTCCAGTGGAAGAGCGACAGGACGAAGGCCAGGGCGCAAAGGAGGTAGAGGTACGAGATCTCGACCTCGGCCTCGGACCCGACCTGGACCAGGATCGCGGATAAGAGGATGAGGAAGAAGACGACGATCCGGATCGTCGTCAGCCAGAAAAGAGAGCGGCGGAGAGAGTCGTCCACGCTAACGCCGGTAACCGAAAACCCGGAGCCAGCAGCCGAAGATTCCCGCGTCGAGCGGCTCCCGGCTCACGGCTCCCGGCTCACGACGCCGTCTTATCCGATCTTGTTGATCAGCGTGAACATCGGCAGGTACATCGCGATGACGATACCTCCGATGATGACGCCGAGGATGAAGATCATCACGGGCTCGAGCAGCTTGACCAGGCCCTGGACCGCGATGTCGACCTCGTCCTCGTAGAACTCGGCGATCTTGTTCAGCATGGCGTCCAGAGCGCCGGTCTGCTCGCCGACGCCGATCATCTGCACGACCATGTTCGGGAACACCTCGGAGTCCCGCAAGGGCTCCACGAGCGTCTTGCCGTTCTCGACGCTCTTGCGCGTCTCGACGATGGCGTCTTCGACGATGGCGTTGCCGGCCGTGCGGGCGGTGATGTCGAGGCTCTCCAGGATCGGGACGCCCGAGGACGTCAGCGTGGCGAGCGTACGGCAGAAGCGGGCGACCGCGATCTTGCGGAGGATGATGCCGATGATCGGCGCCTTCAGCAGCGCCCCGTCGATGACGCGCCGTCCGCGGTAGGTCTTGTAGTACCGGCGGAAGAAGAAGACCGCAGCGGCGATGCCGATGACGAAGAAGACGAAGTAACGAGCCAGGAAGTTGGACGCCGCGATGACCACGCGAGTCGGGAACGGCAGCTCCGCCCCGAGGCTCGTGAACAGGGCGGCGAAGGTCGGGATGACCTTCAACAGAATGACCGCCACGACGATCGCCGCGATGCAGATGACCGCAATCGGGTAGATCAGAGCGGCCCGGACCTGCGAACGCAGCTTCACGGCCTTCTCGATGTAGGTCGAGAGACGCTGCAGGATCGTGTCCAGAATACCGCCCGCCTCGCCGGCCGCGACCATGTTGACGTAGAGGTCGTCGAACGCCTTCGGATGACGGCGCATGGCGTCGGCCAGGGTCGAGCCGGCCTCGACGTCCTGGCGAACCTGGAGGAGGATCTTTGCGAAGCTCTTGTGCTCCTGCTGGTTGGCCAGGATCTCGAGGCACTGGACCAGGGGAAGACCGGCGTCGATCATGACCGAGAACTGGCGGGTAAAGACCGCGAGGACCTTGGCCGGGACCTTGCGGCCCATCTTGGTGAGCGAGATTTCCTTGCCGCGCTCCCGGATGCCGGTGACGACGATGTTCTGACGGCGGAGGGTCTGAAGCGCCCCCTCCTTGGTGTCCGCGACGAGCACGCCCTCCTGGACGAGGCCCGTGCGGTTTCTTCCCTTCCAGACGAAGTTCGGCATCGCGCGTTACCTCTTGCCGGCCGAGGCGGCCACCGTCGGCACGTTGACCCCGGACCCGCGGTTGATGAGCTCCTGAAGCTCGTCGGGCATGGAGGAGCGCGAGAGCGCCGCCTCGAGGGTGATCAGCTTCTTCAGGTACAGGGTGGCGAGCGATTGGTTGAAGGTCTGCATCCCGAACTTGGACTGACCCGACTGCATCATGGAGTAGACCTGGTGGATCTTGTCCTCGCGGATGAGGTTCCGGATGGCCGCGTTGGGCACCAGGATCTCGAGGGCCATGACCCGGCCCTTGCCGCTGGAGCGCTCGAGCAGCGTCTGACACATGATGCCTTCGAGAACGAAGGACAGCTGCGTCCGGATCTGGCTCTGCTGGTGCGCGGGGAAGACGTCGATGATGCGGTTGATCGAGGTCGTGGCCGAGTTGGTGTGCAGGGTCGCCAGCGTGAGGTGGCCCGTCTCAGCGATCCGCAGCGCGGCCTCGATGGTCTCGAGGTCGCGCATCTCGCCGATGAGAACGACGTCGGGGTCTTCGCGCAGGACCGCGCGCAGGGCGTTGGAGAAAGAGTGCGTGTCGGCGTGCAGCTCGCGCTGGTTGACGAGGCACTTCTTGTGCCCGTGGAGGAACTCGATCGGGTCCTCGATCGTCACGATGTGGAGCTGCTTCTCGCGGTTGATCTTGTCGATCATCGCGGCCTGCGTCGTCGTCTTGCCCGAGCCCGTCGGGCCGCACACGAGGATCAGGCCGCGGGGCTTGTCGCAGAGCAGCTCGACCACAGGCGGCAGCCCCAGCTCCTTGAAGCCCAGGATCTCGTAGGGGATCTGCCGGTACACGCCGGCTGTGGCACCGCGCTGCATGAAGTTGTTGGCGCGGAAGCGGGCGAGGCTCTTGACCCCGAAGGAAAAGTCGAGCTCGAGGTTTTCCTCGAAGCGGTGCTTCTGGGCGTCGGTCAAGACCGAGTACGCCAGCTGCTTGGTCTCCGGAACCGTCAGCGGCGGATAGGGAAGCGGGATCAGCTTGCCGTCGAGGCGAACCATCGGGGGAGAGCTGGTGGTCAGATGGAGGTCCGAGGCTCCCATCTCGACCATTTGCTTCAAAAGGCCATGGAGAGTGGCATCAGTCGCCATACAACGGTCCCCCGATTTGAGTTTGGCGGTAAGTGTACGCTGTCCCCTGAGGGAAATAAAGACGGTTCAGTGACTTCGCGTCGGTTTCAGGTTCCAGGTTCCAGGTTGTGTCCGAAGTCACCGCCGACCTGAAACTTGGAACTTGGAACCTGAGACTCAAAGCTAGAGGACGGTTTCGCGGAGCACTTCCTCCAGCGTCGTCGCGCCCTCCCGAATCTTCTGGAGGCCGGACATCCGCAGGCTGACCATGCCCTCTTCGATCGCCTTTCGCTTCAACTCGATCGAGGAAGCGCCCGAGAGGATCATGTCCCGGATCTCGTCGGTGAAGAGGAGAACCTCGAAGAGGCCGACCCGACCCTTGTAGCCGGTGTTGTTGCAGCGCTCGCAGCCTCGCCCGCGCTTGATCTTCAGCGACTTGACCTCGTCGGGGGCGAAACCGACCTGGATCAGCATCTGCGGAGGCGTCTCGACTTCCTCCGGGCACTGCGAGCAGATCCGGCGGACCAGGCGCTGCGCGCAGATGCAGTTGACCGACGTCGCCACGAGGAAGGGCTCGATGCCCATATTCATCAAGCGGTTGATCGTGGACGGGGCGTCGTTGGTGTGGAGTGTCGAGAGCACGAGGTGGCCGGTCAGCGCCGCCTTCACCGCGATTTCGGCCGTCTCGAAGTCGCGGACCTCGCCCACGAGGATGATGTCGGGGTCCTGGCGCAGGAAGGACCGCAGCGCGGAGGCGAACGTCAGGCCGATCTGCTCCTTCATCTGGACCTGGTTGATCCCGGCGAGGTTGAACTCGATCGGATCCTCGGCCGTCATGATGTTGACGGTCGGGTCGTTGAGCGCCGCGATCGCGGAATAGAGCGTGTTGGTCTTTCCCGAGCCCGTCGGTCCCGTGACGAGGACGATGCCGTAGGGGCGGTCGATCGCGTCCTTGAAGCGGCGCAGTGGCTCCTGGTCGAAGCCGAGCTGCGTCATGTCGAGCTGAAGCTTCGACTTGTCGAGAAGGCGCATGACGACCTTCTCCCCGAAGTGCGTGGGCACCGAGGAGACACGCAGGTCGAGGTCGCGGGAGCGCTCCTCGACGCGCAGGCGGATCTTGATCCGGCCGTCCTGCGGGAGGCGCTTCTCGGAGATGTCCAGCTTGGCCATGATCTTCAGGCGCGAGATCAGGGGGTCGCGCGTCCGCATCGGCAGCGCCATGATGTTGTGGAGGATGCCGTCGATCCGGAACCGGACGCGGAACTCCTTCTCGTAGGGCTCGACGTGGATATCTGACGCGCCGGCCTTCAGGGCCTCGATCAGGATGAGGTTGGAGACCTTGATGATCGGCGCCGACTCCGAGGACTTCGCGAGGTCCGAGAGGTCGATCTCCTGGCCTTCCTCGCCCCTGACGACGTCGACGTCGGCGCCGGCGTCCATGCCGGTGATCTCGTCCATGTTGATCTCGCCGAGGCCGACGCTGGCCATGTCGTCCATCGTCAGAGCCGACGACGCCATGACGTCTTCGAGGCTCGAGTCGGCGTTGAAGGCCGGAGCCGCCTGCTTGGTCCGTTCCTTGAGCACGACCGAACGCGGCGTTCCGTAGTGCCGGTCGATCGCCTTGCGCAGAGCGATCTCCGACGCCACGACCGGCTCGACGTTGTAGCCGGTCATGAACTTGATGTCGTCCATCGCGAAGACGTTGGTCGGATCGCCCATGGCGATCGTCAGCGTCGCGCCCGTTTTGTTCACCGGGAGCACACCGTACTTGCGTGCGACCTCGCCGGGCACGACCTTGATGACGGCCGGATCGATCTCGAAGTGCGCCAGATCGATCGACGGCACGCCGAACTGCTGGGACAGGGTCTCGGTGATGTCCCCCTCGGACACCGCGCCGACGCGGACGAGGGCTTCTCCGATCTTGCCGCCCTCCTCGCGCTGGAGCTTGAGCGCGGCTTCCAGCTGTTCCTGCGTGATCAGCTTCTGCTTGAGGAGAAGGTCGCCGAGTTTGACTGCCATGGAGTGGAAAGATGGTAGGGGTTTAGGGGGCGGGTGTCAAAGGGGGGAAAGCATCTGCAACGTGCGCTCGAGCACCTTTTCGTCGGCGACGGTGTGCATGGAAGCGACGACTCCGGTGCGATCCCGATAGGGTCCGTTGCGCGCCGGGTCGGTGGGCCCGAAGAGCGCGAGGGTCCGCACGCCAAGCGCGTCCGCCAGATGCAGAGGCCCCGTGTCCCCCGCCACGAACAGCGACGCCTCGCGGATGACGCGCGCCAGACCCGCGAAATCGAGGCGCGGCATCGGCGCGCGCTTGGGAAGCAGGGCCCGGAGACGCTCCGCGCGCCGTTCGTCGCCGGGTCCCCAGGACACCACGGGAGCGATGCGCCGCTCCCGGATGAGTCCCCGCGCGACGTGCGCGAATCGTTCCTCGCCCCACGCCTTCTCGAGGCGTCCAGCGCCGGGGTGAAAGAGCACCAGTGGGCGCTCGACCGAAGCGAGGAACGCGTCGGCCTCGGGACTCGGGCGATCCGCCAGGTACCGGGCGTCAGGGGCGCGCACGGCGACCGGGACTCCGGCGGGAGACAAGAGCGCGAGGTTCTGGTCCACGACGTGCGCCGCGTCCGCCGCGGGCGTGACCGGGATCGCGCAAAGCAGGGCCGATGCGGGCTCGCGGCGCCAGGACCTCGCGAATCCGATCACGGGAGCTCCCGCCGCGCGGGCGGTGAGCGCCGACTTCCAGAGTCCCTGCGCGTCGATCGCGAGTCGTGGCGCAAACGCGCGCAGCGCCGCGCGCAGGGAGGTCACCGCGCGCAGCGTCTCGGGAGCCAGCGGCCGCTTTCGCCACGCCTTCGTGTCGGCGACGAAGACCTTCGCGACATCGGGGTTTCCCTCGAGCAATCCCGCAAACTGCGGCTCGATGACCCAACCCACCTCCACGCCCGCCTGCCGCGCGTTGGCCGCGAGCGGCAGCGCGTGGATGACGTCGCCCATCGAGGAGAGACGGACGATCAGGAGACGGTTCGCGGAAGGAGAGGGCGAAGCCCCGGGCGCCGTCACGACAGCAGCGCGCGGTCCGCCTCGACCGCCGCCGCGAGCTCCTCCGGAGTCACCACGGCGGTGCCCATCTTCATCACCACGACGCCGCCGGCGAAGTTCGCGAGGAGAGCCGCCTCGAGCGGCGAGGCTCCCGCCGAGAGCGCCAGCGCGAAGGTCGCGAGCACCGTGTCGCCGGCGCCTGTGACGTCGGCGACCTGGTCGGTCCCGTGGACGGGAATGCCGACCGGGGCGTCGCTGTCCGAGAAGAGCGACATGCCGCGCGAGCCGCGCGTGACCAGGAGGCAGGCGCAACGCATGCGCGCACGCAGGTCGGCGCCCGCCTTCGCCAGCGCCGCGTCGGAGTCCAGGGCGACGCCCGCGGACTCCGCGAGCTCCTCTTCGTTCGGTGTGGCCGCGTCCACGCCGGCGAATTCCGAGAGGCGGTGGCGGGAGTCCACGAAGATCTTCGCGTCCGTAGGGAGCGAGGCCCGCAGGCCCGCGACCGCCGCGGGCGCGATCGCCCCGTAACCGTAGTCGGAAAGGATCGCGCCGTCGGCGGCGCGCGCCGCCTCCGAGAGGCGGTCGCGCAGCTGTGCCTCGCGCGCCGCGTCCTGGACCAGAGGTTCCTCCACGTCGTAGCGGACGATCTGCTGCTTGATTCCGTGCGCCGCGCCCCCGAGGATGCGCGTCTTGGTGGGCGTCCGATACGCGGCGACTTCCAGGAGACCGTCGGAGTCGATGCCGCGCGAGCGAAAGGCTTCGCGCAGGGCGCGGCCTTCGGCGTCCGCCCCGATGACCCCGACCGGGAGAGGCACGCCTCCCAGCGATCGGACATTGGCTGCGGTGTTGCCTCCGCCTCCGGGCAGCTTCTCCTCCTTCCAGAAGCGGAGGATCAGAACCGGCGCTTCGCGGCTGACGCGCTTGGGGTGACCGTAGACGAAGCGGTCGAGGACGAAGTCCCCGGCGACCACGATCCGGCGGCCCTGGAAACGCGGTATCAGCGAGAGGAGGCGCTGCCGCCCGACTGCGAAGGGCACTGCCGGCGGATTATAATGAGCGCCCCGAGTAGCCCATGCTCGACTCCCAGGTACTGGTCCTCAACCGCGTATTCCAGGCCGTCCAGGTGACGTCGGTCCGGAAGGCGTTTTCGCTCTTCTACAAGGGCCACGTCAAGGCGGTTCTGCCCGACTACTCGACGTACGAGTTCGAGAACTGGTGCGACATCCCCGTGCAGCCGCAGGACGAGGTCGTGCTGACGCCTTCGATGGCCATCCGCGTCCCCCGCGTCATCGCCTTGAAGGACTTCGACCGGCTGCCCCGGCAGGACGTGAAGTTCTCGCGCCACAACATCTATCTGCGCGACGGAAACCGCTGCCAGTATTGCGGCCACCGGTTCTCCTCTTCGGAGCTGTCCCTGGACCACGTGATTCCGCTATCGCGGGGAGGAACCTCGACCTGGGAGAACGTCGTGTGCGCGTGCCTCTCGTGTAACGTCAAGAAGGGCAACCGGACCCCGCAGGAGGCGCACATGCGGCTGGTCGCCGCGCCGCGCAAGCCGCGGTGGCACCCGGTCGGCCAGTTCGGAACCAACAAGTTCCACCCCGCGTGGCGGAACTTCGTGGACGTGGCCTACTGGAACACCGAGCTGAAGTGACGCTTCGGGTCGCGTGAGCGGCTCCGAAGCGTCATCCCGAGCGCAGCGAGACAGCCGACCACCAAAGGCAAGCCCCCGGCAGTAGGCAACGTCGCGCGAAGCGCGGCGTTAATCCCGGACTAATCGAGCGCGGGATCCCTCGTCGCTCTCGCTCCTCGGGATGACGGCCTGGAGGCTTTCCTCGCACGCCTTCGCCGCCATCTCGACCGTGATCTCGCGCATGCACTCGTGTCCGTACGGGCAAGCGTCGCGGTGGCAGGGGGAACAGAAGAGGTAGCGGTCGAGGACTTTGACGGGCGAGCCGACGCCGGCGGTGCGCCCGGGATCCGTGGGTCCGAAGAACGCCACGACCGGAGTGCCGACCGCCGCGGCCAGGTGCATCGGACCGGAGTCGTTGGAGATCAGCAGACGCGCGCGGGAGAGCAGCGCCGCGAGCTCGATCGGATCCAGGTCCGGGCCGAGCACGGGGAGGGGCGTGCGCGCCGCCGCGGAAACCCGCGAGCCCAGATCGGCCTCCTGGGGTCCGACGACGAGCCCGCACGGCCATCCCTGGAGGGCCAGGGCGTCTCCCAGCGCCGCGAAACGCTCCGGTGGCCACCGCTTGGTCGACGCCTTGGCGCTTCCCGGCGCGAGCAGGATCGGCCGGGAGCCTGCCGACCAGTCCGCGGCGGCGAGCGCGCGGTCGGCGCGCGCGAGGGCCTCGGGCGGAATCGGCAGCCTGGGCGCTCCGAGGTCCGGTTCGATGCCGTGCGACCGCAGGAGCGCGTCGTAATCCCGGAGCTGGTGATCGGTGCCGGGCGGAGGCGGCAGGGGGTCCGTCAGGAGCCAGGTCCGGCGATCGGTCGCGTAACCGATGCGCCTCCGGACTCCCCCGAGAAACGCGATCAATGCGGCGCGGAAGGAATTCGGCAGCAGCCACGCCTCGTCGAAGCGTCCGGAGCGCACGATGCGCGCGTCGTCGCGGAGGCGCGCGGAGCGTTCCAGAACCTCGTCCGCCGTGGATTCGGAGCGATAGATGGCCGCCGGCCCCTTCCGCGCGAGGACGGCCAGACGGTCTCCCGGATGCGCCGCGCGCAGCGCCCTGAGGAACGGGAGGGACAGGACCGCGTCTCCGATCCAGTTGGGCGCGACCACGAGTCGGGCCGTCATCGGTCCTCGGGGCGCGTGCGCCAGCGGTTGTGCATCCAGAGCCATGCCTCCGGCGCCTTGCGGATCGCGGCCTCGGTCACTTGCATATACCGCGCCGTCAGAATCCGGACCGCCTCGTCGCGGTCCGCGCCGGCGACGTCTCCGGCTTCGATCGGCGTCTCGAATTCCAGGCGATAGCGGCCGTCGCCCTCGGGCCACGTGAAGACCGGCACGACCGGGGCGCCGGTCTTGCGCTGGAAGAGCGCGAGCGCCGGAGTCGTGGCCGCAGGCCTTCCGAAGAAAGGCACGAACACCGCCTCGCGCGCGAGCACGTTCTGGTCCACAAGGATCGCCACGGTTTCCCCGCGGCGGAGAGCCTTCAGGATATCGCGCGCGGCGTCGCGTTTGGCGATCGGGCGATTTCCGAACCGTGTCCGGCGGCGGGAGAGCTCGCGTTCGAGCAGGGGGTTGTCGAGCGGCCGGACCACGGGAGAGATCGGTTCGCCCAGGAGTCCCGCCCGGATCGCGCCGAGCTCCCAGCCTCCGATGTGCGCCGAGAGGATGAAAACTCCGCGGCCGAGCCCCCGGGCGCGACGGAGGTTCTCCTCGCCGACCACGCGGATCCGGCTCCGGATCTCCTCCTCGGACATCCCGGAAACCTCCAGGAACTCGACGAACGCGGCGCCGATCGACTCGACCGAGGCCGTCGCGATCGCCGAGATCTGCTCGGGCGTCTTTTCGGGGAACGCGGCCGCCAGGTTTCCGAAGAGGATCCGCCGGCGGGCCCGGCCGAAGCGCAGGTAGAGCCGGCCCAGGGAGCGTCCCAGCCTCCGGGAAGCCCGCCGCGGCAGGAGCGCGAGCGTTCCCGCGGCCATTCGGAAGAGCGCGAGCTCGAATCGGTGGCGGGCGAGGGAGCGCCTCGGCCGGCGGCGGGGAAGGGGAGCCGCGGCCTCGGCCGGAACGTTCACGCGGTTTTCGCCGCCACCGGGAGACGCGATGCGAGGAAGCCGAAGAAGTCCGGCTCGGCCACTTCGACCGAGAGACGCACGGTCAGGAGCGGAAGAGGCAGTCTTCCGGCGAGCTTGACGGCGTCCTTCTCCGTCGTCACGACGAAGCTCGCGCCGGCGCGCTCCGCGGCGTTACGGATCCGCGCCACGTGGCGCTCGCGGTAGCGCTGGTGATCGCGAAACTCCAGGCGCTCCTCGGCCGCGAGGCCCAGATCGGCGAGCGTGGCGGCGAACTCCGGGGAGCTCGCGACGCCGCAGACGGCGAGGCAGCGCCGGTCCGAAAGCGTCTCTGCGTCGACCGGAGCTCCGGCCTCGTCGCGGAGGCCGGAAGGCCGGATCCGGGCGTGGAAGCGAGGAACCGAGGGATGGAGCTGCGCGATCGCCTCGAGCGCTTCGGCGGCCGGCGCGCCGCGGTCCACGCGAGTGAACACGATCGCGTCCGCCCGAGCCAGCGCCGCGATCGGCTCGCGCAGGCGGCCGCCCGGCGGAAGGCGTCCGCCGCCGAACGGATCGCGCGCGTCCAGCAGGAGCAGGTTGACGTCCCGCGAGACCGAAAGATGCTGGAACCCGTCGTCGAGGATGAAAAGATCGGCTCCCAGGTCGGCGGCGCGGCGCGCGGCTTCGGCGCGGCGCTCGCCCACCACGATCACCACGCCCGAGGTCGACATCGCCATCGCGACGGGCTCGTCCCCACCCTCCTCCGGCGACACGAGAGGACCCTCGCCGGCGGAGACGACGACGACTCCGCGCGACCGGCGCCCGTAGCCTCGCGAGAGGATCGCCGGGCAGCGCCCCTCGAAGCGGAAACGGCGCGCCAGAAACTCCGTGAAGGGCGTCTTGCCGGTTCCACCGAACGTGAGGTTGCCGACGGAGATCGAGGGGCGCGGAAGCGCGCGCGACGAGATCCTCCCCGACGCGTACCACTTCGCCCGGAGCGCGACCGCTCGTCCATAGAGATTCGACAGCCGCGAGAGCGTCACGATCGAGATGTTCGCCCGCCCGACGTCGGCGGCGCAAGGGCGGCCAGGGCCTGCGCCGTTCGGGACGCGGCTCCGCGGTTCTCGGCGACGAAGCGCGCGGCGTCGGCCCCGCGCCGGGCGGTCTCGCCGGGCTCCGACAGGGCCTTGGAGAGCGCGCGGCGCAGAGCCTGCGGGTCGGCCACGCGCGTGAGGATCCCGAGGGCCTCTCCACTCGCGGCCACGTCCCGGAAATTCTCCATGTGCGGGCCGGCGACGACGGGCACGCCCGCGGCCCAGGCCTCGATGGGGTTCTGGCCGCCTCCCGGGACGAGGCTTCGGCCGACGAAGGCGACCGCGGCATGGCGGTAGACGGAGGAAAGCTCCCCGATCGAATCGAGCAGATAGACGTCCGTGGCATCGGGAGAGGCAGGAGAGGTCCGGCGCAGGAGGCGAAGCCCCCGCGATTGCGCCAGCGCGGCGACGGCGTCGAAGCGCTCGGGGCGCCGAGGCGCCAGGACCAGGAGCGGCCGGGGATGGAGCCCCTCCCAGGCGTCGAAGACGAGCGCTTCCTCGCCATCGCCCGTCGAGCCGGCGACGATCACCGGCCGCCCCGCGGCCGTCGCGCGGAGGCGCTCCGCGTCGGGAAAGGACGCCGGCTCCGGAAGGTCGTACTTGAGGTTCCCGAAGACGCGCACCCGCGACTCCGGCGCTCCGAGCTCCACGACCCGGCGTACGTCCTCCCGCGATTGCATCGCGAAGAGCGCGATCCGCTCGAGCGTCGGAGCGAGCCAACGGCGGACGCGACCGTAGCGGCGAAACGACCGCTCCGAGATCCGTCCGTTGACGAGGGCGACGGGAATCGTGTGCCGCGCCGCCCGCTCCAGGAAGAGCGGCCAGATCTCGGTCTCCGTCAGAACGACGAGGCCCGGCCGGGCGGTCGTGAGCGCGCGCTCGACCGGACCGGCCAGATCGAACGGGAACGCGAACACAGCCGCATGACCGGCCAGGGTCCTGTCGGCGAGATCGCGGCCCGCGGCCGTCGTCACGGAGACGCCCAGCGGCGTCGACGGAAGGACCCGCTCGAGCTCGCGCACGAGGTTGCGCGCGACGCCGACTTCCCCGACCGAGACGGCGTGGATCCAGATCCCGCCCGAGAGGTCCGGGTAGGGCCTGCGGCCCAGACGCCCGCGCACGTCCCCCAGGCGCTTTCCTCCCGTCACCGAGCGGAACAGCGCCCAGGGAGCATAGGCGGCCAGGGAAAGGGCGGCAAGCGCCCGGTAGAAGAGCAAGGCGGCGCGATTATCGCCGAAGCAAGGTCTCCATCGCTTGCCCGCAGGGCTCCAAGGATTTAAGATTCAAAGGCTTAGGATTGGGAGGCCGGCCCCAACGGATCGCTGGCGGCGTCCGTATACAGCGGCAGGAGGAGACCTTTCGGGCAATGGAGCTCGTCTACAGTCAGCGCCGGGATCGGGAGGAGGCTTCGAGCCTTCCGGATCGCGAGCTCGCGATCCGCGCCCGCGGCGGCGACATGGTCTCCTTCGAGACGCTGGTGACCCGGAAGACGCCGGCGGTGGTGTCGCTCGCGCGGCGCATCGTCGGCAACGGCGAGGACGCCCGGGACGTCGGCCAGATGGTCTTTCTGCGGGTCTGGAACGAGCTGCACCGCTACGACGAGCGCTACTCGCTCAACACCTGGCTCTACCGGATCGCGACGAACCTCTCGATCGACTTCCTTCGCAGCGCGCGCAGCCGCGAGAGGGCCCACGGTGCGACCCTGCACCTCGTCGAGGAGCGCGAGCAGTCCACGGCCGCCGACGCCACGCGCACGGCCGAAGACGCGGAGCTGGCGCGTCTCTTCGAGACCGTGTCCGGGAGCCTCTCGGAGAAGCAGAAGGCCGTGTTCGTGCTCAAGGAGATGGAAGACTGCGACACCAGCGAGATCGCCGAGATCCTGGGCTGCGGCGAGTCGACGGTGCGCAACCACCTCTTCAACGCGCGCCGGGTCCTGCGCCGGGAGATCGGCCGCCTCTATCCCGAGTTCCTGCGGGGGAGATCCCTGTGAGCGCGATCTGTGGCATCCTGCGCGGCAGCTTCGAGGACTATCTCGCCGACGCTCTGCCGACGCCGCAGCGGCGAATCCTTCGCGAGCACCTGGCGGCCTGTGCGGAGTGCCGCGGCCTCGCCATCGAGAAGGACCCGACGTTCGTTTTCGCGCGTCCCGTGCGCGACGAGGTGACGCCGGAGGAAACGGCGCGGATTCTCTCAGCCGTCAAGACCGGAGTGGCCCTGATGGAGACGGAGAAACGGATCCGCCGCACGCGCCGGCGTCTGGCCGGCGGAACGGCGGCCGCGGCGGCCGTCGCCGCGCTCGTCCTGCTCCTTCCCGGAGCGCGCCCGGGCGCCGGAACCGCTCCGCCGGCGGCCGGGACCGAGGCGTCGCTGCCCGCGAAGCCGCTCGCGCCCGCGCCGCCGTCCTCCGACGCCGCGCTCTCGGCGGCCGCGCTCCCGGCCGAAACCTCCGCTCCCGCGGGTGATGCCACCGTGTACGACTGGAATCCCGGCGCCGGCCGGGAGGAGCCGCGAGTGGTCTGGATCGTGGATCGGGGGCTCGACATCTGAACGCGCCGCCCGGGCCGGCCTCCGGCGACGGGGCCGTGGTTTTCAAAGTGAAACAAAGGCTGCTTCTCTTCCTCGCCGCGATCGTTTTCGCCGCCGGACCCTTGCGGGCCGCGGACGAAGCGAGCGTGCGCGTCTACGTCCTCAAGCACAAGCGGGTCGAGGAGGCGGCGCTCCTGATCCGTCCGCACCTGTCGGAGTCCGCGTCGATCACGCTGACCCAGAAGTTGAACGCGATGACCGTCACGGACAAGCCCGAGAAGCTGGACCAGATCGGGAAGGTGCTCGCTTCGTTCGACACGCCGCCGAGAGGCTTCACGTTCGCCGTCAAGCTGGTGAGGGCCCGGGCGGACGTCCCGGAAGGCTCGATCGCGAGGGAGATCGGCGGGCTCGG
>JBKOZO010000072.1:0-7426 GCA_046725935.1 Acidobacteriota bacterium | reverse complement strand
GCCGGGGGCCAGAGACTCCCCCGCCGCCGGGGACAGCATCGCGGGCTCGGCACGTTGCGCAGAGAGAGGAGCGCACACGGCGAGCAGGAGCGCCGACAGGACGACCGCCGCACGGCACGCGCGCATAAAGCTGGCGGGATTATATGGGGTCCGGTAGCGAGGGAAGGAGCTAATTCGGGACGGGAGTCGGATAGGGCGCCTGGCGTGTTCCGTCCGGGTTCAGGCCGACGTGGCCGCAGATGTAGAGATCGCCGACCTGTCCGCGGAGCAGGACCGTATCGGCCCCGTAGTAAGCGGCCTTCTCCCGGAAATAGTCCGGAGTCTCCGCTTTGCTGGGTATGCGGACGGGATCCTCGATCGCGTTGATCTGCCGCATGAACTTGCAGGTCCCCTCGACTCGCTCGACGTCGTCGGTCAGCTCGACGTAGTACTTGCCCTGCGTCTGCGCCGCCTTCTTGTTCTTGTCCGCCTCGTTGATGTTGGCGCAGGCATGAACCCCGATCAGGCAGACGACCGCCCCGCAGAGAAGGCCGAGTCGTGTCTTCATGAAATCAGTATCGCACCCTTTGCAAGATGCGGGGAGACACGGCGAGCCAGCGAGCGAGGATGGTGATTGAGTCTGGCGGCCCCAACGGGAATCGAACCCGTGCTCCGGCCTTGAAAGAGCCGTGTCCTAACCGTTAGACGATGGGGCCGTCGTCGGAGGAAAAATAGCACGCCGGCCGCCCAAAAAAGAGCGGGGCCGAAGCCCCGCCCGTCCATCCTGACTGGAAGGCGAAGCTACTTCTTGGGCTCCATCTTTCCGACATGGACCCAGTTCGCCCACATCTTTCCATCCTTCTCGGCGGCCTTGATGTGAACCATCTCGCCTTCCTTCAGCGTCCCCTGAAGCTTGGTGGTGTCGTTCCAGTAGTAGGTGGTCTCCTTGCCGTCGGCCGTCTTCACGACGAATGACTTGCCGGCCATGTCGACCTTGGTGATCGTGCCTTCGACCGCCTTGCCCTCCATGTGCTGGTTGGCGAGACCGACGACCGCACAGAACACCGCAATCACCGCGAGAGCCAGAACCTTTTTCATGCGTTCCTCCTGTTCCGCGGACGCACCATTGCGGCCTGCGGAATCGTATCGGAGATTATGGACGCGGCCATGAACGCAGCGTGAACGGCGTCTATAATCCCGTCCCGCCCCAGCAGGGCCTGCACCTTGCCCACCACGATCAAGACCATCCTCGTCGGAAAAGCCCGGGATCCCATGGATCCCCGGATCTTCCACCACATCTCCCTCGCGGCTTTTCTGGCGTGGGTCGGCCTCGGCGCGGACGGCCTGTCCTCTTCCTCGTACGGTCCGGAGGAGGCGTTCAAAGCGCTCGGCTCCCATGCCTACCTCGCCCTCTGGCTGGCGATCCTGACGGCGATCACGGTCTGCGTGATCTCCCTGGCGTACAGCAGGGTCATCGAGCTTTTTCCGGCCGGTGGGGGCGGCTACGTGGTCGCCACGAAGCTTCTGGGCCCGCGGCTGGGAGTCGTGTCCGGCTGCGCGCTCGTCGTCGACTACGTGCTGACGATCTCGATTTCGATCGCGTCCGGCTGCGACCAGATCTTCAGCCTCCTTCCCATGTCGTGGCACCGGCTGAAATTCGGAGCGGAGGTGATCGTCGCGCTGTTGCTCATCATCCTGAACCTGCGCGGATTGAAGGAGAGCATCACCGTCCTCGTCCCCATCTTCCTGCTCTTCCTCGGAACGCATGCTCTGCTGATCCTGACCAGCCTCGTGAGCCACCTTCCGGACCTGCCGCAGATCTTCGCGGCCGCGACTCACGAAGCGGGCGCGGCCTCCAGCGAGATGGGATGGCTGCCGCTGCTGCTGATCATGATGCGCGCGTATTCTCTGGGCGGCGGCACCTACACGGGTATCGAAGCCGTTTCCAACAGCGTGCAAGTCCTGCGGGAGCCCCGAGTCACCAACGCCAAGCGCACAATGCTCTACATGGCGATCTCGCTATCGTTCACGGCGGGCGGAATCATCATCGGATATCTGCTCGTCGGTGCGCGGCCACAGCCGGACCGGACAATGAACGCCGTCTTCGCCGAGCGGGTCTTCGGAGACTGGACGCTAGGAGGATTCGCACTGGGGGAGATCCTCGTGGCTCTGACGCTCATCTCGGCCGGCGCCCTTCTTTTCGTGGCCGCGCAGACGGGATTCGTGGCGGGCCCGCGCGTCCTCGCGAACATGGCCGTCGATTCCTGGGTCCCTCGCCGCTTCGCCCAGCTCTCCGAGCGCCTCGTCGAGAACAACGGGATCTACCTCATGGGCCTGGCGGCCCTGGCGACGCTCTGGTACACGCGGGGCGCCGTCTCGAAACTGGTCGTCATGTACTCAATCAACGTCTTCCTGACCTTCAGCCTGACGCTGCTTGGAATGGTTCGCTACTGGATCCAGCGCCGCCGCGCGCCCCAGGCCCGAAGCAACCTCGCCATCCACGGTGTCGGGCTCCTTCTGTGCGTGGTCATCCTCTTCATTACCGTCTACGAGAAATTCGACGAGGGAGGCTGGCTCACGGTCTGCGTGACCGCCTCGTTCGTGGCGCTGGCTTTCCTGATCCGGCGGCACTACGCCCGCGTTCGCGATGTGATGCGCGAGATCGATCAGACCCTGCTTCAGGTCCCCGTGCGCCCGCACGAGATCGTCGACGAGCCGATTCCCCGCGACGAGCCCGTCGCCGTGATGCTCGTGAACGGATTCACCGGCATGGGAATCCACACGGTCCTCTCGGTTCAGAATCTCTTTCCGCGGCAATTCAAGAACTACATCTTCCTGTCCGTAGGCGTCATCGACTCGGAGAACTTCAAAGGCGCCGAAGAAATCGAGGCGCTCAAGCGCAAGACCGTGGACGACCTGGAGAAGTACTGCGACTTCGCCCGGCGGCTGGGATTCCGCGCCGAATACCGCTACGACATCGGGACCGAGGCCGTCGAGGAAGTCGTCACGCTCTGCGAGACGGTCCAGAAGCAGCATCCGCGCTCGATCTTCTTCCTCGGGCAGCTCGTGTTCGAGACCGACAGGTTCTATTACCGGTTCCTTCACAACGAGACGGCATTCGCGATCCAGCGGCGGTTGCAGTTCGCCGGTCTGCAGGCGATCGTCCTTCCGATTCGGGTTCTCGAGAGCGTCACCCGAAAACGCAAGGCGCAGGCCGCCTGACGTGCCTTCGACCCTCAAGCGGATCCTGATCGGAAAGGCCAAGGATCCTCTGGATCCGAAGGTCTTCCATCACGTCACCCTCGTCGCTTTCCTGGCCTGGGTCGGCCTGGGCGCCGACGGCCTTTCCTCCTCGGCCTACGGTCCGGAGGAGGCGTTCCGGGCACTCGGACCGCACGTGGCGCTGGCCGTCGTGATCGCGCTCATGATCGCGGTCACCGTTCTCGTCATCTCCGCCTGCTACAGCCGTGTCATCGAGCTCTTCCCGGGCGGAGGAGGCGGCTATCTCGTCGCGACGAAGCTTCTCGGACCGAAGATCGGCGTGATCTCCGGATGCGCCCTGATCGTCGACTACGTACTGACGATCTCGACCTCGGTCGCGTCGGGGGTCGACCAGGTGTTCAGTCTCTTCCCGGCTTCCTGGGCCGGCCTGCGCCTCGATGCGAAGTTCGTGATTCTCGCCGCCCTCACCCTGCTCAATCTTCGAGGAGTCAAGGAGAGCGTGCAGGTCCTCGTGCCGGTCTTCCTGCTCTTCGTCGGAACGCACGCGCTCATGATCGTCGCGTCCCTGATCGAGCGCGGGCCGCTTCTGCCGTCGATTTACTCGAGCGCCGTGATCGACGCCCGGATGACGACGGGACGGATCGGCCTGCTCGGAACGATGCTGGTCCTGCTTCGCGCCTATTCCCTCGGGGGAGGCGCCTACACCGGCATCGAGGCCGTCTCCAACGGCGTGCAGATCCTGCGGGAACCCAAGGTGGCCAACGCCAAGCGAACGATGCGCTACATGGCCTTTTCGCTAGCGTTCACCGCCGGGGGAATCATGCTGGCGTACCTCCTGACGGGAGCGCGTCCCCATCCGACGAAGGTCATGAACGCCGTTCTCGCCGAGAACGTGTTCGGCGCATGGAGGCCGGCCGGCTTCCCGCTGGGCGCCGGACTGATCGTAGCGACGCTGGTATCTGCGGGCGCAATCCTCGTCGTCGCCGCGCAAACCGGATTCCTCGATGGACCGAGGGTCCTCGCCAACATGGCCGTGGATTCCTGGGCGCCGCGCCGGTTCGCCCAGCTCTCCGACCGCCTCGTCACGAACAACGGGATCGTGCTGATGGGCGGCGCCGCCGCGGTGACCCTCTGGTACACCGAGGGACGCGTGGCGGTGCTCCTGGTGATGTACGCGATCAACGTCTTCGTAACGTTCAGCCTGACGCTTCTCGGAATGTCGCGGTACTGGACGACCCGACGTCATGCCGATCCGAAGTGGATTCGGGGTCTGGCCCTCCACGGCTTCGGATTTCTTCTCTGCTTCGCCATCCTCTCAGTCACCGTTTACGAGAAGCTCGAGGAGGGCGGGTGGATCACGCTGCTCGCGACCTCGGCGCTGGTCGCTCTGGCGTTTGGCATCCGCCGCCACTATGCGAAAGTGCGGGATCACCTGCGCCGCCTGGACGAGCAGCTCCTCGACGTTCCGGTTCGCCCGCACCCCGAACCCGCCGCCCCGATCGACCGGAACGAGCCGGTGGCGGTCATGCTCGTCAACGGCTATTCCGGGCTCGGAGTGCATACCGTCCTGTCCGTGCAGAGCCTGTTCCCGAAGCAGTACGGGAGCTACCTCTTCCTGTCCGTCGGCGTGATCGACTCGGCGGTGTTCAAGGGCGAGGCCGAGATCGACGCCCTCCAGGAACACACCGAGGAGGACCTCCGAAAGTACGTCGACTACGCCCACAAGCTCGGATTCAAGGCCGACTACCGCTACTCGATCGGAACCGAGGCCGTCCAGTCGGTGGTCGAGCTTTGCGAGCAGGTGCGGTCCGAGTTCCCGCGCTCGATCTTCTACCTCGGACAGCTCGTGTTTCAGAACGCCCGCCTGGTCAACCGGATCCTCCACAACGAGACCGCGTTCTCCATCCAGCGAAGGCTGCAGTTCGCCGGTCTCCAAGCCGTCGTCCTGCCGATCCGGGTCCTCGAGCCCCGGCCGAGAGCCAAGACCGCGTAGAGCGGGCGGCCCTACTCCGAGCGCAGCGCTCGCGTCATCAGCTGATCCACGGCTTCGCGCGCCGCCACGCCCTCGTACAGGACGGAGACGACCGCCTCAGCGATCGGCGCCTCGACGCCGGCCTTGGCCGCCATGTGCGGCACCGCGAGACACGTCCGCGCCCCCTCGGCGACTTCGGGCATGTCCAGGAGCACGTCGGCCAGACGCTTGCCGCGGCCGACTTGCTCGCCGACGAAACGGTTGCGCGACTGCTTGCCCGTGCAAGTCAGCAGCAGATCGCCGATCCCGGCGAGCCCGTGGACCGTGCGGTCCTGGCCGCCGCGCGCGCGGACGATGCGCGCAATCTCGGCGAGCCCACGCGTCACCAGCGCCGCCAGTGTGTTGTGCCCGAAGCCCAGACCCGACACGATGCCCGCGGCGATCGCCACGACGTTCTTCAGGGCGCCGCAGAGCTCGACTCCCGCGACGTCTTCGCTGCGGTACAGCCGGAACGTCGGGCTCGAGAGCGCATCCTGGAGGCGCTCGACGAACCCGCGATCTCTCGACGCCACGACCGCCGCCGTCGGGTCTCCTTTCGCGACACCCTCCGCGAACGTCGGACCGGACAAGGCCGCGACGGAAGCCCTCGGATACCTCTCGAGAAGGACCTCGGTCATGCGCTTGAGCGTATCGGGCTCGATGCCCTTCGCCGTCGATACCAGGCGAAGCCCTTGCCCTTCCGACGGAGGCGCCAGAGCGAGCAGGGGTCGAAAGGACGCGCACGGAACCGCGACCATGGCGATCTCGCCGAACCCCAGCGCCTCGGCCAGGTCCGACGAGCTCCGGACGCTCGGCGGGATCGCATGGTCGGTGAGTCTTCGCGGGTTCCTCCCATCGGCCTCGATGCGCGCTGCGACCTCCGGGTCGCGTCCCCAGAGCAGCACCACGTGGCCGGAGCGGGCGAGCTCGATGGAGAGGGCCGTCCCCCACGAGCCCGCGCCGAGGACGGCGACTCTCATTTCGCTCCCAGCTTGCGCTCCTCGCCGCGAGCGAGGCGTTTGATGTTCTCACGATGCTTCCAGATGATCAGGAAGGCGGCGCCCGCGGCGGCCATCACGACGGAGCGCGGCGCGTGGAAGAGAACACCGGCCACCGGCGGGAGCAGCGCCATCGAAACGACCGAGCCGAGCGACACGTAACGCGTCGCCGCGACGACGGCCACGAACACCGCGATGCAGACGAGGGTCGGCCAGGGAGCCAGGACGAGGAAGGCGCCCACGGCCGTCGCGACGCCCTTGCCGCCCCGAAAGCCGTAGAAGATCGGAAAGACGTGTCCCAGGATCGCGGCAAACGCGGCCGCCGCCGCGTAGCGCGAATCCCCGGTCACGGGGCGCACCAGGAGAACCGCCGCGGCGCCCTTCGCGACGTCGAGCACGGCGACGGCCAGGCCCAGCCGCTTGCCGTGGGCGCGCAGAACGTTCGTCGCACCGGCGTTGCCCGAACCCTCGGTGCGAATGTCCTTCCCGGTCGAGAGACGCACGATCAACACGGCGAAAGAAATGGATCCGAGCAGATAGGCGACGCCGACCATGGCGGCGGCGGCCGCGTTCAAGCTCCGACCTCCTCTCCCGCCGCAGCCAGTTCCCAGCTACGAACGGGAGTGTGCACGGCGCCCGCGGGATCGAGCTTGCTCGCGAACAGCACACAGGACGAAAACCGCCACGGAGGAAGCGCCCAGCCCTCCACTTCGGCCCAGAACGTCTCGACCGCCGGCCGCGGCCAAGGATCCCGGACGCGGGCCAGCGTCAGGTGCGGACGAAACGACCGGTTCTCGGGCGGCAGACCGATCGTCCGCGCCGCCTCGGCTCCGGCGCGCCACAACGACTCGAGCGAGGCCGGAGTGGAAAGCCCGATCCCGAGGACGCGGGGCCGGCCTCTCGAAGGAAACGCCACCGGGCCGGTGCTCCGAAGCTCCCCCGCCGCGACGGCGTCCACTCTTCCCCTATCGAGCGCGCCCGCGACCGCGGCGGCGTTGACGTCCGAGATCTCTCCGAGGAAACGGAGCGTCAAGTGCCAGGACTCGGGCTTCGTCCACGACGCGCGCGGAGAGGAGGCCTTGAGTCTTTCCATCAGCGTCTTTCCCGCTTCGGCCCACGCCGGATCGGCCGGAACCGCGAGGAACGCTCTCACGCGGCGCCGCCGATCCCCGCCAGGCGCCGGCGGAGCATCTCCAGCGCGTGAACCGCCGAGACG
>JBKOZO010000071.1:0-6227 GCA_046725935.1 Acidobacteriota bacterium | reverse complement strand
CCTCCACCCTGCACCACTGAAACCTTCACCGATGTCCCCTGCTCTTCGGGCTTTGCCCCGTGGATCTACGCGCTCGTCGCAGAGGGCGTCACCGGCGGCTGCGGCAATGGCACGACCTTCTGCCCCGCCAACCCCATCCTGCGCCAGCAGATGGCCGTGTTCTTGCTGAAGGCCGTCGAGCCTCCCGGTTACGCTCCGCCCGCCTGCTCCAGCGCGTACTTCATCGATGTCCCATGCAACAACCCCTTTTCCGCCTGGATCTACGAGCTCGCCTTCCGACAAATCTCCGGAGGCTGCGGCAACGGCAGATATTGCCCGACCGACCCCGCCACCCGCGGACAGATGGCGGTGTTCCTCACGAAGACCTTCAACCTGCAATGACGCGGGGTGGCCATGGCGGAAAGCCAGTGCCGGCGAAACCTCACCCTTCAAATTCGCGAAAAAGTTGCAGAATGATGTCGATTTCCGGCAAGCTCGTTCGTCGCCCCTATGAGACGCCAAAAGGGGCCGGCTCAAACAAGGAGGCAGACGATGCGGGTCATGGTGTTCGCGAAGGCCAGTGAGGGGATGTCGTTGGGCGAGCCCACGCCGGAGGCGCTCGAGGCGTTCGCGGCGATGGACCGGTTCACCGAGGAGCTGGTCAAGGCCGGCGTCTTCGTGGCCGCCGCCGGCCTCAAGAACGACGCTCAGGGTAAGCGCATCGTCTCCGACGGCCCGAGCCGCACGGTCATCGACGGGCCGTTCGCCGAGACCCGCGAGCTGATCGCCGGTTTCTCGATCTGGGAGGTCAAGGACATGGACGAGGCGCTGGCCTGGGCGAAGCGCTCGCCCGTCATGCCGGGCATGAAGACCGAGATGGAGATCCGGCCGTTCTACGAGGCGGCGGACCTGGCCGAGTTCGTGACGCCCGAGGAGCTCTCGACGCCCCGCAAAGGGGAGCGGGGGAAGCTCGGCGTCGCCTGATACCGGCGGCTCGAGCCGGCTTGTCTCCCCTGCCGCCTTGGCCGAAAAGGCGGTGTGACGGCAGGCGAGACGCACCAGGCGATCGAAGCGACCTTTCGCATTGAACGGGCCAGGCTCATCGCGGGCCTGTCCCGCATGGTGCGGAATGCGACCTTGCCGAGGAGCTGAGCGTGTCTTGATGCGTTCTCCCTGTCTTCGCCGTGTCTTGCCGGAAGTCGAGGGAAGTCCACAACAGACACTCCAAGCCAACTTGTTGATTTCCCTACTCTGAGCTGTCGTCAGGTGTCGTCGGCTCCTCCTGGCCTCCGGAGCTAAAGGTCGCGCGTTCGAATCGCGCCGGGCGCACCAACCCTCTCGGGGACCGACGAGAGCGCCGCGAACTCCACCGGTCGCTCCCATGGTCCAAAGCACGTACGCGTAGCGGCGCATGAATGCGCGCGCCGAGACAGGAGCGTGACGGCGCGCACGCAATCGCGCCCGACGGGGAGGGCTTGGCCGGCAGGGCTCGAACTCCTGCTGCGCGTGACCCTTCCGCGCGCCGCCGACTCCATGCACGAGACGATGGACACTGTCCCTTGAGCTGGCCGCCCGGACTCTTCGACCGCACGATGCCAGGTCGTATGGACCGGGGTGGCACCTGTCCAAGAGTGCAGAAAGTCTCCGTCCTGCAGTGGATTCCGATTGTGCGACGCCGCACAGAATTGGCCCTTCTGTTACCGCAGGTAACGATCCCGACCCCAGCACACTGCTGACGGCGCAGGGCCGTGGTGGCGATGCGAGGCCGTCGGCCCAGCCGCATCTCTTTTCCGAGCCGTCGATTATTCAACCGAGCGCTCAATTTCCGCCGGTCCCTGGAACACCGATTGCACTTTCTGCTCACCAAACCGACATGACGAATGGAACCTGGGAGCTGGCGACTTCGCTGAAGCTCGTGGAGCGTGGAACTCCCGCGACGGAGGACGCCGCCTCGGAGAGACTGTCGCTCGACGACACAGCTCGTCGCCGGCCGTGGGCGCGGACGGCCGGGTTCAGCCTCATCGAGCTGCTGCTGGTCCTCGCACTGCTCGGAATCATCGCGGCCGTGGCGGTCCCCGTCGCCTCGAAGATGATCCGGCGTGCGCGCGCGTTCGGCGCCCTCGCATCCGTTCGCCAGGTGTTCGCGGTCGCGCGCATGCAGGCGATCCGGCGTGGTGCGAACGTCGTGGTCGTCGCGACGCTGACGCCGGATGGTCTCATCCACCTCCACACGTTTCAGGATCGCGCCAACGACGCGACCTTCCCACTGCCCGCGGACGAGCAGGCGGCAGCCGGTAACTGCCGCCAGGACGCCGGCGCGTTCGCCACCTCACCGGCGACCGATGAGCCGACCCTCGCCGACACGGACATCGCGGCGGGGGTTCGACTCTGGAAGCACGGGGACGCTGCCGACACGCTCGGGACGGGGATGTCGTTCGACGTCTACAACGGGGAGCCGCTCCTCGCGGATCGCGTCGTCTTTCTGCCGAGCGGCGGAATCGTTCCGCCCCAAGACCCCGCCACATCGGGTCTACCGACCGCATCCGGCGGCCGGGGGATCTACTTCGCGGATTTCGCGGGCCGCAACTACTTCCGGGTGACCGTCGAGAGCGATTTGACGGGCCGCATCCGGTCGGACAAGTACCAGGAGAGCCGCGGTTACGTGGCCGGCGGGTGGACATGGCAATGACAGGTGGAGGCCGGGACCGCCAACGCGGCCTGACGCTGATCGAGACGCTATTGGCGATGACGCTATTGGGCTTCGGTCTGATCGCGCTCTGGCCGCTGTTCATCGGCTCGGTCAGGACGAATGCGTCTTCCAATCAGCTCGGCAACGTCAACAGCCTCGCTGGCGAGAAGCTCGAGGAGTTGATCGGGTACCCGGCCACGGATCCCCGACTGGCCATAGCCAACGGTGCGAACGCGGCCGCTCCTGCGGGAGTGACGACGACGGGCCCCGGAAGCGTCGTGCTCGAGAACAGCTGGTGCGCCAACGACCTTCCCCTCTGGTACCAGCCGTCGACGGGCTACACCTCGTCTTCCCCGACCTCTCCCGGCCCGGACTGGCACGCCTATCCCTACACACGAACCTACATCGTCGAGCAGTTCGCGGGGGATTTGACGACGCGAGTCCTCGCGCCGGGGACCTACGCGGTCAAGCTCGTGACGGTCACGGTTCGGCCGACGATGGGCCCGTTCCCGGGCCTGCGGAGCACGACGCAGTCCGCTTATGTCCGATTCCGTGATGCGAGCGCAAATTGATGCGAGCACGAATTAGAGACGCGCACCGGCGCGCCGGAGGTTTTTCGCTCGTCGAGATGATCGTCGTCGTCGCGGTGCTGGTCTCGATGGCCGTGGGCGTCTACGCTCTCCTCGATTCGTCGGGGCGAATCGCGAAGCAGGAGTCTCTCGTCGCGGAGGCTCAACAGTCCGTCCGCGCCGGAATCCAGGAGCTCGTACGCGTCGTTCGCCAGGCCCGGGCGGGTCAGCTCTATTACGGCAACGCGATCCTTCCGTTCGCGAACGACATAGAAGGGGGACAGAGCCTCCAGGACCTCTCCGACGCCCCCCACTTCATACGGCGCGGAACGGACGTACTGCGGGTCCGAGGAGTCCTGTTCGGCGATGAATACGCCCTGACGGCGGGAGACGTCGTCTGCTCGGGACCCTGCGACGGAACTTCCGTGATGACCGTCACGATCCGCGCCACCGCGAACAGCGGCGTCGTGAACTATCCCGCGGGCTCGGCTCCCACGCTCGCCTCCAAGACCCGACCGTTCTACTTCGTGGTGGCGGACTCGAACAGCCAGACGGTGACGGTCGGAAGCAACATCTACCTCGTCCCGCTCTACTACGTCGGCCGGGTCGAGGTGTCCGGGGGCTGGTACACGCAGACGCCGACAACCTTCACCTTCGCCATGAATCCGCAGGACGACGGCGCCCGCGCCCTGAACGCGTCGGCCGGGGGCACGCCCGCGTTGCAGAAGCCGTTTCTGTGCGGCGCCGTCGACGACGCCCTCGTTTTCGTCGACGAGGGAGGCGAGGACGCCACCGGCCACAGCGGCGATACCCATCCCGTCCTTTCGGTCGCTCTCTACGATCCGGCCACGACCCGCTTCGACGTCCAGCCTCTCGTCGGCGAGGCCGAGGACTTCCAGGTCGCTTACGGTATCGATGGGATCGACGGCACGCCTCCCGACCGGGGCGTCTCGCCGGCCGCCGTCAACACGACCGGAGTCAACCTCGACGAGTGGGTCGGCAACGTGGCGACGGAGATCGAAACCAGTCTTCCGATCTCCTCATCCGGCACGGCCCACGTCACCGGCTTCATCGATCGGAGCATTCCCAGCGGGCCGCCGACCCCCTCCCTGGCGACGCCGGCTCTGCGGTCGATCTGGCTGTCTCTGGTGGTCAAGTCCGCCGACCCGGACGGCCAGTACGGCGGCCCGGGTGCTCTGGGGATCCGTACCCTGGATTCCACAATGGTCTCCTTCTCCGACTCTTCGAGCATGGCCATGCCTTACCGCCGTCGATTGCAGTCATTTGCCGTCAACCTGAGGAACTATCAATGAAACAACCACAACGACCAACCCCTGGAGGGTCCTCCTCGCGGGAAGAGGGCTTCGCACTCATGATTGCGATGCTGCTTCTCTTCGTCCTGACCGTGGCGGGTCTCGCGCTCATGTTCACGTCCACGAGTGAACAGACGCTGTCCAGCTATCACACGATGATCTCGAAGACGTTCTATGCCGCCGACTCGGGCGTCGAGTACGCGGCGGCAGAGCTCGCCTCCGACGTCAACTATGTGGGCGGACAGCTTCCCGTCGGGCTCTCCACCCATTACCCGGGAGTGACCACGCCGGACATTCAGGTGACCGTCACCCGGCCGGTCAACGTCGGATTCACGATCCACCCGGGGGACCAGATCCAGGCGCAGGGATCCACCTACGGCTCGAACCAGATCGTCGAGAACTTCTACAACTTTACCTCTACTGCGCAGGCTCCGTCGATCCAGGCGCAGAAGACGGTGACGACCGCGGTTGGGATCTACCCCCAACAGCTGGCGATCCCGCAATGACCCGGCCGCGTGCTCTCCACAATCTCGGGGCCGTCCTCCTCGCGGGATTGGCGGCTCTGCCCGCTCGCGCGGACGACAAGGACCTGTTGAAGCGCGGATCGGTGCCCCCGAACGTCATGATCGTGTTCGGCAATTCGCAGACGACGAATCAGCCGATCCTCGGCACCACGAGCGCGTGGGATGGAGACGCGGATTCGCCGACGAGCAAGCTCGGCGCGGCGAAGCGGGTCATCCGTCGGCTGGTCGCCGAGAAGGGAACCGAGTTCAACATCGGGCTGACGACGTTCGCGCACAACCCCAACGCCGGCAGCATCACGATCTACGGCAAGCATTGGCTCTACTCACCGCTCACGGTCGATTTTCCCTCTGAGGCATGGGCGGAGCCGGCCGGCACCGTCGAGCGGTGGGGCGTCAATGGAGAGGGACCCTGCACGAACCTGGTTACCCCCTCCTGCACCGCAGTATCGCCCAACTTCTTGAATCTTCCCGCCAACGCGACCGTCGTCGGCCCTTTCTTCGGGAGCAACGGTTCCGCTTCGGCTTTCGTCTACCTGAACGGCAACGCCAGCTCGGCCACCGAGCGAATTCGCTGGACACTCACTCGAGGCGCGTACGGCGACGCCTTCACCGATGGGACGCTGTCGGCCTACACGATCGAGGGCCCGCCATCCCATTCCGTCGAGGTGACCAAGGAGTACCAGCAAAGGACCGGGGCTATCTGGCAGCCGAGGAGCCAGACGCCTCACGGAGATCCCGGGACCGTCACCGTCTACTACGTCCCTTCCCCGTCCCTGGCCGTCGATTCCTTCTTCACGACTCCGCCGAACGCCGGTTCGGAGATCGGGTTTCTGAACGATCCGAAGAACGACTTCGCGGTCGCGGCGAATTGTTCGGGCTGGGAGTTCCAGATCAACAGCGCGCCGCTTCCGCTGATCAAGGTTCCGCGGGATTACAACTGGGGCGAGACCTGTCTTCCACCCCAGAATTCGGGTCCCTGCGTCTCGCGTCTGCTTAGGCCTCAGGCGGTGCTCCAGAGGTACGACCCCGCGACGGGGACGTTTTCCACTGTGGATCACGACAACCCCGGCTACGGAGGATCGGGGAGCCAGTACGCGGACGGGTGTGACCCCGCCCTCCTCGGGGCCGTCGACGCCGGCTTGAACGTCACGGA
>JBKOZO010000070.1:0-22871 GCA_046725935.1 Acidobacteriota bacterium | reverse complement strand
ACCGGGCGCTGCCCGGCGTCGAGGTCCGCGATGTTGAACAGGTCCTCGGCGTGGTCGCTGTGCGGGTGTGCGGGCAGCGTGTCGAGCCGGTAGAAGCGGAAGAAGACTCCAATCGCGAGCACGACGAGGAAGAGGACGAGCACCAGGCCGCGCTGCCGGGAGCTGACGGGAGTAAGGGCGGCCGATCCCGCGGAGGGCGACCATGCCCAGAACCAGAGCAGCAGCGACGCCACCCATGCGATCGTTCCCACCGTGTGGAATGACGCATCGCGCATTCGCCAGAATGCATAGAAGGAAAGACCGGCGGAAAGCGTCAGCCCGATGGCCAGCCGGAGGCCACGCGCCCGGTCCGGCGCAAACGGCGCCGGGGGTTCGGGGAGAGAGGCGCCCGCCCAGGCCGCGAAGATCCAGAGCGCGACTCCGGCCGCCAGCGATGCGGCCGCCCACGCCGGCAGAGCATGGCCGCGCATCGGGTAGAGGGCCGCGGTCATCAGCGCGAGCCCGGCCAGGCCCGCGAGGGAAAGACCAAGACGTCCGGTGACCGGTGTCTCGGTGCTCGAGAGCGTCACCTGAGAAATTCGGTCAACGCCCACGAGAAGACGCGACTGGTTCCGCGATCCGAGACGAAGACGCGCCCGAACGCGTCCACCGCGATGCCGGTGGGGGCCTTCAGGCCGTCCGCCTTGAACGAGCGGATCAGCGTTCCCGAGACGTCGTAGTGCGCGAGGCGGCCCTTCCACGCGTCGGTGACGAAGACGCTGTCGGACGGGCCCACCGCGAGGTAGGGCTCAGTGTAGAAGTCCTTCCAGCCGAAGACCGGGAACTGTCGAACGAACTTGCCGTCGCCGTCGAAGACCTGGACGCGGTGATTGCCCGTGTCGGCGACGTAGATGCGCCCGGCGGCGTCGGCGGCGAGGCCTACGGGCTCGACAAACTGGCCGGGATCGGCGCCGGCGCCTCCCCAGGTCGCCGCCACCTGCCCGTCGGCGCCGAATCGCACGATGCGCTTGTTTCCGGTGTCGGCCACGAAGAGCGAGCCCTTCGACAGGACCAGCGACCGCGGCCCGAAGAAGCCCGGATCGGAAGCCTTCCACTCGCCGAGCCACTGGCCGTCCGCCGAGAAACGGGCCACGCGGTGGTTCCAGGTGTCCGCGACGTAGATCGTGCCGTCCGGTCCGACCGCGACGCCGCAGGGCTCGTTCAACTGCCCGTCGCCCTGGCCCGGTCCGCCGATGGCTCGCCGGAAGCCGCCGTTGGCGTCGAAGACGTCGATGCGGCTGTTCTTGGTGTCCGCCACGTAGAGGCCGCCCGTCGCGTCGGTCGCCAGGCCCCGCGGCTCGTTGAGCTGGCCCGGCCCCACGCCGAAAGAGCCGAAGATGCGCGGCGGCGGAAGCTCGTTGCCGTCGCTGCCGTAGTCGCGCGCGGAAGTGTCCTGCACCGAAAGCTGGAGCGGTTCCAGCGTTCCCGCCGTCGCGAGGTCCTTGCGCACGTAGAGGGTCGCGTCCTGCGACCCGATCGGGCTCCAGATCTCGTGGAAGAGCCACCAGCGGACGAAGTCGCGCAGGGTCGGCCGCGTCTTTCCGCCTTCGGTCCTGGGCTCGGGGAACCACCACGCCCGGATCGGGACGCGGCGGGCGTCGTACTTGGAGGTCAGCTGCTTCTCGAGCGTGCCCTCGGGATCCCAGTCCGCGACGATGACCGGGGTGGAGGCCTGATCGATACGCGACGCCCACGTGGTCGGTACGTCGCGCAGATACCAGGTCAGAGGCCACGCGGATTCCCCGGCGACCGTGATCACGTTCTGCCCGGCGGGCACGCGGGCGCGCGCCTGGTCCACGACGCCGATGGCGCGGACCAGATCCTCGGAGGTCTGGACGTAGGCCAGCATCTCGGCGTGGCCCGGCTGCTTCTCGACGTCGTGCGCTCCGTAGCGGAAGCTGGCGAGGTACGCGCCCGAAGTGTTGACGAGAAGGAGCGCCGCGACGCCGGCCAGGGCCGCCTTCGCGAAAACGCGGCCGTGCTCCCGCCAGAGGCGCGTCACGCCCAGGGAGGCCAGGATCGTCAGGGGCAGCAGCGGATGCACCGTCAGCCAAGGCACCTTTTCGCGCGCCCAGGCGTAGATCCCGATCGACCCGACCGCCCAGAAGACCACGAACTGCAGAAACGGGGAGAGGGTGGATTGGGGACGGGGCTTCGCGAACAGCGAAACGACGATGGCGACGGCGAAGGCCGCCGCCACCATCCAGAGGCGCGACGGCAACAGGACCGGTACGAAGATCCCCACGAGCAGGCTCAGGACGAACCATGCGATCGTGAGCAGGACCGCGCGCAGCAGGGGATCGCTCTTCCAATCGCTCCACCGGAACGCGAAGCCCGCGGCGAGGAGAATCGCGGTGTCGTAGTAGGCGAGCTGCGGGAAGTAGTACCACCACGGTCCGGGGATCCGGGCGATCGCGTGCTGGCCCATCCAGTACTTCACGGCCTTGTCGATCGCCCACCAGTCGGCGGGGTGCTTTCCGAAGGCCGTGTACATCGTGATCCAGATGATCAGGAAGAGAACTCCGGCCGAGAGGACCGGCAGCCAGTGGCTTCCGATCCATACCGCGGTGCGCGAGATCTGTTGGCCGATCGAAGGACCCGCCGGAGACGTGGCCGTGCGCACGAGACACCAGATCCCGTAGGCCACGAAGAGCACGCCGCTCATGTAGGCGTTCTCCTTCGTGACTCCGGCGAAGGCGAAGGAGGTTGCGGAGAGCAGGAGCCAGCCCGAGCGGTCCGTCTCCAGGAAACGCTGGAACGCCAGGATCGTGCCGAGCGTGAAGACCAGGGAATACAGGTCCTCGCGTATGAAACGCGAGAAGTACATGAAGTGCCCGGACGTCAGCACGAACACGGCATAGGCGGCGGCGGCCGTGTTCCCGATCCAGCGGCGCAGGGGCCACGCGAAACCGATCAAGATCAACCCGAAGATCGCCGGGAGAATGCGCGCGGTCGTGTTGGTCGCGCCGAAGAGCCTGTAGACGAGCGCATTCGCGTAGTACAGGAAGGGGCCGTGGTAGGCGGGGTCGTACTTCCAGTCGCCGCCGGGACGAGAGAGGGTCCACGACTGGTACGCGTGGATGGACTCGTCGTGATGGAGCGGGCGCACGCCCAGGGCCCAGAAGCGCGAGACGACCGCGGCCAGGGCGATCGCCAGGACCAGCCCCCAGACGCGGCGGCGCGGAGTCTCCGCCACCGGGGAAGACGCGGCCGCCTCGCTCACTTCGTCTTCGCCTCCCCGAGCGCGAGCCGGGAAACCGTGTTGTTGGCCTTGTCGACGACGAAGAGCGCGCCGCTCTTGGAGTCCAGCGCCACGCCGGTGGGAGAGGAGAACTTCCGGCCGGCGTCGTTCGCCTCCCACTTGCGCAGGAGCTTGCCGGCGCGGTTCAACGCGAGGACGGCGCTTGCGCTCGGGTCGCTGACATAGAGGACGTCCGCGGCTCCGACCGCGAGAAAGGGCTCTCCCACCGACGTCCAGCCGGGGACATCGAGCCGACCCGTGAACCGTCCCTTTCCATCGAGGATCTGGATGCGGCGGTTCGCGACGTCCGCGACGTAAATCGTTCCGGAGGGTCCGACCGCGACGCCGACCGGGTCGGAGAACTGCTCCGGCCCCGATCCCTTCGAGCCGACCGGGCGGCCCTCCTTCAGGTTCGCGTCGTAGATCATGAGGCGGTTGTTCCCGGTGTCGGCGACGAGGACGACTCCTCCGGGGGCAACCGCGACGCCGCGCGGTCCGTAGAGGCCCGTGACGGAGGCCTTGGGAGATCCCGCGAGCGAGAAAGACTCGACGCGTGCGTTCCAGGTGTCCGCCACGTAGATGGTGTCGTCCGAGACCGCGACCGCGGTCGGATTGTTGAAGCCGTAAGTATCCGTGCCCTTGCCTCCCCAGCCGCCGAGGTATCCGCCCGCGTGGTCGAAGACGCGCAGCCGCGAGTTGCCGAAGTCGGCGACCCAGAGCCTGCCTTTTCCGTCGAGCCCGGCTCCGCGGGGCTCGCGCAGGCCGGAGTAGGGCGGAAGGCCCGCGGCCGCGATCTCGGTGAACTTCGGAGGCTCCACCGGCGGTTCGGTCGGCGTCGGCTCCGGAGTCGTCGCGGAAGGCTCCGACGGCGGCGCCGCCGCGACGGGCGACTCCTTCGAGCGGCAGGAGGACCCGGAGAGCGCGAAGACGGCGAGCATCAACGCGGCGGGGAGGCGGACCCGGGTCGATCTGGTCAAGCGGGCTTCCTTTCCGAAAGACGGATGAAAGACACCGAATTGTTGCCCGAGTTCACGATGTAGAGGATACGTGTTCTGGGGTCGATGGCGAGGCCAGTCGGACGGGCCAGCGACTGGCCGGCATCGTCCCGAGTGCGCTTGGAGAGCACCTTGCCCTCGGCGTCGAGCACGAGGACGGCGTTGGCGCCGGGATCCGAAACGTACAGGCGCTCGTCGCGGTCAACGGCGACGTGCGGCTCGGCGATCTCCTCCCAGCCCGGGAACGGCAGCACGCGAAGAACAGCTCCGTCTCCGTTGAGCACCTGGATGCGGCGGTTGTCGGTGTCCACCACGTAGACGTGCCCGGACGGACCGACCGCGATGCCGACCGGGTTGGAGAACTCGCCGGGCGCCGTTCCCTTCTTGCCGACGAAGAGTGGATTCGCGAAGCCGGTGTCGTAGCGCACGACGCGGTGATTGCCGGTGTCGGTGGCCCAGACGTGTCCGTCCGGCGCCACGGCGACCGCCCGCGGTCCATAGAGTCCGACGGCGGCGCCCCGAGGCTCTCCTTCGAGCGAGAAGGCCTCCAGCCGCCCGTTCCAGGTGTCGGCGACGTAGAGCGTGTTGCCGGAGACCGCGACGCCGCAGAGCTCGCGGAAGCCGTAGACGCCGTCCCCGCGTCCTCCCCACCCGCCGAGGCTTCCGCCCTCCGAATCGTAGACGCGCAGCCGCGAATGGCCGAAGTCGGCGATCCAGATGCGCGACTGGCCGTCGACGGCGGCGCCACGCGGTTCCTTCAGCGCGAAGAATGGAGGGTCGGCCCGTTCCGAGACCTTCAGGATCGTGGGCGGCTCCTCCGGCTCGATCTGTTCGCCGCCCGGTGTGGGCTCGGGCAGGGGCTCGCGCGTGGGCGCCGTGACGACGTCGTTGGAGTCACCGCCGATGACCCGGTAGATGCGCGTCTCCGGATTCTCGTAGACGAGCGTGAAGAGATTCTTGGCCTCCGCGAATTTCTTCAGGCCCGCCGGCGAATAGGTCTTCCGCTCCAGCCAGCCGTCGTAGACGTAGCCGACGTGGTAGCGGCGCAGCAGCGGCTCGATCCGCGCGGCGTCCTTGGACTCGTAGATGTGCCGGACGGCGTCCTTGCGCGCCTGGATCTCGTTCTCGGGATTGCCGCGCTGCTTGACGTGGTAGTCCCAGCCGAGAACGGTCGGCAGCCCGGTCAGCATCGTGATGCGCGAGAAGTCCTGGTACGACGGGCCCTGCGCCTCCAGCATCACCGGCGTCCCGCGCACGTTTTCGTTGAGCCACAGGACGGCCCGGTACTCGCCCGGACGCTGCTCCTCGAGATACCGCAGGCCGTCGAGCGAAGGCCCCGAGTAGGGGGCGAAGTGGCGGCTGACCGCGGCCCGCGCAGCCGTGACTCCGGTGAACACGGAGGCGGCGAAGAGAAGAACGGCGGCGATGCGGGCGGGCCAGACCCAGCTCCCGAAGGTCCCGCGGCGCTCGCGGCTGCGAAAGACGAGGACGGCCGTCGCGATCGCCAGAAGCACCCAGGCCTCCAGATAGAGCTTGAAGAATGTGTTCATCCGGTCGGCGATGTAGAAGCGCTGGGGGAAGAGAACCAGGAAGAACGAGGTGGCGATGAGGCCGAACGCCAGACGGTCGTCCTCCTCCTCGGGCAGGAGCAGAACGGCCAGAAGGAAGAGAACGATTCCCGCGGCGAGGAAGAGGTCGACCGCACGCAGGGCGGCGAGCACGAGGCCCGCCGCCGCCGCACCCACGCCCCAGCGGAGCAAGGCGCCGGCGCCGCGCTCTTTCCACCGCGTCAGGACCGCCGAGAGCCACCACGCCGCGGCCAGGAAGAAGAAGAGGCCGAAGACCGTCGCGACGTCGAGGCCGCTCGCCCCCGGCTCGAGGTTCTTTCCCATTCCCGGCGAGCCTGCCCCCCGGACCCACATCGTGCGCGCGAAAAACAGCGCCGATCCCGCCGCGAGCAGCGAGGACGCGGCGACGCGTCCGGCCGAGGACAGCGTCCGCGGCGCCGCCAGGAACGCGGCCATCGGGATCACCGGCAGCAGCAGGCCCGCGAGCAGCGGCGCCTCCCACGCGTTGGTCAGCGCCTGAACGCCTCCCAGGAAACCGAGCAGCAGGGCCGAGACAAGCCTTCGCGGCCAGGTCGCGAGCGGATCGGCGTGGACGCGCACGAAGTGGAGCGCCGCAGCGAGGAAGAGGAGCAGGATCGGGATCCCGAAGACGTGCGCGTGAAGGTCGGCGAAAAGGAGGCTCCAGAGCGGGTACTCATTGATCGTGTCCTTGACGACTCGCGACGTCGCCCAGAAATAGTCCCAGTCGAGGTGTCGCTTGTTGATGAGCCACTCGCGCAGTCCCGACAGGTTTCCGACGAGGAGCGTGAGAACCGCGCCGGCCACGCCGGCGCGCAGCCGACGTCCCCAGTTTCCGGCGAGCGCGAAGGCGCCCTGAAGGATCGTTCCGCCGAGCAGGCCGAACGCCAGGTTGAACGTGAATCGGGTCGGCAGGTGCGTCATCTGCGTCAGCAGCGCGACCATCTCTTGGCCGAAGAAGTAGTAGCCCAGCGGCGCTCCGGCGAACCACGGATCCGAGGGCGGCAGTCCTCGCGTCCGAACCAGGATGTTGAGGATCGAAAAGTCCATCGGCTTCTCGCCCCAGTAGATTTCGGGGTTCAGCGCCCGGAAGCCGATGAACAGCAGGAAGCCCACGGCGAAGACCGCCTCGCTGAAGAGAAGCGCGCGCCGGCGGGTCGCCAGAAAATCCAGGATCTCCCTTCGGCGCTCCTGGAGAGCCAGGGCCGAGAGGACGCCGACCACGACGAGACAGAGCCACGGCAGGCCGCGTCCGTGGGGCAGCAAGCGCATCCAGAGAATCGCCGCCATCGTGTACGTGGCGAGCACGAGGCCGAGCAGGCGCGCGAACCCGAAGCCGCGGTCGTCCAGCCTCGGAAAGAGCGCGAAGGCCAGAGGAAGGGCCGCGAGGCCCAGGAGAGACACGGCGGCATAGAAGATGAGCGCGGCCGCGATCGAGCCGACGTGGGTGCTCGCGAGCGGGCGGTTCTCGGCCGCGACGTCCTTTCGCCGCGGCGGAGAGATGGGCGCGACCGTGTCCTGGCGCGACCGCGGCCGCTTCTCCCAGTCATTCAGAGTCGGAGGCGTTTCCGGCAGCGCGGCCATCAGGATCGCCCGGACCCGCTCGGGCGAGAAGTCCTTATCCTTGCGGAAGAGCAGGACGCGCGGATGGTCATAAACGGTGAACGCTTCTTCGGCGGCGTCGTCGGGAATGACGATCGGGCCCAGCGACGGATACGACGTCACGTCGGCGACGAGGCGGTAGCCCAGGCGGCCGTCGAAGAGGGCCTGGTAGTACGCGCGCGTCATCGGGAACACGTCGGGGATTCGCGTCAGCGTCCCGTAGGCGCGGTTGGACGTGATCGCGATCCCGTCGGCCTTCGCCATGGCGTCCACGATTTCCGTGACCTTGCCCGCGTTGTCGGGTCCTACGATGTTGGGCTGCGGCCCGCTGTACTGCCCGGAGTCGAAGCCCGGCAGAGGCAGGGGCAGCCCGTCGTCCCAGGTCTCGTTGAGGAACAGGCGAGGCGGCTGGACGTGGGCGTAGATCCAGCGAGAGCCCGTCACGCGCGTGTGCTCGCGCGCGTAAATCGAAGTGAACGAGAGTCCGCACACCAGCGTCCCGACGACGCAGGCCGCCGCGGCCAGCCGCCGCCAGCGCGGCGTCGCGGCCGGCGACCCTCCGGCGAATCGTTTCAGCGCGAGCGCGGCGAGGAGCGCCAGCGCGGAGTACGTGGGGTAGAAGTACCGCATCGACTTTCCGAGCGTGAAGCCGTGATACGCGAAGAGAATCAGGACGTGAAGGACGACCGGCGCCAGCGCCCAGGCCATCCGCCGGCGCAGCGACAGAAGCGCCCAGACGAGACCCGCCAGCGCCGGGATGCCGAAGAAGGGCGACGCTCCCCAGACCACGATATTGCGCATCGGGAAGGCGAACGTGCGGCCGGCCCACTGGAAGTTGGGCGGAAACGCCGACACGTGCTTCACCAGCGTGTTCAGGCTCGTCAGATCGTTGAGCCACCTCGGATCGGGACGGAACGAGAGGGGATTGCCCGAGGCGAAGGCGTAGGGAAACGCAACGCGCACCACGGCCGCCGAGAGCACCACGATGACGAGGCCCGAAACGAGGACGGCCGCGGCGCTTCTCGCCCACGCGCCGGGGCGGCGCGGCCCCGGCGGCGGCAGGCTTCCGATGAGGAGTCCCAGCCCGACCGGGCCGAGCAGCGCCAGTCCCGTGACTTTGCACGAGACGGCGAGCCCCGTCGCGGCGGCTGCGAGAACGAGGGTCGGGGCGTCCCTACGGCCCTGCGCCAGTCGCACGGCGGCGAGCAGGGCCGCGGTCGAGAAGGTCGCCAGGAACGTGTCGACGGTCCAGAAGTGCGAGAGCTGGATCGCCAGCGGGCTTCCCGCCAGCAGCGCCGAGGCCGCGAGCGCGGTCCGGCGTCCCGCGAAGCGGCGCGCGATGCGGTAGACGAGCCACACGGAGACGAGGTCGAAGATCGCCGACAGAACGCGGCCGACGAGAAACGTGCCGTCGTAGCCGGTCTTGCCGAGGAGCTTTCCGGCCCAGTGCGCCAGAAGCATCGGAAGCGTGCCGTAGACGAAAGACCCGTGGCCGACGTTGTAGGGGTTCAGCTTCGAGGTCTTCGAGTCGAGATAGCCGCGCAGACTCCCCGGACCGACGAGCTTCTCCTCGACCATCGAGATGAAGCGTTCGTCGGGGTGGAGATGGTGGTTCCCGTCCCAGTTGAGGCCGCGAAGGCGAAGCCAGGCGCCCGCGAGGAGGAGCACGAACAGCCAGAGGCGGGCGCGGGAACGGCTCATCGAGTCAGCGGGAGGCGGGCTTGCGCGCCTTGACCGAAACGATCACGGTGGTCTTTCCCTCGTCGGACACGGGGTCGTTCCAGCGGTCGATCGCGTCGAAGACCTTGCGGCCGACGTTCAAAGGGCTCCACCAGCGGCCGGTGTTCGACGCATAGGCGAACCGATCCGCTTGCGGGACGAGGCCGCTCTGGACCAGCCGCATCCCGAGCCCGTAGACGAGGTTGTGCGCAAACGGGAAGCAATGATGCACGAACTGCCGCGAGTCTTCCACCTCCAGCCCGGCGCTCCGGATGAGGGCGACGATGTCCCCGCGGCGGTACAGGCGTTTGTGGTCCGTCCAGAGCCCGCCGAAAAATCCCTCCGTGATCGGCTTCAAGCCCAGGGCCTCGCGCATCCAGTTCACGGGGTCCCACAGCAGCGGATAGTCCTGGTTGGGAACGGTGACCGCGAGGAGGCCTCCGGGCTTCAAGACGCGCACGACTTCCGTGAGAGCGCCGGCGTCGTCGGGCAGATGCTCGAGGACCTCCGAGAGAACGATCTTGTCGAAGGTCGCGTCGGGATAGGGAAGCGCCAGGATGTCGGACGCGGCGAGCGGGGCGCGCCCGCCGAGATCGCGCTGCGCAGAGGCCAGGCGCGGCACGTCGTAGTCGGTCCCCGTCAGCCGGCACGCGGTCAGCTTGCCGATCACGTGCAGGAACCACCCCAGGCCGCAGCCGCAGTCCAGGACGAGGTCGTCGGGCCCGATGTCCAGGTACTCCAGGACCACGCGCACGCGCCGGCGGGCGGCCATGTCCGCTTCGTTCGCCAGCATCCGCGTCAGCGCGGCTTCGTCGATCCGCGGACTCACGCCGCGGCCCTGGTCCGGCGCGTGACCAGCTCCCGGAACAGCGCCTCGTATTCGGCGGCGCACTTCTCGACGTCGAAGATCGCGCGCACGCGCTCGGGCGGGACGACGAAGGCCTTGGGGTCGCGCAGGACGCGGACGATGCCCCGGGCCAGGCCCGGCGGATCGCCCAGCGGGACGTGGACGCCCATTCCCGTGACACGGACGACTTCTCGCGCGCCGGGCGTGTCTGAGGAGACCAGCGGCGTGCCGCAGAGGATCGACTCCAGCTGCGTGCTCGGAAAGCAGTCCGTGCGCGAAGGCAGCACGAACGCGTCGCAGAGCGCGTAGAAGTTGGCGAGCTTCTGCTGGCCCGTGATCAAGCCGAGCATCGTGACGTGGGGTCGGACCGCGTCGAGCAGCGGCCGACACTTCTCGTAGAACTTCTCGTAGTGCGCGTCCGTGCCGGCGTAGACGAAATGCGCGTCGGGCATTGCGGCGAGCACGTCCGGGATGGCGCGCAGGAGGAAATCGAACCCCTTCTCTTCGACCCAGCGTCCCGCGAAGCCCGCCACGCGCCGGCCCTCCAGACCGAGCTCCTTCTTCCAGCGCGCCGTTTCCGCGCGATCCGGCGCCGGGATCTCCGCGGGCGGGTAGATCCAGCTGACCTTCTCGAGGAACGGGCGCATAAACTCCGAGTTCTCGGCGTAATCCCAGCTGTGGGTCGTGATCCAGGCCGTCCACCCGAGCGCCCAAGTCATTGCGGCGGTCACGCCGCGCTCGACGAACTGGTTGAACGCGCCGGCCGGCATGACCAGATCACCGTGATTGGTGAAGACCGTCGGCACGTGGAGGGTCCGGCCGGCCAAGGCGACGAACGGCGCCTCCAGCAGCGGCCCGTGCATCTGGACGAGGTCCGCCTCGCGCGTCCGGCGCCAGAGCGCCGGGACGAACCCCGGCATCACGACGCCCCGGGAAAGGCGGCCGACGACCGGGACGCGTTCGACGCGCACTCCCCCGATCGTTTCCTCCAGAGGCAGGGTCTCGACATGCCGCGAGGTCAGCACCGTGACCTCGTGCCCTCGCCGGACGAGGGCCTCGGCCAGACGCTTCGCATATGCGGTCAGGCCGGTCCAGTGGGGATGGTAGAAGGTCAGGACCATCAGGATTTTCACAGGGGGCGCTCGACCTTGTACACGCGCGTGGGTCCGTCGTAGACGAGGCGCAAGTACGGGATCAGGGCCACGCGGTCGGCGCCCGGGTATGCGCGCCGTTCCATGTCCCCGACGACGACGTGCGTGACCCGGTACTTCTGGAGCGTCTCCCACGCCCTCCTCGGATCCGGGTTCGAGTAGAAGTCCTTGACCCGCCCGAGGCGCTCCATGACCTGGTTTCCGGTGGACGTCTTCTCCCGCCAGAGTCCCTCGTGGTTGGCCCAGCCCATGACGGTGGGGATTCCCGTGTGTGAGGAGATCCGGGCGAACTCGGTGTAGGGATCCCCGGACGCCTCCATGACGACGTCGCCGCGCGACGCGTTGTTGAGGAGCCACTCGATCGCGGCGGCGTCGGCGGCGTTGCGCCGCGCGAGCGGACCCGCGGCGTCGAGGGAGAGGGGACCGTCCTTCTGGCGCACTCGGGAGATGGAGACGTTGACTGCCCAGAGCAGCGACACGGCCGCGGCGGCGCCGAAGAGGACGCGAAGCACCCGGCGGCGTGCTCCGGCGGAGGCGTCGAGAGCGCGTCCGGCGAAGACCGCGGCGCCGACCGCGATGAGAGGCCAGGCCTGGTGATAGAACTTGAAGATCGTGTTCATCCGCTGCAGGTCTTTGCCGTAGTTATCTCTGAAGTAGACGAACTCGCAGCCGGCGACCATCCCGAAGCCGAGAAGCAGGAGAAACGCGGCGAATACGCCGCCGGCATCGCCTTCCGGCGCGCGCAGACTTCTCCAGAGCGCGCGCACGACGAGCACCGATAAAAAGCAGAGGATCGGCAGCGCCGGCCTCCCGGACAGAAGGCCGGCGAGAAGGCACGCCGCCGCCGCGACGACGAGCCGGAAGCTGCGCCGGCGGCGCACGTCCTCGGCGTCCGTGTCGCCGCCGGGCCAGAGCGCGGTTCCGATCACCGCAACGAAGATGCCCCAGACCCCGAGGAACTCGAGCGCTCCCGAGACCATCGTCGCCCGGCCGAGGCCGTTGTTGGCGAGTTGGAACGAGGAAGTGTAGGGGTAGTAGAGAACGAGGGATACAAACGCCGTCAGGGCACCCAGAAGGCCCCCGGCCAGGGCGCCGCCGACCGTCGGCAGCCGCGCGCCCCGCGTCGAGATCAGCGCACCCGAGACGAGGAGGAGAACGACCATCGCCGGCAGGTTCCAAAGGCTCGCGGCGCGCGCGGTGCCGGCCACGAACGCCGGCAGAAGCAGCCAGGGCCAGCGCCGCGCCAGGCGCTCCGTCCCCATCTCCATCATTCGGTGTGCGACCGCGAAGGCCGCGATGAAGAATGGAAACGCCAGCAAATGCGGATGCAGGTCCGCGTGGAAGAACGTGAAGAACGGAAACTCGTTGATCGTCTTGAAGTCCTCGGGTCCGATCACGCGGGAGGCGTGCCAGTAGTCGAAGTCGGCCGAAAACGGCGCGTTCCACGCGTCGAGCGCGCCGACGAGATTGCTCGCGCAGACCGTCGCGGCCGCGCCCGCGAGTCCAACCGCCAGACGCCCGCGCGCGAGACGGAGGCTCAGGCAGGCGGCGGCCGCGAAAGAAAAGCCGGCGAACGTCGCGACGGCCAGGTTGTAGGCGGTCATGGCGGGCACGTCGGCGATCCGGGCCAGGGCCGCCGCCAGCAGGTAGCCCCAGTAGTAGTAGTTGATCGTGAAGCCCGACATCCAGGGGTCGGCCGGAGGCATCGCGGGATAGCGCGCGAGCGAGCTCAAGAACGCCAGGTCCATGAACTTCTCGGCGCCGAGGACCGCCGGGCCGACGGCGCGGATCGCCAGGAAGACCGCGGTCGCGCCCCAGAAGATCGCCGCCGCGAGCTTCTCTTCGCTTCCCCAGACGGGAGCCTTGACCGAGGGGTCCTCCGATTTCGGGCGGACCCACAGCCAGGCGACGAGAGCCACGAGGACGGCCGAGAGGCGCAGGGTAGCGTTGGAGAACCCGAGCGCAGGAAACGCGAGCGAGCCCGCCCATCCGACGTAGGCCACGATCGCGAGCCCGAGCGGACGCGACAACAGCGCCGCGTCGCGGCGGTTGGAGAAGAAGGCGCGGAGGATTGGGAGGACGGCGAGCCCCACCACCTCGGTCGTGAGGCCCCATGCCAGAATGTCCCGCATGAACTCGTCACCCATTGTAGACGAGCGACGCGGCTTCCCCGGCGGGAAAGGGGAGCGCGGGAGAGGCTTGCTCTGAGCGACCGCATCTCCTTTCGCGCGCGTCCGATGCTCGCCACGCTCGTGCCCGAACCCTTCGACGCGCCGGGCTGGATCTACGAGGAGAAATACGACGGGTATCGCATCCTCGCGTACAAGGAAGGCGAGCGCGTGACGCTTCTTTCGCGCAACGGCAACGACCGCACGGCCAACTTCGCCGCCGCGGCCACCGCGGTCGCGCGTCTGCGGGACCGCACGCTGCTGCTCGACGGCGAGGTCATCGCGTTCGACCGGAAGAAGGTGTCGCGCTTCCAGCTGCTGCAGCGAGGGGATGTCGCGCAGGCCTATGCGGTCTTCGACTGTCTCTATCGAAGCGGGCGGGATCTGCGCCGGCGGCCGCAGGCTGAGCGCCGCGGCGAGCTCGAGAGCGCTCTCGGCCGCGAGTCCGCGGCGATGTTTCTCTCGCGGCGCCTGGCGAAGAACGGGCTCGCGGCGTATCGCATCGCCGAGCGGCGCGGATTCGAGGGCCTCGTGGCCAAGGACGAGTCCTCGCGCTACGAGGAGGGACGCAGCCGGCGATGGCTCAAGGTGAAGGTCCACCAGGAGGAGGAGTTCGTCGTCGGGGGCTTCACGCCTCCGCGCGGAGGCCGGCAGCACCTCGGAGCGCTCCTGCTCGGCGCGTACGCGGGCAGGGATCTGCGGTTCGTCGGTAAAGTCGGGACGGGATTCACCGAGAAGACGCTCTCGTCGCTGGCAAAGACGCTTTCGCCGATGGCCGTGGCGAAGCCTCCGTTCATCAATCCGCCGCGCGAGCCGAAGGCCACCTGGGTGACTCCGCGAGCGGTCGCGCAGATCGCGTTCCAGGAATGGACCGCCGACGGCAAGCTGCGGCAGCCGGTCTTCCTGGGGCTCCGCGACGACAAGAAGGCGCGCGAGGTGCGCCTGCCGGCGGAGTTCGCGGGGACCTAGCCGCTCGCGGCGTTTTTTCGGATGTAGATCGTCTTATCGACCTCGGCGTGGACCACGCCGGAGGAGTCCTTCAGCTCCACCGTGTAGATGCGATCCACCGAAGGCGCGGATTCGAGAAGCCGGCGAATCTCGGAAAGCTCGGCCTCGTTCAGCGTGAACGTCGCGTACAGCGTCGCGCGGCCGGGCTTGACGAATCGGATCGTGGCCGCCTTGTCCCAGACGGTGTATCCCGGCCCGAGGTTCTGGATCAGCATGATCATGAGGACCGGGTCCACCGCGCCGTAGAGGCTTCCTCCGAAGATGGTCCCAACGTAGTTGCGCGTGCGCCACGACAGGGGAAGGCGCACGCGCACCTCGCGCCAGTCCTCGGCGATGAAATCCACGCGCGCCCCGGTACCTCTCCAGGCCGGGAACAGATTGAAGCGCCAGCGCAACCAGCGCGACTTCCAGGGTTCGCGCACGGGGCCAATGCTAAGCTCGTCCGGATGGTCGCCCCCGGCTATCTGGCGCTGCTCGAAACGGGCGAGCTCGAAGAGCGGGTGGAGAAGCTCTACGCGCTGCTCAAGGCCTGCACCGTCTGCCCGCGCGACTGCGGCAACGACCGCCTCGCGGGAGTCCTCGCGTCCTGCGCGTCCGGCGAGAACCCGGTCGTGTCGGCCTGCACGCCACACTTCGGCGAGGAGCCTTGTCTCTCGGGCACGAAGGGAGCGGGCAACGTTTTCTTCGGCAACTGCAACCTGCGCTGCGTCTACTGTCAGAACTACCAGATCAGCCAGGACTACCAGACGCAGCGCCGCAACGAGATTTCCGTCGAGCGGCTCGCCGAGATGACGCTGGAGCTCCAGGCGAAGGGCTGCCACAACATCGGGTTCGTGTCGCCCACGCACTTCGCCCCGCAGATGGCGAAGGCGGTTCTCCTCGCCGCCCGGAAAGGATTGCGGCTCCCGATCGTCTACAACACCAACGCCTACGATTCGGTCGAGGTCCTGCGCCTGCTCGATGGCGTCGTGGACGTCTACCTGCCCGACTTCAAGTACGCCGACTCGGCCGCGGGAGCGCTCTACTCCAAGATCCCCGACTACGCGCGGCGCTCGCGCGAGGCGTTAGTCGAGATGTACCGGCAGAAGGGGTCTCGCCTCGCGATCGGCGAGGACGGGTTGCTCAAGAGCGGCCTGCTCGTGCGCGTGCTGGTGCTGCCCAACGGCGTTGCCGGCGTGGCCGAATCGCTGGCGTGGATCGCCGAGTCGCTGTCGCCCAACGTCGCGATCTCGCTGATGGCTCAGTACTACGCAATCCACCGCGCGGCCGACAATCCGAAGTACGCGGCGCTGAACCGCTCCATCACCGCCGCCGAGTGGGAGGACGCTCTCGCGGGCCTCGAGGCCAACGGCCTGTCCAAAGGCTACCAGCAGGAGCTCGAGACCGCCAACCGGTACTACCGGCCCGACTTCTCCAACCGCGCCACCCCGTTCCGCGACATTCGCGACTTCACGTCATAGTCAGGAGAAGCGCGATGCCTCCGGCCACGGGGGACCACGTCTCGATGCGCTCCTCCAGCCACGCGAAGAGGGGGGACGGCTCCTTGACGAACGGCGGGATCAGGAAGAGGAACGAGCGCCGCCCGCCCGTCCAGCCCGCATTCCGGGCGGCCCGGAGAAACGGAGCCGGCCGGAAGTTCTTCTCGCCGCGCTTCCACGCGCACCGCACCAGGACGTAGAGGTTGCGCCAGTTTGGCTCGATGGCGAGCCAGCGCGCCCCGGGCCGGGCGACGCGTGCGGCGGCCGCCGCCGTGCGCTCCTGGCTCTTGACGTGATGGAGAACGTCGTTGGACACGATCAGGTCGAAGACGGGTTCGCCGGAGAGCGCCGCGTCGGCCTCTTCCGCCGTGCCCTGGCGAAACGTGACGTTGGGAGCTCCCTGGCGGCGGGCCGCCTCCGACGCGAACGCAACGTAGCTCGCCTGCGGATCCAGCCCGACGAACCGGAGACCCGGATGGGCGAGGGCCAGAGCGATGAGGATCTCGCCGGCCCCCGAGCCGAGCTCGAGGACCCGGCCCCCCTCCGGAAGGGCGCCGACGACCTCGGTCATGTAACGCAGGCGCCGGCGCGTCAGCCAGCAATCGCGCATCGCCGCGTAGCCCGCGGGGCGGTCGTCCCACTTGGCGTTGAGCACTATCTCGGAAGCGTGACGATCATACGTCCGCGCCGGACAGTCGACACGGCCCCGCCCTCCGTGCCAAACTACGCCGTCCGGGAGGCCGGAGGAATCGCGTGCGGGCCGGGGCCTCGTGTCCCGGCCCAGATTGTTTCTGGGTTAGCGGATGCGGTTGCAGGCGTTGACGACCGCCGACGTGAAATCGGGTGCGATCGTCAGCGTGGTGTACGCGAGCGCCTTTCCGCCGGATCTCAGCTCCAGCCGGTAGTCCCCGCTCTTGGCGAAGAAACGCCCCGTCGAAACCGTCTCCCGCAGCTCGACCGGCGCGGAGGAGGCGGGCAGGGAGAGCAGCTTTTTCTCGGCGCCGGACGGGGCATGCGCGACGATCTCCGCGCCCTGCGGCACCGGCGTTCCGACGTGGCCCGTGAGAGCCAGCTTCTCGACGCTTTCGGCGAGCTGCCAGCGCGCTTCCTTCGACGATCCCTCGGCGACGTACGCCCACAGCAGGTCGTACTCCGGCTCGACGCGGGCCGCAGTCACGGTGCCGAGAATGTTCGCCACGAGCCCCCGGACGGCGACGGGGTTTCCCTCGATCGCGCCGCCGGTGAAGTTCGAGTTCTTCACCGCGACCTCGCCGAACGGCGCGAGCAGATCCACCCGCGCCCGCACGAGGCGGACCGAGGTCAGCTCGCCGTTCTTGGAGATCACGACCTCGTCCACGACTTCGCCACCCAGGCGCGCCGCGGTGTAGGAGGCCGGAAGCGTGACGTCCGGCGTCGACGTGCGGCGCGGCGGCGTGAATCCCGCGCAGGCAGGCTCGACCGGATTCGCGAGCGGCGCAACCGGCGCGCTCGCGAGAAGCAGCGCCGCGGCGAGCGCGGCGCGGGCGGTCCTCATCGCGGAGCCACCGGCAGGACGAATGAGTAGCGGTCCGGATCCGAGGCCAGCCAGAACTGGCCTCCGCCCGCGTTCTTGTCGTCGGCGGTGAAGCGAAGGATCCAGACGCCCTCCTCCCAGTCGGGGCGGATCTGCGCGACGACGGGGAACGTCACCTCGGTCGCGAGGGCCGGAACGGCGAGAGGGGGCTGGAAGATCGGGATCGACTTTCCCGAGGGCGAGATGGCTTCGACCTTCACCGCGATGGTCCGGGGCTGCTGCGGCGCCACATCGAGGACCACCTCGGCGCGCACCGCCGGATCCTTTCCCTTGCGGATCGGAAACCCGTCGGGCGCCGTCTTCGCTCCGGACGCGTCGGCGGGATAGACCGCGAGGTCGCCCAGGATCGGCACGGGAATCAGTCCCCTCGGCGGCCCCGTCTTTCGGAACCGCACGGCGGCGTTCAACGGGATCTCGATCGGCTTGCCGTCGCGCATCGCGGGCTTGAACTTCCACGCGCCCACGGCTTCCATGGCCGGAGCCACGAACTCCTTCGACGTCGCCGAGGCCATGTGCAGGTCGGTGACGTTGCCCTTCGTGTCGATCCTTCCGATGAAGAGCACGTTGCCCTGCTTGTCCTTCTGGGAGGCGTCCTCGGGGTAGACCGGATCCTGTTTCTTCGTGAGGGTGGCGCCCCGCGTCTGCGCGGCCAGGGGAGCCGCGACCGCGAGGAGCGCGCAGACCAGCATCGGCAGCGCGAGTCGTCGAAGGTTCTTCATGCTCGGATCAGGCCGCGGGGCTATCGAGCGCGCGCCGCGCGTGGTAGGAGGATCGCGCCAGCGGTCCCGACTCGACGCGCAGGAAACCCAGCGCTTCGCCGTCGCGGGCGATCCCGGCGAATTCGTCGGGCGTGTAGTAGCGCTCGACCGGAAGCCGGCGCTCGTAGGGCTGGAGGTACTGGCCGACCGTGGCGATGTCGCAGCCGGCGCGGCGCAGATCCGAGAGCGTCTCCCGCAGCTCCTCCGGCGTTTCGCCGAGGCCGACCATCAGGCCCGACTTGGTCTTCATCGGTAGGCCGCGCTCCCTCCGATGCGTGTCGGCGCGGGCGAGGAGCTCGAGCGACTGCGCGTACTTCGCGTCGGGCCGCACGCGGCGGTACAGACGCGGCACGGTCTCGACGTTGTGGTTCAGGATCTCGGGCGTCTCGGCGAGCACGACCCCGAGGGCATCCCAGTTGCCCTGGAAGTCCGGGATCAGGACCTCGACCGTCGCCCCGGGGTTGCGGCGCCGGATCGCCCGGATGGTCGCGGCGAAGTGCGCGGCGCCTCCGTCCTCGAGGTCGTCGCGGTTGACCGACGTCACGACGGCGTGCGACAAGCCGAGCTCATGCGCGGCTTCGGCGACGCGTTCGGGCTCGCCGGGGTCGACGGAGCCGGGCTTGCCCTTTCCGACCGCGCAGAAGCCGCAGTGGCGGGTGCAGATGTCGCCCAGGAGCATGAACGTGGCGGTGCGCTCCCGGGCCCAGCACTCGTGGATGTTGGGGCACCGCGCCTCTTCGCACACGGTGACCAGCGAGAGGCGGCGCATCATGCGCCGGACTGCGTCGTACTCGCCGGTCGAGTCGAGGCGGACCTTCAGCCAGGACGGCCGCGCGAGGCGCGAGGCTGGTGCGGCGGGCGCGATCGGCAGATCGGACTTCACGGCGCGATTATCTCCCGGCCGAAGACGGCCCCGAAGCGGGGAAGCACGGCGCGCGCCACGTCTTCGACGGCCAGTGGCCGTTTGAGGATCTGCTCCATCGACGTCACGCCTCCATCCGTGATGCCGCACGGCACGATTCCCGAGAAGTGCGCGAGAGGCTCGTCGGTGACGTTGAGCGCGAAACCGTGCGTCGTGACCCATCGCGCGAGGTGGATTCCGATCGCCGCGATCTTGTCGTTGCCCACCCACACCGAAGTCACGCGCTCCCGGCGGGGCGAGCGCTCGGCGCGGATGCCGAAACCGGCAAGCGCGCCGATCAGGACCTCCTCGAGGTCCGTCACGTAGCGCTTGACGTCCTTGCGATCCGGCGACAGATTGAGAACGGGGTAGCCGACGAGCTGTCCCGGACCGTGGTACGTGACCTTGCCGCCCCGGTTCGAATTCCGCACGGCGATCCGGAGCTCCGAGAGACGATCGGGTGACAGCCGGACGTCGGATGGGTCGGCATTTCGTCCGAGCGTGATGACCGGCTCGTGCTCGAGGAGCAGGAGCGTTTCGCCCTCGCCGCGGGCCGCGCGGGCCGCCGCCTCCGCCTGGAGCGCGAGGGCGTCGTCGTAGGCGACGCGGCCGAGCCAGAGGGCCCGAACCGGCGCGCGCGAAAATGTCGCCAGAGCTTCCACCTCTCGAGTCTATTCTCAGTGCCCGAGGACCAGGACGTCCTGGGCGTCGAGACGTGCGCGTCCCGGATAGAAACCCGGCGAGTGCCACACGACGCGCAGGCCGCTGTCCTCGACCATCTTCCCGAAGGCGCTCCGGTCGAAGGCGACCGCCGCAGTCGGGCGGCTGTGGCGGCGAAGCCGGACGGCGCCGCCGCTCCTTTCGAACGGAAGCGCGCGGCGCACGGCCTCGAGCTCAGGGTGATTCCGGTCGAATAGGAACGCCGTCACGACGGCGGGGCGGCCGGCGCGGAGCACGCGGCGGATCTCCGCCAGGTAGTGCCGGGCGTCCGCCTCGAGCAGGTGAGTGAAGACGGACTTGGCGAGCACGAGGTCCGCCTCGCCGTCCTCCATCGGGAATCGGTAGCTGGACACGGGCGGACCCGCCGCGGCTCCGTAGGCCGATCGAACGGCGGCGAGCTCGAAACGAACGCGCGGGTCGCCCGACCACCGGCGCCGACACCAGCGAATCGACGGCGCGTGCACGTCGAACCCGACATAGCGGCCGTTGGGCGGGAGCCGCCGGGTCAGAGTCTCGACCATGGCCCCCGGACCGCAACCGATGTCGAGCACGACGGCGGCGTCGGACGCGAGCTCGAGGCGGCTCAGGAAGTCCGCGGTGTCGCGCACGCTCCTCTCCCAGGCCCGGATCGCGCCGGCATGGCGGCGAAGCCACAGGGGCGGCAGCGGAGGAAGGCCGGCGAGGCGGCGTCCGAAGCGGTCGAACGGGCTGGCGAGCCAGTAGAGGGCGGCACGCGCGCCGCGGACCGTCGCGGAGACGTCCACGTGCGAATCCTACCGTGCGGCCGTACGGAGGCCGAGCGCTCCGTAGACGCCGAAGAGGATCAGGACCGGGTCCCAGTAGGGTACGCGATATCGCCACACGACGATCAGCAGCAGGTGTGCCAGAAGGCTGATTCCGAGCACCGCCGCGCCGAAGAGGGCCGCTCCGCGCCGCGGGGACCGCAGCAGGCCGCGCGCCGCGACAACGTAAAGGATTGTGTAGAACGCGCCCACCGCGACGACCGCCCAGCGGGGCCAGAAGAGAGGATTGGGATAGGGCCGGAGCCAGTCCCAGGTCTTGTGGGCGAGAAGCCGCAGGCTCGCGCCCGGGTTGCGCCGCCGCTCTTCCAGCGCCATCTTCAGAAACGCGCGCGTCTTCTCCGACGGCGAGAGCATGCCCGCCGACGCGAGGGCCGCGTGCTTTTGCTCGGTCAGCCGCCCGAGCTCCCGAATCCAGGCGTCGTACTCCTCGCGCGTCCGGATCTCGTAGAACCGTGCCATGTGGTCGGAGTTGCCGAGATAGAGCGTGACGCCGGCGAAGTCGTTGACCGGCATCAGCTCGCGGTAGACGAGGGCGTTGCGAAGCGTCCAGGGAAGCAGTGTCAGGAGGAATCCGAGGAGGGTCGAGGCCGCCAGGTGTGCCCGGACCCGCAGCGGCCACCGCCGGTCGCACAGAGGCGCCGCGAGGAGCGGCGCCAGCGCCAGCGCCGAGGGGCGCGTCAGCGCCGCCAGCGCGAGCGCCGCGCCGGCGAGCACGCCGGCATTCGACGACGGCCGATCCACGCTCAGAAGCAGGAACACCGCGCCCGACACCAGCAGCAGAAGGAAGAGCGGCTCGCTCTGAACGTCGGTGGTCATCAGGACGAGCGACGGATCCAGGGCCGCGACCGTGCCCGTCGCGATGGCCGCGTCGCGTCGGCGGAAGAGGCGGGCGGCGAGGAGCGCGAGAAGGATCGCCGAGATCGCGCCAACCGCGGCGTTCGCGACCTTGGCCAGGCCGACACGCCGCGGATCCCCGAGCGTCGCCGCCACGAGGAAGACGGGGTAGCCGGGCGCGCGAAACGAGTGGTAGTCGGTCTCCCTGGGATAGTGCCCCGTGCGGACGAGCGTCTCGGCGGCGCCGAGGTAGGCGCGCGCGTCGCCGAAGCGCAGCGTTGAGAATCCCACGACGCCGATGGCCGCCAGGCGCACCGCGAGGGCCGCGAGGAAGATCGCGAGGACAGCCGCCCGCGACAGCCGCGGGACGGAACCTATGTCCGAGCCGCTATCCGAGATCGAACTCGCCGGTCTCGAGCGTCTTCTTCACGCTCGCCATGAACCGATCGGCGTCCGCGCCGTCGATCAGGCGATGGTCGAAGGACAGCGCGAGATAGCCGACGGTGCGGATGCCCAGGGCGTCCTGGCCGTTCTCGTCGTTGACGACGACGGGCCGCTTCTCGATCGTGCCGACGCCGAGGATCGCGACCTGGGGCTGCGGAATGATCGGCGTGCCGAAGAGCGATCCGAAGACTCCCGGGTTCGTCACCGTGAAGGTGCCTCCCTGGATCTCTTCGGGCTTCAGGCGCTTGGTCCGGGCGCGCTCGGCCAGGTCCTGCGAGGCGCGCGCGAGCCCCAGGATCGACTTCTCGTCGGCGTTCTTGATCACCGGAACGATGAGCCCCCAGTCCAGCGCGACGGCCATGCCGAGATGAATGTCCTTGTGGTAGACGATGTTGTCGCCGTCGATCGACGCGTTGACCTGCGGGAACTCCCGGAGGGCCTGGATCGCGGCGCGGAAGATGAACGGCAGATACGTCAGCTTGACGCCGTTCTTCTCGAGGAACGCGTCCTTGTGCTTCGCGCGGATCTTCGCGATGTTCGTGTAGTCGATTTGGAAGACCGTCGTGACGTGGGCCGAGGTCCTCTTGGAGAGGATCATGTTCTCGGCCGTGATCCTGCGGATCTTGCTCATCGCGACGACTTCGTCGCGGTCGGTCAGCGGAATCGCGGGCCGCGGCGCGGGGGCCTCGGCCGGCTCGGCGCGGCCGACGACTTCCGCCGGGGCCGTCGCCGCCTTCGAGGGAGCCGGCGCGGCCGCGGGAGCCGGTCCGGCGACCTTGCGGTTCTCCAGATACGAGAGGACGTCGTTTTTGGTGACCCGGTTGTAGATCCCGGTGCCCTCGATGTCGCCGATGTCGATCGAGTTCTCCTGGGCGATCTTGCGCACGAGCGGCGAGGACCGGCGCCGGATGCGCTCCTCGATCGACTCGACCTGACCTCCCTGGGCCGCCTGCGCCGGTGCGGGCGGGGGCGCCGCCGGCCTGGCGGGCGGCGGGGCGGGGGGC
>JBKOZO010000069.1:0-20768 GCA_046725935.1 Acidobacteriota bacterium | reverse complement strand
ATGCCAAACCGGTCGCGAGGACGGCGGCGAGATAGACGACGAGGGCCCACAGGAAGAGGGTCGCCACGGAACCGGCATTATCCACGGCCCGGACGTCGTTTCCGGGGCTCCGCCGTCTCTGGGATAATGCCGCGACTTTTGAGAGGGTGTTTGACGAACGAGGTTTCGAGGCTGCCGTTGCGCCCGGGAGTGTGGAGAGGAACGGCGCTTTTCGCGCGCGCGGGCGGCCGGTGAGTTTTGAACGTACTCGTCGGCGTCGCCGCGGACTCGGCGCGTGGGCGGGACTTGCGCTCGTCCTGGCGCTGTCACCGGGAGCCCGCGCGGAGACGTTTCCGCTTTTCGAAGGCGAGGACTCCGCCCGCGTCTTCGAAGAGGAGACGCAGAGCCTGACGCTCGACGCGACGTTTCCGGCCCTCGAGCCTCCGGACCTCGTGGCGGCCGCCCTCGCGTCCATCGAGGACCCCGAACCTCCGGAGCCGACCGTGCTCGCGCCTCCGGGCCGCCGCCCGAACAAGAGACGAGCCGCCGCTATCTCGACCGCGGTCCTCGTCGGGTCCGCGATCGCTTCATCCTCCACGATCTGGCGGCACGGATACGAGCCGTTCAACTTCCACAACGAGTTCTGGTTCGGCAAGCACACGTATGCCGGCGGTGCCGACAAAGCCTCACACTTCGTTCTCTACAACGCCCTCGCGCGCGAGCTTCAGATCGGCTATTACCGGATGAACTATTCGCGGGAGCAGGCGGAGCTGATGGCCTTCCTGACGTCGATGGGTGCCGGCCTCGCCACGGAAATCGGCGACGCCTTCACCCTCTTCGGCTTCTCGTACGAGGACCTGGTCGTGGACGCCGCGGGAGCCGCGACGGCGATCCTCGTCTCGCGAAACGGCCTGGACGATCTGATCGGCTTTCGTTTAGGCCCCGTGCCCAACAACCTGCCGCAGCCCTGCTGCCCGGTCAGCGAGACCGGCAAGGACTACTCCGAGGAGATTTACACGGCCGACCTGAAGATCGCGGGACTCGCCCGGCGGATGAAGTTCGACCCCGGCCCGTCCCGCTTCCTGCTGGTGTCGATGACGTATGGCAGCAAGGGCTACAAGAACTCTCTCCCGCAGTATCGCGAACAGCAGATCGGCATCGAAGTCGGCTTGAATTTCCCCGAGATTCTGACCGCGCTCGGTGTGCGCGACACGACGTGGTGGGGGCGCTGCCTGTTCATCTTCTTCAATCTCGTCCGCATCCCGTACACGCAGATCGGCTATCGCTACGACTTCATCCACCATCAATGGTGGGGCCCCAACATCGGTCAGGAGTACGATCCCGGCCCCGGGAAGTGAGCGGAAGTCGAGGTCGAGGCGCTAGCGGAGCCGCTTCGCCGCCTCGCGCAGGACGGCTTCCATCACGACCGTCCCGACGGCGAGCGCGCGCTCGTCGAGATCGAACTCGGGGGAGTGGTGGGGACGGAGGCTTCCCTCGCGCGCGCAGCCCACGAAGAAGAAGCAGCCCGGCACCTGCTCGAGGAAGACGGACATGTCCTCGCCTCCGAGCGTGCGGGTATCGGTCTCGACGTTCTCCTCGCCGAGAATGCGGCCCGCGGTCTCGATTACGAGATCGGCCATCGCGGGATCGTTGACCGTCGCGCCGTTGCTGCGTTCGTACGACAGATTCGCTGTGACGCCGGAAGCCTCTGCCGTGCCGTGGACGATGCGCGCGATCTTCTCCGGCAGCCCCCTTCCGGTCTCCGGGGTGAACGAGCGCGCGGTACCCTCGAGCCGGACGGTGGATGGGATGACGTTAAAGGCGGACCCTCCGTGGATGCTGCCGACCGTGACCACGGCGGAGTCGAGCGGCGAGATCTCGCGGGCGACGATCGACTGGAGCGCCTCGACCACGCGCGCGGCCGCGAGGATCGGGTCGGCGGCTTCGTGGGGCATCGCGCCGTGGCCGCCGCGGCCGACGATCTCGATCTCGAAGCGGTCGACCGCGGCCATCAATGCGCCGCGGTTGACTCCGATCCGGCCGACGGGCAACGGGCTCCAGAGGTGCAGCCCGAACGCCGACACGACTCCCTCGAGCGCGCCGTCCTCGACGCACGCCTGGGCTCCTCCCCGGCCCTCTTCGGCGGGCTGGAAGAGAAAGCGCAGCGGGGCCGGCGGAGGCGCCTTCGCCAGGCGGGCCGCCACCGCGAGCGCGATCGCGACATGGCCGTCGTGCCCGCAGGCGTGCATGCGGCCCGGGATCGTCGAGGCATAGCTCTCGGAGCTGGTCTCCGTCAGAGGCAGCGCGTCCATGTCGGCGCGGTACATCACGCGCGGCCCGCCGTGTCCGAGGTCGCCGACGACGCCCGTGCGCCCCACGCGCTCGCGCGGCGAGAGGCCCAGCTCCTTCAGGCGGACCGCGGCGATGCCGGCGGTCCGTCGCTCTTCGTACGCGATCTCGGGATGGCGGTGCAGGTCGCGCCGCGTCGCGACGAGGCGGTCGTACTCCTCGGCCGGGAATCCGTCGGGTGGCGACACGCGCGAATTATAGAATCCCGGCGTGGCTGACATCGTTCCGCCGGCGATCGACGAGTACGTGCGGGGGCTGATCCCCGCGCGCGATCCCGTCATCGCGGAGATGGAAGCCTACGCGGCCCGGCACGACGTGCCGATCGTGGGCCCCGCTGTCGGGACGCTCCTGGAGATCCTGGCGCGGTCGATCGGCGCCACGCGCGTCTTCGAGATGGGCAGCGCCATCGGCTATTCGACGGCATTCTTCGCGCGGGCCGTGGGGAAGGGCGGCCAGGTAATCTACACCGACGGCAGCCAGGAGAACGCGGACCGTGCCCGGGCCTACCTCGAGCGCGCGGAGCTGGCCGACCGCGTAGTCTTCCGGGTGGGCGATGCGGCGGAGAGCCTCGACTCCACGACCGGCTACTACGACCTCATCTTCATCGACGTCGACAAGGACGGCTATCCGCGCGCGCTGAAGTCCGCGGCGCCGCGGGTGCGGCGGGGCGGTTACCTGCTGGCGGACAACACGCTCTGGTCGGGGCGGGTCGTGGATCCCTCCTCGCGCGACAAGGCCACCGAGGGAATCCGCCAGTTCAACCAGACGCTCTTCGCCCTCCAGGAATTCAAGTCGGTCATCGTGCCGTTGCGCGACGGCGTGGCGATCGCCCGCCGGGAGTAGCGGTGGCGACGCGGGACGAGCTGCGCACGCGCTTCGGGGCGCTCGTCTCGCGCAAGGAGCCGGACCTCTTCGAGGGCGCGCTCGCGGTGGCCACCCTGGTGGATCCGCGCGAGAACCTCGAGTCGACGCGGGCCGCGGTCGCGGGTATGGCCGTGCGCGTGCGCGAAGCGGCGCGCCGCAACGAGGCGCCGCTCGAGGCGCTGCGGCGCGTGCTCTTCGCCGAGGAAGGATTTCGCGGGGACGGCGAGACCTACGACGCGCCCGAAAACTCGTCGGTCGCCCGCGTGCTCGCGCGGCGGCGGGGCATGCCGATCACGCTGTCCATCCTCACGATCGAGGTCGCACGCCTGGCCGGCGTGCGGCTGACCGGCGTGGGCCTGCCCGGGCACTTCGTGGTGGGCGGACCGGACATGCCCGAGGGCACGTTCCTGGATCCGTTCGACGGCGGCGCGCTCTACGACACGGCCGGCCTCTCGCGCCGGCTGGGATCGATCTTCGGGTCTCCCGTGGCGCTCTCCTCGGATCTGCTGCGCCCCGATCCTCCGCGCGCGATCCTCGCCCGCGTGCTGCTGAACCTGCGCCGCTCCTACGAGCGGCGCGAGCGATGGGAGGAGGCCCTCGCGGCTCTGGACTTCGCCGAGATCCTGCAGCCGGACGTGGCGGCGCTCCGGCGCGAGCGCGGCCTGCTGCTGTGGAAGTGCGGCCGCACCGACGAGGCCGCCGAAATCCTCGAGAGCGAAGGCGAGTCCTCGGAAGGGGAAGACGAGGATCACGAAGGCCCGCGGCGTTTCGTTGTCCCGGTGCGGGACCGCGAGGCCGGCGGCGCGCCGGCCGAGAGCGCGCGGCGCACCTTCACGCTCGAGCAAGCGCGCGCGCTCCTGCCGCGCGTCCAGGAGCGGACCGCCGAGGCCGTCGCCCGCTACGGGCAGCTTCCCGGAGACCAGGACGAGGCCCGGGAGTCTGTGGTGCGCGACTGGGCCGAGGAGATGCAGTCGCTCGGCATCGAGGTCAAGGGAGTCTGGCTCGTCGACTTCGATTCGGGCGCCGGGTACTACTGCTGGAAGTATCCCGAGCCGGCGCTCAACCACTTCCACGGATACGAGGAGGGATTCGCGGGCCGGTTGCCGCTGATGTAGTCCTCGCCTCCGCTTGTTCGGGAGTCTGCGCCCTTCGGGCGCACCGGCTTGCGGCTCGCCGAAAAGAGGCTCGACCGCAAGCCTGACCCTCGCCGCGCTCCGGCTCCCGCGGCGCGAGGCTCCTCTCGGACTCTGAGCGGCCCGCTTCGCGGGCCGACCGACGAGAGAGGGGAAGTCGCTCGGGAATCCTCTCCCATGCAACGCACACCGGGCAGGGGAGAGGGAGAGGTTGAGGGGGCGCTCCTAGAGCTTTCCCCACGCGACGCGCGGGGTGAGGATCCCCACGAACGCTTCGAGGCCAGTCTTGTCCTCCTCATCGAAGCGGTTCTTCTCGGGCGAATCCACGTCCAGGACGCCCCGCAGGACTCCGTTCTGGAGGATCGGCACCACGATCTCCGAGCGCGAGTCCTCGTCGCACGCGATGTGGCCTTCGAAGGCGTGGACGTCGGGCACGATCAGCGTCTGGCGCGATTGCGCCGCCGTTCCACAGACCCCCTTTCCCATGGGGATGCGCACGCACGCGGGCTTGCCCTGGAACGGGCCGAGCACGAGCTCGCCGCTGCGCACCAGGTAGAAGCCCGACCAGTTCACGCGATCCAGCGCCTGCGCGAGCAGCCCCGACGCGTTGGACAGATTCGCGAGCGCGTCGGTCTCGCCCTCGAGGAGGGCCGAAAGGGCTCGCGAGAGCTCGCGGTACGTCTCGGGCTTGGGCCCGATCCGCTTCACGGTCAGCTCGAACACGGTCGGATTCTACGCTCTGTATGATGCGCCGCGATGTCGGTGCTGCGGGGGCGCGTTCTCGCCCTCTACGTCGGGTGCTGCTTGGTCTGGGGCTCGACGTGGCTGGCGATCAAGATCGGCCTGCAGGACCTTCCGCCCCTCTGGTTCGCGGGCATCCGGATGGGGGTGGCGTGGCTGCTCCTGACGCCCTTCGCCCTCGCGGCTTCTTCCCGCCGGCCGTCGCCCGCGCAGAGGAAGTGGATCGTGCTGGGCGGCCTCCTTCAGATCGGCCTCCAGTACGCCTGTATCTTCATGGCCGAGCAGTGGATCCACTCGGGCCTGGCCGCGCTGCTCTTCGCGACTTTCCCCATCTTCGTCGGCGTCTTCGCGCACTTCTTGCTCCCGGACGAGCCCCTGACGCGGCGAACGCTCGCGTCGGCGGCGCTCGGTCTCTCGGGAGTCGCGGTGATCGAGGCGCCGTCGGCCCGCACGATCTTCTCGACGGAGACGCGGCTGCTGCTGCTGGGAAGCGCCCTGATGCTCCTGGCCGCGGTGGTCGCGGCCCTCGCCAACGTGCTCAACAAGAAGCACCTCTCGGACGTCTCACCGCTGCGCAACGTCTGGGCGCAGACGCTGGTGGGCTCTTCGCTCCTGCTGGCCGTCGCCGCCGCCGTCGAGCGCGGGACCGTCTTGCACTGGACGCCTCGCTCGCTCGGGGCCCTCTTCTACCTGGCGATCTTCGGCACCGCGCTCCCGTTCGTCGGATTGTTCTGGCTCTTGCCACGGGTGCCCGTCGCGGTCATCGGAATGATCCCCGTCATCGACACCGTGATCGCAGTCGTCCTGGGGAGCATCGTCCTCGGCGAGGCCTTTTCGCCCCGGGTGCTCGTGGGAGGGGCGCTGATTCTCGTGGGGGTGCTCTTCGCCGCGGCTCCGGCGGGTCCGGGCGGCTGATTCTCAGCGGGGATAGATCGGCAGCCAGGCGCGCGTGACGTAGTCCGACACAGTGATCACGATCAGGAACGCGAGCCACAGCACGCTCGAGGCGACGACGAGGATCGTGAGCTTCGGCGAGTCCTTCAGGTGCATGAAGATCAGGGCGACGAGAAGCGCCTTGGTCACCGCGATGGCCAGGGCGACGGGCGTGTTCCAGACGCCCAGGTGCTGGAACGACGCCCAGACCGTCAGCGCCGTGAAGACCATCAGCGCCGCGAAGACGGCGAAGTACGCCTTCGGCGAAGCGGAATGCGTGCCGTTGTGGCTCACAGCGTGTGCCTCCCGAGCAGGTAGAGCAGCGGGAAGAGGAAGATCCAGACGATGTCCACGAAGTGCCAGTACAGCCCGACGTTGTCGACGGGCGTGTAGTACCGCGACGAGAACGCGTCGTCGCGCGCCTTGAGGATCAGCCACGTCAGCAGGCCCACGCCGATGATCATGTGGAGGGCGTGGAGCCCCGTCATGCAGAAGTAGAGCGAGAAGAACATCTCGGCCTGGCGAGGGAGAGGCTGGTGCGTCCTCTCGTCGTGCGGCACGACGAAATGCGGTCCGGGGACCTCGTGATGCTCGAATTTCTGCTTGTACTCGACGTACTTGATCCCGAGGAAGACGCTGCCCAGTGCGATCGTGGCGAGGAGGAAGAGGATGATGAGCTTCTTCCTGCCCTGCGACGCCGCCCAGACCGCCATAGCCATCGTCAGCGAGGACATGATCAGCACGCCTGTGTTGACGGCGCCGAGCGTGATGTCGAGAAGGTTGGACGCGCCCTCGAACGCCGTCCGGTACGTCGACCGGTAGACGACGTAGGCCGTGAACATCCCGCCGAAAAAGAGCACCTCGGTGACGAGGAACATCCACATCCCGAGGGACGACGCCTCCCTCTGGGCCGGCAGGTCCACGAAGTGGTGGCGCAACTCCGGCGGCGCCTCGTGGGCTACGGCGTGCGCGTGCGCGTCAACCAATGGCCGCCTCCTCGTCCCGCCCCGTCAGGTAGTCGTAGGGGCGTCCGGTCACGACCGGCGTCTCGGGGAAGTTCTCGGTCGGCGGCGGCGAGGGCGTCTGCCACTCGAGCCCCGTGGCGCCCCACGGGTTGTCGGCCGCGTCCTTGCCGTAGCGCATCGAGTAGAAGAAGTAGATCAGCGGAATCACGTATCCGATCCCCAGGATCGACGCTCCCGCGGTCGACATGACGTTCAAGACCTGGAACTCCTCGGGGTACGCGTGGTACCGGCGAGGCATCCCGAGGTAGCCCACGATGAACTGCGGAAAGAACGTGAGGTTGAAGCCGATGAAGATGACCCACGCGGAGACGCGCGACCAGTACTCGGGGTAGAGCTTGCCCGAGATCTTGGGCCACCAGTAGTGGAGGCCTCCGAGGTACGCCATGATCGTGCCGCCGACCATGATGTAGTGGAAGTGCGCGACGATGAAGTACGTGTCGTGCACGTGGACGTCGAGTCCCAGCGTGGCCAGCATCAACCCGGTCAGCCCGCCGAACGTGAAGAGGCCGATGAAGCCGAGGGCGTAGAGCAGAGGCGTCTGGTACGACACCGATCCCTTATAGAGCGTGGCCGTCCAGTTGAAGACCTTGATCGCCGACGGGATCGCCACCATGAAAGACAGGATCGAGAAGACCAGCCCCGCGTAGACCGACTGGCCCGAGACGAACATGTGGTGGCCCCACACCAGGAACGACAGGACCGCGATCGCGACGGACGAGGCCGCGATGAACTTATAGCCGAAGATGGGCTTGCGCGAGAACGCCGTCACGAGCTCGCTGATCACCGCCATGGCCGGCAGGATCATGATGTAGACGGCCGGGTGCGAGTAAAACCAGAAGAGGTGCTGGAAGAGCACCGGATCGCCGCCCTGCGCCGGGTCGAAGACGCCGAGGTGGAAGATGCGCTCGGCCGCGACCAGCAGCAGCGTGATCGCGATGACCGGCGTGCCCAGGAGCTGGATGATGCCGGTCGCGTACATGCCCCAGCAAAACAGCGGCAGCCGCATCCAGGTCATCCCGGGGGCGCGCATCGTGTGCAGGGTGACCAGGAAATTCAAGCCCGTCAGGATCGACGAAAACCCGTTGATGAAGATCCCCACGGCGGTCACCACGACCCAGCCGTTGGCGTAGACGGTGGAGTAGGGCGTGTAGAACGTCCACCCGGTATCCACGCCGCCATGGACGACCGCCCACAGCGCCATCAACCCCCCGATTATGTAGAGGTACCAGGACAGCAGGTTCAGGCGCGGGAACGCCACGTCCTTGGCGCCGATCATCAGAGGGATCAGGAAGTTCCCGAGCACGCCGGGAATGCCCGGGATCATGAAGAAGAAAACCATCATGACGCCGTGCGTCGTGAAGATCCGGTTGTACATCTCGGCCTGGAAGACATCCCCGGCCGGGGTCAGCAGCTCCAGACGGATCAGCGCCGCGGCGAGGCCCCCGATCGCGAAGAAGAATGTGATGCCGATCAGGTACAGAATCGCGATCCGCTTGTGGTCGGTCGTCAGAAGCCACGACTTCACGCCGTAGCTCGCGTTCAGGTAATCGACGCGCTGCGAGGGAGGTGCCGTCGGAGTGCTCATCGGGGTGCTCATGGCCGGGAGGCCTTCCTTTCCGGGGTAATGGCCGGCGCCGCGGAAGCGGGGGCGCCGGCCGGGGGAACCGACGAGAGCGACTTGACGTACGCGACGAGCTGCAGGAGTCCCTCTTCGCTGATGAGCCCCTGGAACGTCGGCATGATCGGCTGATAACCCGCCGTCAGCACGGCCTGCGGGTTCACGATCGACTCGCGGATGTAGCTTTCGTCGGCCAGGACCGTCCGCCCGTTCGCCAGCTGGACCTGCCTTCCGAAGAGGCCGACGAGCGAGGGCCCGCGCGCTGCCGGCTGGTCGCCGTGGCACGTGTTGCAGGCGTGCTCGACGAAGCGCTTGGCGCCTGCGGCCGCGAGCGATTCGCCGGGCGCGCCGCCGGCCAGCCACGCCTGGTAGTCCGCCGGCTTCATCACGTAGACCCAGCCGATCATGTTGGAGTGGCGCGTGCCGCAGAACTCGGCGCAGAAGAGGTGGTACTTGCCGGGCTTCGTGGCCTCGAACCAGGCGGTGGAGAAGCGGCCGGGCACGACATCGCGCTTGAAGCGGAACGCCGGCACGTAGAAGCTGTGGATGACGTCCTCGGAGGCCATCGTCAGCTGCACCGGGACTCCCACAGGCACGTGGAGCTCGTTCATCTCGCGATGTCCGTCGGTGTGCTGCAGCTTCCACATCCATTGCTTCGCCGTGACGTAGATGTCGAGCGCATTGGCCGGGGGCCGCGACAGGCGGAAGTAGACGCTGGCGCCCCAGGCGAACATCACGAGCACGAGGCCGAACGGGATCACGGTCCAGACGATCTCGAGGAGGCCCGACTCGTGGACCTCGGTCGCGACCTCGTCGGGCGACTTGCGGTGGAACTTGATCGCGAAAACCACCACGAGCGTCCCGATCAGGAGCGAGAAGAACGCCGTGATCAGGATCAGGAAGACGTAGAGGACGTCGACGTGGCGCGCGAACGTGGAGGCTTCGGGCGGGAAGAACGGCATCAGCGGACGCCCCCGGGAATCGCGGTCAGCGCGCGGGAGCGGCGGCGGGTCATCACCCAGATCCCGATTCCGATCGCGAGGACGGTGGCCAGACCCGCTAGCCGCACGATGTTGACGACGACGGCGCCGTACTTACCGTTGGCCGGGTCGTAATGGAAGCAGAACAGGAGGATCTGGTCCACCGGCGTGCCGATCTTCCCGGCCGACGCCTCGACGAGGCCGAGGCGCAGGTCGCGGGGCGCGTACTCGATTCCGTAGAAGTAGCGGGCCAGCCGTCCGTCCGGCGTCGCGACGAAGATGGCGCTGGCGTGCGCGAACTGCTCGTTCTGGGCGTCGTAGCGGTACCGGAATCCGACCGCCTTCGTCAGCGTCTCGATCGCGGCGGCGTCGCCGGTCCAGAAGTGCCAGCCCCCGGAGGCCGCCGGATGTTTGTAGCGCGAGAGGTAGGCGTCCTTCTTCGCGGCGGCCATCGCCGGGGTCTCGCGGGGATCGAAGCTGACGGCCAGGACGTCGAAGTCCCTGCCGGCCTCGAGCGACATCACGTTCAGCGCCCCGACCAGGCCGTTCAAGACCTGGGTGCAGAGCATCGGGCAGTTGTAGTAGACGAGCGCCAGGATCACGGGCCGCTTCCCGAAGGCGTCGGAGAGATGCACCGGGCGCCCCGTCTCATCGCGCAGCGGGAGCGAGAGCGGAAGCGGCGCGTTCAGGCGCTGGTCGATACCGATCTCTTTCAGCATCTGCGGCTTCTCGTCCGCGCGTACGATCTGCCCGGGCGGGGGAGCCATGGACTGGGCGAGGGCGACGGCTTCCGTCATGGCAAGGAATGAAGCGGCGAGGAGAACCCCCCTCACCCTTACCCTCTCCCCCCGCCGGGGGGAGAGGGCCGGGGTGAGGGGGGCGAGCTTCCTCACTGCTTCCCTCGCGGCGCCGCCGGCGTTGGCGCCGGAGTGCCCGGTACGGCCGCCGGCGCGGGTGGCAGAGGCCCGACGCCGCGCTTCTCGACCAGTTCCATCGCGCGCTCGATCGGGATGTGGACGACGCCGGTGAAGCGGTCCATCCAGCCGTAGCTCGAGAGCCGCTGTGACTCCGCCGCCTCGAAGTCCTTCCAGTGGCGGACCGGATAGACCTGCAGCCGCGGCGCCGGCGGCACGCGATCCTGACGTGCCTGCATTCCCGCGGCGGACACCGAGGCCTCGTCCTTGCGGTCCGTAGCGCCCTCGAACCCCTTGAAGAGAAACGCCATCAACACCATCGCGATCGCGCCCGTCACCAGGAGCACGATGCCGAAGCCGACGACGACCTTCGTCGAGACGGCCGAAGGCTCGGCGGCGACGCCGTGGTGCGGCTCGGGCTTATTCGCGTCCATGCTCCAGGGCCTCCTCGAAACCGGGGTCGTGGCGGGGAAGCAGCGGCCGCGTGGGAAGCGTCCGCGCGAAGAAGAACAGCCACAGGCCTCCCAGACCCGCTGGAAGGGCGATGTCCATCCAGGAGATCGAGAACTTGCCCTTCGAGAACGCGGGCAGGACCATCCACGCCGTGTTCACGAAGTTCATGACGACGAGCATCGTCGCCGCGAAAGAAAGCAGCCGCGGCTCGCGGTTGGCCTGGCGCGAGAGGAGCAGCAGGAACGGCATCACGAAGTGGAAGAGCAGGACCGCGAGGCCGACCCACCCCCAGCCTCCGCGGAAGCGCGCGAGGTACCAGGAGATCTCCTCCGGAAGGTTCCCGGACCAGACGATCAGGTACTGGGAGAAGTTGACGTAGGCCCAGAACATGACGAACGCGAAGAGCATCTTTCCGAGGTCGTGGAGGATCCGGCCGCCGGCGAAGTCCGCCAGCGGCTCCCGGCGCGAGAGACGGACGACCGTCACCGTCGCCAGGGCGAGGGCCCCCAGAGCCTGGCTGACCATGAAGAGGACCCCGTACATCGTCGAGAACCAGTGCGGCTCGAGCGACATCACCCAGTCCACCGACGTGAACGTCACCGTCAGCGCGAAGACGACCAGGCCGCCTCCCGAGAGAAGCTGCAGCTTCCGGTCGATTCTCCTGTGGTCGTCGCTGACATCCTGCTCGCGCGACCACTTGTTGAGGAAGAACGCGATGGCCAGCCACGCGGCGAACACGACGGCGGCCCGCACCAGGAAGAACGGCACGTTCAAGTAGAACGTCTTCTGCCGCAGGATCGGGTCGTGCGCGACCGCGTCGGCGTGCGTCCACTCGTAGAGCCGGTGCATTCCGAAGGCGACCGGCAGGAAGGCGAGCGTGGTCAGGGGCAGGACGCGCAAAGCGGCTTCCAGCGTCCGGCGGATCGCGATTCCCCAGGCTCCGCCCGTCAGGTATTGGAGCATTACCACCGCGAGCGACCCGACGGAGATTCCGTTCCAGAAGACGAAGGCCAGCAGGTACGAATGGAAGAACTGGTCGGGACGCGCGAAGCCCGCCGCGGCCGACGCCACGAGCAGGACGAGACCCACGACGAGCGCGGCGCGGCCGAAGCGGCCCAGAGCCGCCGGAAGCGTCGCGTCTTCGGCGAGCGTGCGGCTCAAGTGGGCTTCTTCGCGGCGGCTCACCCGTGCTTCCTCTCCGGCGCCTCGAGCTGCTTGTCGAGCTCGAGCGCCTTTCTCCAGTCGTCGGGAGAGAGCGGGAACGGCGGCGCCTTCGGTGAAACGTCGGGCTTGTCGAGCTGCGGACGCGCCTCGGGGGGCACGTCGGCCACGGTCGTGCGCTGCGAGAGCTGGAGCGCGCGGACGTATGCAGCGATCGCCCACCGGTCCTCCGGCGGGATCTGCGCGGAGTAATCCATCATCGCTCCGAAGCCCCGCGTCATGACGTCGAAGAAGTAGCCGATGGGCGCCTCGCGGAGCCGGTCGATGATGAAGGCCGGAGGCTGCCGATAGCCGCGCTGGACGACCATGCCCAGTCCGTCCCCGGTCAGGCCGTGGCACGGCGTGCAGTAGATGCGGTAGCGGTCGCGTCCGCGCTCGAGCAGCGCGCGCGTCAGCGGCACGGGCAGGGAGGCGACCGGCTGGCCGTTCGGGTCTTTCCCCGTCGTGAAACGCGCGTCCGCCAGAAGCGCCCCGCGCGCGACCGTGTCCTCGACCACCGGCCGCGCCGAGCGTCCGTCCTCGAAGAACGCCGACCCGCGCAGGTCCTTGTACTTGGGCTGGTCCTGCATGTCCTGGCGGCACGCGGCGGCAAGAAATGCAGTCGCTGCGACGAGCCCACACCACAGCCGCGGCGTCACCTACTCCTCCACGTCCATCACGACGCGCGATCCCAGCTTCGTCAGGAAGGCCCAGGTCTCGTCGTGGTCGAACTTCGGGTCTTTGGCCTCGATGCACAGGAAGAAGCGATCGCGCGAGGCCAGTGCAAAGCGGGGCGCGTTGAAGACCGGATGGTAGGGCATCGGCAGCCCGTTCAACGCGAGCATGCCCAGCACCGCGGCGAACGCGGCGAAGAGGATCGTCGTTTCGAACGTCGGGACGATGAACGCGGGCGCGCTGTGGTACGGCTTGCCGCCCACGTTCAGCGGATACGCCATGACGCTCGTCCAGTAGCAGAGCGCGTAGCCGCAGAGGCCTCCCAGGAGCCCTCCTCCGAGGACCACGGCCGGGAGCTTGCGGTCGTGGATGTCGAGCGCCTCGGTCAGGGCCTCGATCGGATAGGGCGAGTACGCGTCGAGCTTCGTGTAGCCGGCCTCGCGCGTCCGCCGAGCCGCCTCGACGAGGTCCTGCGGGTTTTCGAACTCGGCCATCAGGCCGTAGAGCGCCGTCACGGCTCTTCCTCGGCGACCTTCGCCTCCGGCAGGAGGGCGCGCATCTCGAAGATCGAGATCATCGGGAGGATGCGGATGAACAGGAAGAGCAGGGCGATGAAGAGCCCGATCGAGCCGATGTAGGTCATCCAGTCGAAGATGGTCCCGCTGTACAGGCCCCAGGACGAGGGCAGGAAGTCGCGGGAGAGACTGACGACGACGATGATGTAGCGCTCGAGCCACATCCCGACGCTGACGATCATCGCGACGACGAACAGCGCCGGGACGTTGCGGCGGATCTTCCGGAACCAGAGGGCCTGCGGCCCCACGAGGTTGCAGAACAGCAGCGCCCAGTACATGTGCTTGTACGGTCCGTGCAGCCGGTTCCAGATCATGAAGCGCTCGTACGTGTTGCCGCTGTAGAACGCCATGAAGGCTTCGACGACGTAGCCGTAGCCGACGATCAGGCCCGTCGCGAGAAGGATTTTGGCCATGTTGTCCATGTGCTTCATCGTGATGAAGTCCTGGAGGCCGTAGATCTTTCGCAGCGGGATCGCGAGCGTCAGCACCATGGCGAAACCGGCGTAGATCGCGCCGGCCACGAAATAGGGAGGAAAGATCGTGGCGTGCCAGCCGGGCACGATGCCCGCGGCGAAGTCGAAGGACACGACGGTGTGGACCGAGAGGACCAGAGGCGTCGCCAAGCCCGCGAGCAGCAGCGAAGCCGTTTCGTAGCGGTGCCAGTGGCGCGCGGATCCGCGCCACCCCATCGCCAGGCCGCCGTAGAGGAGCTTGGCCCAGAGCTTCTTCGCGCGGTCGCGCAGCGTCGCCAGGTCCGGGATCATCCCGACGTACCAGAAGAGCGCCGACACGGTCGCGTAGGTCGAGACGGCGAAGACGTCCCAGATCAGGGGGCTGCGGAAGTTCGGCCACATCCCCATCGTGTTGGGGTAGGGGATGAGCCAGTAGTCGAGCCACGGTCGGCCGGTGTGCAGCGCGGGATAGAGGCCCGCGCAGGCGACCGCGAAGATCGTCATCGCTTCGGCGAACCGGTTGATCGAGTTACGCCACGGCTGGCGCAGGAGAAGCAGGATGGCCGAGATCAGGGTTCCCGCGTGGCCGATCCCGATCCACCAGACGAAGTTGACGATCTCGAATCCCCAGCCGACCGGCTGGTTCACGCCCCAGATGCCGATGCCGCGGAAGAGCAGCCACGTCACAGCGAAGAGGAGCATCATCGTCAGCGCGAAGCCGACGGCGGCTCCGAAGAACCAGGCCTTCGGCGTTCGCCGCGAAAGCGCGATCGAGGCGAGCTTGTCGGTGAGCGTCGTGAAGGTGTAGCCCGGCGCGAGGAAGGGGCTCCCCGGGCGCGCCGCGCGGGCGGTCTCGGCGAGCGGGGCCGGGGTCTCTTCGTTCATGCGCCCTTCTTCTCCGCCGCGGACGCGCCGGCCGCCAGGGACTCGTTCTTGTTCGACAGCGAGGCGAGATAGGTGGTCCTCGGCCGGGTGCCCAGCTCGGTCAAGACGCCGTAGGTCCGCTTCTCCGCGCGGAGCTTCGAGACGGCGCTCTGCGGATCGTCGATGTTCCCGAACGTGATGGCCTGCGCCGGGCAGGCCTGCTGGCACGCCGTCACGATCTCGCCGTCCCTGATCGGGCGGTTCTCGCGCTCGGCGGCGTAGCGCGCGCGGTTGATGCGCTGGACGCAGTAGCTGCACTTCTCCATCACGCCGCGGCTGCGCACCGTGACCTCGGGGTTGCGCACCATCTTCAGGATCTCGGTCTTGAAGTCCGAGTAGAGGAAAAAGTTGAAGCGCCGCACCTTGTACGGGCAGTTGTTGGAGCAGTACCGCGTGCCGACGCACCGGTTGTAGACCATCTGGTTCAGGCCCTCGGCGCTGTGCACCGTGGCGTTGACCGGGCAGACGACCTCGCACGGCGCGTTCTCGCAGTGCATGCACGTCACGGGCTGGTGCAGCGTCTCGGGATCCTCGAGGTCGCCCTTGTAGTAGCGGTCGATCCGGATCCACTGCATGGCCCGGCCGCGCGCGACCTGGTCCTTGCCGACGACGGGGACGTTGTTCTCCGACTGGCACGCGATCACGCAGGCGTTGCAGCCGACGCACGACGAGAGATCGATCGACATGCCCCACGCGTAGCTGCCCGTCGGCATCCGCGGGTAGAGAGAGTCGTGAAGCCCGGGAGCCTCCTCGCCCATCTTTGCCACGACCTCGGGGTCGTCGCGGTAGGCCGCGGCGGACACGGCGCGGATGGGATCCCGGCCTTCCATCGACCAGTGGTGCTGGGTCGTGGCCAGCGCCTCGCGCCGGAGCGTCTTGCGAACCTGGAGCCCGGAAGCCTCCCAGAGGGCGTCGGACGTTCGCAGCGGATACGCGTCGTAACCCTTACCGTCGGCGACGTGTCCGCCGCGGGTCCGCCCGTTGCCGAAGTGGACCGTCACGCAGTCCGCCGCCTGGCCGGGCAGGACCCAGACCGGCGCCGTGATCTTTCGATTGCCGATCGAAAGCTCGACGATGTCCTCGGTCGTCACGCCGAGCTTCTGCGCCGTGGCCGGAGCGATCAGCGCCGCGCTCTCCCAGGTCAGCTTGGTCAGGGGCTTTGCGAGCTCCTGAAGCCAGCCGTTGTTGGCGTAGGAGCCGTCCCAGACAGTTGGGTCGGGACGGAGGAGGAGGGTTAAGCCGCTTCCGGGTTCCGGGTTCCGGGTTCCGGGTGGGAGAACGGGGCGGGCGCTCACCGACCTCGCGGGGAACGCCGAGGCCTCGACGACGCCGTCGTGGAGCGCCTTGCGCCAGGCGGCTTCGAAGTCGCCGCCGGGGAGCTTGCCCTTCCAGTATCCCTTGACGATGTCGTGCCCGCTCTTCTCGGGCTGATCCGAGAAAGCGCCGACGAGCTCGTGGGCCGTCTTGCCCGCGAAGAGCGGAGCGATCAGGGGCTGCAGGATCGTCACCGTGCCGTCGAGCGCACGCGCGTCGCTCCAGCTCTCCAGCGGATGCGCCGCGTTGACGTGCCAGTGACAGAGGCGCGAGGTCTCGTCCTCGTAGAGACCGAGGTGTATGCGCAGGCCGACCTTCGCCATCGCCCCGGCGAAGGCGAGGTCCGCGGGAGCGTCGAAAACGGGATTGCCCCCCACGATGACGAGAGTCGAGACGCGCCCGGCGCGCATGTCCTCGACCAGTGCCGCGAGGGTGGCCCCGGCCGATCCGCCGTCGGCGGCGGGCTCGGTGTAGGAGACCGTGCGGCCGGCGTTGCCGAGCGCGGCGTTGATCGCGTGGGCGAGCGCGTGGACGGAAGGAGGCTGCGACTCGCCGGCCACGACGAGGCTCGACCCGCGGTGCGCCTTCAGGTCCTCCGCCACGGCAGAGGCGAACGCATCGGTGGGAGCCGGAGCCGTCCCCGATCCGACGGCCGCGGCCACGGCGCGCGCGAAGTCTTCGATCTGCGCCGGCGTCATCGGGCGGCGATGGTCGGCCCGCGCTCCGGTCAGAGTCGGAGTGGACTCGACGACGTAGAGACGGTTGATCCCGTCGGGCTTGCGGCGGCGCGAGGCGAAATCGCGCACGGTGCGCGGCATCGCGGGGCCGGAACCCAGGAAGTCGGATTCGAGCGAGAAGATCACGTCGGCCTTGTCGAACGCGGGCTGAGGCTCGAGCCTCTCGCCGAACGCGAGCCGGGCGCCTTCGAGCACGTTTTCGCGGCCGACCGGCTCCCACGAGACCCACTTGGCTTCGGGGAACGCGGCGAGGACGGCTGTGAGCTGGCTCTTCAGCGTCGGCGAGGTCACCGCTGCGGTCAGGAAACGCAGGCCGGCGCCGCGCCCGGGGCGCTCCTTCTCGAGCGCCAGCCGCGCCGCGGCCAGGAACGACGACCAGGGGCGGATCTCGCCGCGCTCGGTCATCGCCTGCGAGCGGTCCGGATCGTAGAGGTTCAGGATGAACGCCTGCATGAAGATGTCGGTACCGCCGAGGCTCGCTGGATGGAGCGTGTTGCCCTCGATCTTGATCGGGCGTCCCTCGTAGCTCTCCGCCAGGATGCCGCGCGCGTAGCCGCCGTGAAGATGCGCGGTGGCGTACTGCAGCGTGTCGCCGGGAACGATCTCCTCCGGCGCCTTGACGTACGGGAACACCCGCTCGGTCGGCTGGCGCACGCAGCCGGTCAGGCCTGCGAGGGCGATCGAGGCTCCCATCAGCGTCAGCAGCTCGCGTCGGTCTAGACCAGAGTCGATCGGGACGCGGAACTCCCGATGGAGGTGCTCGCGGAAATCCTCCGTCTCGAGCAGCTCCTCGAGGCTGCGCCAGTACTCGCGTCCGCGCAGCGCGGCGAGCCGCGAGCGTGCCTCCTCGATCGAGACCCGCGGTGTCATCGATGACACGTCGTGCAATCCGTCAGCTCGAGGGCGGACCGGACCCGGTACTCCCGGGCCAGCCGCGCGCCGATCTCCTCCTGGTTGCCCGCCGGCACGTAGCCCATCGTGAAGACCTGATCCCGGGGACGCAGGTTCTTCTCGGGGGCCCGGTGGCAGTCCAGGCACCAGGACATCTGGAGCGTGGGGTGCTGGGAAACCAGCGGCATCTGGTCGATGCGGCCGTGGCAGGTCTCGCAGCCCACGCCCTTGGCCACGTGGATCGAGTGGTTGAAGTAGACGTAGTCCGGCAGGTCGTAGACCTTGACCCATTCGATCGAGCGGTCGGTCCGCCAGCTCTCGCGCACCGGCTCGAGCTCCGGCGACTGGGACCAGATCTGCGAGTGGCAGTTCATGCAGGTCTGGGTCGGAGGGATGTTGGCGAACGCGGCGCGCTCGACCGTCGTGTGGCAGTAGCGGCAGTCGATGCCCATCGCGCCGACGTGGTGTTGGTGCGAGAACTGCACCGGCTGGACGCGGGCCACGCCCTGCCGCGTGACGTAGGGAGACCGGTTCACGGCGTCGAAGAGCCACAGCAGCAGCGCGAGGAAGAACACCGCGCCGAAGACCGACACACGTGAGACCGTGTTGGTGCTGCGGTGGAAGATCTGGCCCATGCCGCTGGCCAAGGAGCATATTTCAAAGGAGTTGAGGGCGGGAAGGAGGTTCCAAGAAGAAGACTAGAATTAACCAAGGAGTTCCCAATGAGACGATTCGGTGCCTGCGCCGCCGTTTCGATCCTCCTGGCAGCCGCGTCCGCTCCCGCCGCCTCCCTCCCCGAGCTCTTTCAGAAAGCCAAATCCCAGATCAAGGGAGAGTCCTGGGCGCAAGCCCTCGCCACGCTCTCGGCTCTCGAGGCCGAGGCGGGCCGTCCCGGCAACGAAGCCGCCCGACAGCAGCTCGCCGCTCCGCTCGCGTTCTATCGCGGCGTGTGCGAGGCGAACCTCGGCAACGTCGAGGAGGCGCGCCGGCACTTCGCCGCCTTCCTCACCATCGAGCCCAATGCCACGATGGACCCGTCGATGTACTCGAAGAAATCCATCGTGGCCTTCCAGGTGGCTCGGAAAAGCGCCGCTGCTGCGCCATCACCTGAGCCCGACGGTCGGTCGTCGCTTTTCCAGGCCTTCCAGGAATTCAGGCTCCCACGCAATCCCGGCGAAACGGTCAACGCGGAATGGGCCGACGGCCCGATCCGCTGGATCATGACGGCCGAGGAGAAGCAGCGTTGGTCCGAGCTGCCGTTGGGCGCGGACCTGCAGGAGTTCGTGGACATCTTCTGGAAGAGACGCAATCCGCACCCGGACAACCCCGACAACGTCTTCCGGACGTCCTTCGACCGGCGCGTAGCCTTCGCGGACGCCACCTTCGTGGCGGCCGACGGAACCCGAGGAAGCCTGTCGGACCGGGGGATGGTGTTCGTGCTGCTCGGTCCGCCCTCGTACGTCGGACGCAAGCCCATTCGCAACGGCGAAGACGTCAACGACGACGCGGGTCTCTCGACGGTCGGCTCACATGCGACGGTCTATTACCAGCGGGCGCTAAGTTCGGTGGGGGAGCCCGCGGGCTTGACCGGCGCGGGCGCCACGGACGTCTTTTTCAGCCCGGCGGCGAGGGTCTCGGAAGCAAGCCCGGCCTGGCGCGAGGTCTGGCACTACCGGAACGAGCTCCCGTCGAAAGGGGGCGGTCAGCAGGTCGACATCGAGTTCATCACCCGAGGGGGCTACGGGGTCAACGTCCTGCAGCGGGATCAGGCCACCCTCGCGGCGCTCGATGCCGCCAAAGTGGCCGCCGACGGGCAGCCTCGGGAAAAAATGAGAGCGTCCCCCTGAGCTTTCGGCGGACGTAAAATTCCGTGCCCGGAGATCTGCCATGACGCGACCGGCTCGGTATCTCCTGCCGTTCGCCTGTGCGATCTCCGCGCGCGCCCAGACGCTCCCCGAGCTGTTCCAGAAAGCGAAGGCGCAGGTCAAGGGCGAGGCCTGGCAGGACGCTCTCAAGACCCTCGAGCTCTCGACGCCGAAGCCGCGAAACCCGGCAACGAGTCGGCTCGCCAGCAGCTCGCCGGACCGAACGCGTTCTACCGCGGTGTGTGTGAGGCCAACTTCGACCAGATAAAGCGCAGACGAGCTTCGCGGCCTTCCTCTAGCTTCAGCCCAACGCGACGATGGACCCGTCGATGTACTCGAAAAAGGCCATCGCGGCGTTTCGGGCGGCGCAGAAGACCGCGGCTCCACAACCGGAACCGGAGAACAAGTCATCGGTGTTCGCCGCGTTCCAGGAGTTCCGCCTTCCTCCGAACGAGGGCGAGCAGGTCAACGACTCCCTGGGACGACGGCCCGATCTCCTGGATCCTGACGCCGGAAGAGAAGCGCAGCTGGGACCTCCTGACGACGGGAGCCGAACAGCAGGAGTTCGTCGAGAGGTTCTGGGAGGTCTGCAGTCCGCGCCCCGGCAACCCGGACAACCCGTACGACGCGGCCTAGGCGGCGGCCGCCGGGCAGCCCCGGGAAGAATGAAGGGGACCCCCCTGCGCATTTAACGGACGTAAGATCGGTGCCGGAGGCCCGCCATGACGCGACCGGCTCGCATTCTCGCCCTCGTTCTCCTGCCGCTCGCCAGTTCCCTCGCCACAAACGCTCAGACCCTGCCCGAGCTGTTCCAGAAAGCCAAGGCGCAGGTCAAGGGCGAGGCCTGGCACGAAGCCTTGAAGACCCTTGATGCGCTTGATGCCGAGGCCGCCAAGCCCGGCAACGAAGGCGCCCGACAGCAGCTCACGGGGCCCTCCGCGTTCTACCGCGCGGTGTGCGACGCCAACCTGGGCAACACCGAAGCCGCGAAGCAGGAGTTCGCGACGTTTCTCAAGGTCAATCCCAACGCGAACCTGGACCCGAGCATGTACTCGAAGAAGGCCCTGGCGGCCTTCGAAGAGGCGCGCAAGGCCTCGGCGCCGGAGGACGACGTTCCCGCGATCGACGGGTCGACGTCTTTGTTCA
>JBKOZO010000068.1:0-18203 GCA_046725935.1 Acidobacteriota bacterium | reverse complement strand
GTGCTACACGCCTCCACCTTGCGTCGGGACGTTCCCGGACGTGCCCTGCTCGTCGACCTTCGCCCCGTGGATCGAGGCGCTGGCAGCCGAGGGGATCACGGGAGGTTGCGGCGGCGGGAATTTCTGCCCGCAAAACCCGGTCCGGCGCGATCAGATGGCGGTCTTCCTGCTGAAGGCCGAGCACGGATCGAGCTACGTGCCGCCCGCCTGCAATGGCGACTTCCCCGACGTGCCGTGCCCATCGCAGTTCGCCGACTGGATCGAGCAGCTCGCCGCCGAAAACATCACCGGCGGCTGCGGCAGCGGCAACTATTGCCCGACCGCGAACAACACGCGGGGACAGATGGCGGTTTTCATCACCAAGACGTTCCAGCTTCAATAGCTTCCAATTTCATAAAGGGGAACTCCCAAAGAAGGCTGTTGTGTCGACTCTCTTGGTGTTGCTCGCAGCAACCGGCTCGGCGGCGACGTTCACGGTCTCGAACACGAACGACACCGGCGCGGGGTCGCTGCGGCAGGCGATCACGACGCGAACAACGCGGCGGGCCTCGACACGATCGCATTCAACGTCTCGGGCGCGGGCTGCGACGGCGCGGGCGTCTGCACGATCACCCCCGCCATGCAGCTGCCCGCCATCCTGAGCCCCGTGCTGATCGACGGCTACACGCAGCCCGGCTCCTCGCCCAATACCAACTCACAGGGAGCGCTCAACACGGTGCTCAAGATCGTCCTCTCCGCGGCGAACTCGCCGACCACCGGGCTCTCGTTCAGCGGGGGATCGGAGGGATCGACCGTCAGGGGCCTAGTCGTCAACGGCGGCTGGAACTACGGAATCGTGTTTTTCTCCGACAGCGGCTCCGTCTGTGGCTGTTTTGTCGGCACCAACGCCGCCGGCACGGCAGTCCGGAGCCCCCCGAACGTCCGGGGCATCGAGTCCGACGGCGGGGACGACTTCATCGCGGGAGGGTTCTCGCCGGCCGACCGCAACCTGGTCTTAGGAAATACGCAGTCCGGTATCACCGCCTTTCACGGGTCGAACAAGACCATCCAGGGTAACCTCGTCGGCACGGACATCTCGGGAGCGGCGTCGGCACCTCAGTCTCGGGGATCTCCGTCGCGTCGAACACGCCGGGGTCGCTGATTCGGGACAACGTGGTCGGCGGCGTGCACGCCGGGCTCCAGGTCGGAGTCTCGAACGACACGATGTTCGGCATGACTTGCCCCTCCGCCAGCGTCACGCGCGGCCAGATGGCGGTGTTTCTCGTCAAGACGTTCCAGCTCCCATAGAGCCGGCGGTCTACTTCAGCGCGGCGCTTGCTTCGCGCACCTCGGGGAGCCGCGGATGCGGCGGCGACTGCTTCTCCATCGTCGCGAGCGACTGATCCAGGAGCCGGCGCGCCTCGTCGCGATTCTCCGTCCTGGAGAGAGCGATCAGATCCGCGGCGACCTGGTATTCCGCGAGCGCGACGGCCCCGTGACTCTCCCCGTAGAGCTTCCGCTGGTGCTCGAGACTGCGTCGGTGCAGCGGAAGGGCCTCTTCCGCGCGGCCCTCCTTGCGCAACGTCTCCCCCAGCCGGCCTTCGGCTTCGACGACCTCGAAGCTGTCGGCCCCGTTGATCTCGACGAGCTTCGCGGCGACCCCCCGCTGGATCTTCTCGGCCTCGACGAGACGCCCCTGTAGCGCGATCTGCTGTGCGCGGTTGCCGCGCGCCTGCCACGTGAAGGTGTGCTTCGGTCCCAGAACCTCGTCGAAGAGGACGATGACCTCGCCGAGCGTGGCTTCGGCCCGCGCGTATTGGCCTCGGCGCGAAGCCACGAGCGCGAGGCCGTTGAGAATCTTTCCGACCTCGAAGTGTTTGGGCTCGATGGCCCGGAAGAGCGCGAGCGCCTGGCGGTAGTTCGCTTCGGACTCGTCCAGCTTTCCCTGGTTCAGGTAGAAAAGCGCGAGGAGCTGAAGGGTCTGGCCGACGGCGCGGTGGTCGGGACCCAGCGCCTTCCGGCGCACCTCGAGGGACCGCAGGAACCACTTCTCCGCCTCTTCGGCCTTGCCGCGGCGGTCCAGGAGAACGGCGAGGTTCAGATAGCTCTGGCCGAGGTTGGGATGCTCCGGTCCGAGGTGCTTCTCGAGGACGGCCTGGGACGCCCGGCCGTCCGCCTCGGCCTCGTCGAGGCGATCGAGCTCCTCGCGCAGAACGCCGCGGTTGCGGAGGTGAATCGCCGTCTGCACGTTGTCGTCGCCGAGCACACGCCGGTAGGTCTCGTAGACCTGCCCTTCGAGTTCGGCGGCGCGCGCGACGTCGCCCTTCCAGAACAGGGCCTGTGCGTAGTCGCTGCGCACGCGGGCGGCCGCGAGACTTCCTTCGCCCTCTTTGGCCTCGACGATCTTGAGAGCTTTTGCCAGCTGCTTCTCGGCTTCTTCGAGCTTGCCCCGGTCCATGGTGATCGCGCCGAGCGTGGCGAGGCTGCGGCCGATCGCCCCGTCTCCCGAAGGCAGAACCTTCTCTCGAATCGCGAGCGACCGTCGCGCGAGCGCCTCGGCGGGCTCGAGACGGCCGATGCCGCGGTCGATCCGGGCCACCGCCTCGAGCAAGTCCGACTGGACCTCGGGCTCCGAGGCCAGCTCGGTATCGAGGCGTTTGCCGGCCTGATCGAGCAGGGCGCTCGCCGGAATGGACCCTCCCGATTGCTCCGGGTCGGCGATCTCGAAGAGGCCGATCAGGAACTCCTTGACGCCCTCGGCCCGCCGGGCCGCCGCCGCCGCCGTTTTCGCGTTGGCCTCGGCACGCCGGGCCTGCCAGCGCGTCGCGGCCAGGCCCCCGATCAGCGTCAGAAGGATCAGCGCCGCGGCCGCGACCGCGACCCTCTGCCGGCGGACGAACTTGCCCAGACGGTACCCGAAGGTGTCCGCCCGCGCGCGCACGGGCCGGCCCGACAGATGCCGCCTCAGATCGTCCGCGAATGCCGCGACTGAGCCGTAGCGCCGCTCGGGCTCGCGGCGCAGCGCCATCCTCAGTATGTTGTCCAGGTCGCCCCGCAGGCCGCGCCCGATCCGCCGCCGGTCGGCCTCCGACGGTTCGGCGATGGGCAGGCTCTCGAGCGGCTCCCGCGCGACGCGCGCGCTGGCGCGCTCGACGGTCTCCTGATGGACCGCGGCCGCGAGCTCGGGGCCCGATCGGCCGTCTCGCTTCAGCGGGAGCGTTCCGGTCAGGAGCTCGTAAAGCAGCGCGCCGAGCGCCCAGACGTCGGTCGCGGTCGTTACGGGCTGTCCGAGAACCTGTTCGGGCGCCGCGTAGGCCGGCGTCAACAGTCGCAGGTCCGTTCGCGTCTGCGTCGGATCGGCGTCATCGGGCCCGAGGAGCTTCGCGATCCCGAAGTCCAGCAGCTTGACGCCGCCCTCCGAAGTCACGAGAACGTTGGACGGTTTCAAGTCGCGGTGGACGACGAGGCTGCGGTGCGCCGCGGAAACGGCGTCGCAGCAATCCAGGACGAGACGGATCCGCTCCTCGACGGAGAGGCTGCGCGAACGCGCGTACGCCGTGATCGGCTCGCCGGCGACGAGCTCCATCACGAAGTACGGCCGGCCGTCGTCCGTGATCCCTCCGTCCAGCAGGCGCGCGATGTGCGGATGCTCGAGCCTTGCCAGGATGCGTCGCTCCCGAGCGAACCGCGCCAGGACCTCTTCGGAATCCATGCCGCGCCGCAGGAGCTTGATCGCGACCTTCTGCTCGAAGGCGCCGTCGGCGCGCTCGCCGAGAAGGACGTCTCCCATTCCTCCGCGGCCCAGACGGCCGACGATCCGGAAGACGCCGATCCGCTCGGGCAGCGGCTCCGAGGACGACGCCGCGCGCTCCGCCAGCATGTCCGCCGCGAGCACGGCCGCCGGCGTCTCCAGAAACCGGCCGGCCTCCGAGTCGGCCGCGAGCAGCCGCTCGACCTGGGCCCGCACGTCCGGGTCCGCCACTGCGGAGAGCCGCGCGGCGCGCTCGCTTTCGGGCAGCTCGACGAGCTCCTCGAAGAGGGCGCGTACCACGGTCCACTCTCCGCCGGCGCCGCTCACGCCGAGGTCAGCTCCTCGAAGAGGAACGCGCGCGCCGTCTGCCAGTGGCGCTTCACGGTCCGAACCGATCGTCCCGAGATCTCCGCGATCTCTTCCACCGACAGGCCTGCAAAGAAGCGCCACTCGACCAGGCGCGCCAGGTCCTGATCGACGCCGCCCAGCTTGTCCAGGGCCTCGTCGAGAGCGAGTAGCTCCGCCGCCCGCTCCTCCACCGGGATCTGCACGTCCTCGAGATCGAGCGGGCGCAGGCCCGAGCCCCGTTTCTCCGATACGCGAGCCCGAGCCTGGTCGATCAGGATCATCCGCATCGCGCGCGCCGAGAGCGCGAAGAAGTGCGACCGGTCCTTCGCCGACCAGCCGGCGCCGCGCGAGAGCTTCAGGTACGCCTCGTGGACCAGGCCGGTCGTGGAGAGCGTCTCGCCGGAGGGCGCTTGGCGGAGCTGGCGATGCGCGATTGCGCGCAGTTCGTCGTAGAGGACCGAGAAGACCCGGTCGAGGGCCGCCCGGTCACCGGCCTCCGCAGCGCGGAGCAGCGCGGTGACCTCCTCGGGCCGCGGCTCCGGCGCGGAGGCGTCCGGCCCCGAATCCCCCCGGATTCCCTGGGTCATGGGTGGGGGGATTCTAGCCCTCGCTGGCCCTTTTTCGGGGCATTCCCCGAGAACTACTCAGGGGGGAACCAAACATGCGAACCACGGCTTTGGCCCTGATTGCGGCCCTGGGGCTGGCGGCCTCCGCCCGGGCCAATACCTACACAGTCACGTCCACCTCGGATTCGGGAGCGGGGAGCCTGCGACAGGCCATCACGGACGCCAACACGAACCCCGGCGCCGACACCATCGCCTTCAACATCGTGGGCAGCGGAGTCCACACCATCGCCCTCGCCTCCGCCCTCCCGACGATCACGGGACCGACGACCGTGGACGGCTACACACAGCCCGGCTCGTCGGCCAACACGAACCCGACGAGTATGGGCCTGAACACGGTGCTGCAGATCGAGATCGACTGCAGCGCCGTGGGCGCGACGAACTGCCTCAAGGTCGCCGCGGACGACGTCACGATCAAGGGGCTCGTGATGAATCGAGCGCCGCAATACGAGATCGACGTGCTGGATACCCACCAGAACTTCGTCCTGGAGGGATGCTTCCTGGGCACCGACCCCGCGGGGACGCAGGTTCCCGCTCCCTTCCACGGTTCATTGCGTTTCAATCAGAACCACACGAACGGCCGCATCGGCGGAACGACCCCCGCGGCGCGCAACCTGTTCGCGGTCAACAACGGAGCCGGTGTCCTGCTTGCGGCTGGCCCTCCCGGCTTCGTGAACGGCCTCGTCGCCGGGAACCTGATCGGCACCGACATCTCGGGGAAGCTCGACCTCATCGACGGGGGCAAGGGACTCGACATCCTCGGCGGGTCGAACACCGTGATCGGCGGAACGTCTCCCGACGCCCGCAACGTCATCAATGGTGGGATCAATGTCGGCAGCGGAACGCCGCCGACCGGCGCGACCGGAAACTTCATCCAGGGGAACTACATCGGCACGGACGTGACCGGCACCATCGAGCTCAGCTGCTTCAACGAGTGCGTCCGGCTCATGGACAACGACAACGTCCTTGGCGGTTCCTCGCCGGGAGCCGGCAATCGCATCGCGGGATCGGAGAACCTGTCGGCCGTCCACGTCCAGTCGGGGTCGGGGAACGTCATCCAGGGCAATTTCATCGGCACCGACGAAACGGGTACGGCTCGCCTTTACATTCCGGCCTACGGGATCCGCGCCTACCAGGTGACGGGCGGCGTCACGATCGGCGGCATCAATCCCGGAGAAGGCAACGTCATCTCCAACTGCGGCCTCGCCGCCGTCGGCGTCGAAAACACGGGGACCGCAACGATCCGCGGCAACTCGATCTTCGACAATCCGGGGGCCAACCCGACCACCGGCCTGGGCATCGACCTCTTCATCAACAGTACGAACGGATGCACGTTCAACGATGCGGGGGACGCCGACACCGGGCCGAACGGATTCCAGAATTATCCGTTGATCTCGTCGGTGACCTACGGCGCGTCGACGACGACGGTGAACGGCACCCTGAGCAGCGCGCCCTCGACGATCTTCGACGTCGACTTCTACGGTAACCCTGTCTGCGCGCGCCGGCCCCAGGACCTGACCGAGGGGAGGACCTACCTGGGCACGAAACAGGTCACGACAGACGGATCCGGCGAGGCGACCTTCAGCGCCGTCCTCGACGTCGCGCTCGACAACGGATCGCTCGTCACGGCGACCGCGACCGACCCGGCCGGAAACACCTCCGAGTTCTCGCCCCGGTTCGCCGTGGTGAGTACGCCGCCGTACGGCTCCAAGAACGCGACGAACATCACCGTGACCGGGCTCGCCTTCGAAGACGGCGCCACGGTCACGGTCGGAGGACTCGCCGCGACCAATGTCAACGTCACGGACGAGCACACGCTGACGGCGACCACGCCGCACCTGACCGCGGGCTCGGTCAACGACATCGTCGTTTCGAATCCCGGCGGCGGCCAGTCGGGAACCATCCCGCACGGATTCCTCGCCTTCTTCGACGACGTTTCCCCCAACGATCAGTTCTACCTCTACGTCATGCGGCTCGTCGGCAACGGCATCACGGCGGGGATCGGAAACGGCTTCTACGGCGTGGGGCAGTCGACACTGCGGCAGCAGATGGCCGTCTTCCTGCTGAAATCGGAGCACGGCGCCTGCTACACGCCGCCGCCGTGCACGGGCGTCTTCCCCGATGTGCCCTGCTCGTCGAACTTCGCACCCTGGATCGAGCGGCTCGCGGCCGAGGGGATCACCGGCGGCTGCGGCGGCGGCAATTACTGTCCGACGAATCCCGTACGCCGCGACCAGATGGCCGTGTTCGTGCTGAAGGCCGAGCACGGCCCGGCCTACGTCCCTCCTCCCTGCGAGGGGGACTTCACCGACGTGCCGTGCCCTTCTCCGTTCGCCGACTGGATCGAGCAGCTGGCGGCCGAGGGCATCACCGGAGGTTGCGGCGGCGGCAATTACTGTCCCCAGAACACCGTCACGCGCGGACAAATGGCCGCGTTCCTCGTAAAGGCCTTCACCCTGCCCTGAGATCCGGCGAAATTGCCCAGGAGGATGACGTGAAGAAAAGTTTCGTTGCGGCCATGTGTGCCCTCGCGGTCTCGGGTCTGGCACTGGCCAATACCTACACGGTTACCTCGACGGCCGACAGTGGCGCGGGGACGCTGCGCCAGGCGATCCTGGACGCCAACGCCAACGGCGGCCCGGACACGATCGCGTTCAACATCACGGGCTCCGGAGTACAGACGATCACGCCGGCCACGGCTTTGCCGGTCATCACGGACGCGGTGACGATCGACGGCTACACTCAGCCGGGCTCCTCTCCGAACACGCTGCCGGTGGGCCAGGGCCTGAACACAGTGCTGACGATCGAACTGGTCGGGGCTCTGGGCGTTTCGGCGAGCGACACGACGATCCGCGGCTTGAACGTCCACAACGGCGGAATCGTCTTCAACAACGGAGCCTTTTCGAACAACCGGATCGAAGGATGTTTCGTCGGTACCGACGTCACGGGAACCCAGCGCATCGACGGAGGGTTCAGCACGCAGGTGATGGTGACCGGAGAATCGAACGCGTCGATCGGCGGCTCCTCCCCTGCCGCGCGCAATCTCATCTCGGTCTGCCAGTCCGGAATCACTCTCGCCGGAGCCGGATCCGGTCACATCCTCGAAGGAAACTTGCTCGGTCTCGCCCCGGACGGCGACACGTTGATCGCGCCCGCATGCCTGGGAACGACGTTCGCCATCAATGTCAACGGAACGGGGAATTCGGCTCGGAACAACGTCATCGCAGGAGGCAGCAACGGCTTCAGCGTCAACGGGACGGGACACACCTTCCGGGGCAACTACGTCGGGACGAACGTCACCGGCACGAAGAGGTTCGAGATCTACGAGCATGCCTTCTCGGTCGCGGGCACCAACCACACGATCGGCGGCAGCCTCCCCGGCCAGGGAAACCTGATCGACGCTGCGAACTTCTACGAGGGCCTGCTGCTGAACGGCTCGGGCCATGTCGTCTACGGGAACTTCATCGGCACGGATCCGACGGGCACGATCGATCTCGGAAGCAATCGCATCGGCATCAATGCGGTGGGCAACGACATGACGATTGGCGGGGTCAACCCGGGCGAAGGAAATACCGTCGCGTTCAACGGATCCGTTTTCGGTAGCGGGGGCATCGGGATCAGCGGACAAAATGTTCGAGTTCGCGGCAACCAGATCTATTCGAACAACGGGCTCGGGATCGACCTGCCGGTCGGCGGCAACGGCGGCGTCACCCCCAACGACCCGGGCGACGCGGATACCGGTCCCAACGGGTTGCAGAACTATCCGATTCTCATCTCGGCGGGGCCAGCCGCGCCGCGGGGCTCCGGCACGCACGTCGTCGGCATCCTCAACAGCGCCGCAGCGACGACCTACGTCGTAGACTTCTACTCCAACCCGGCCTGCGCGAATCGGCCCCAGGAGTACCTCGAGGGACAGGACTACCTCGACTCGATCCAGGTCACGACCGACGGCTCGGGCAACGCCAGCTTCGACGTCGTTCTGCCGGTGACCGTCGAGCCGGGCGCCCGCATCACCGCCACGGCCACGGACCCGTCGGGAAACACGTCGGAGTTCTCGCAGCGGCTGATTTTCTCGATGTCTCCCGCTTCGGGACCGGCCGCCGGCGGCACGAACGTGACGATCAACGGCATGTCCTTCGACGGCAACGCGACCGTCAGTGTGGGAGGCTCGCCGGCCACCAACATCAACGTCACGGGCCCGACGCAGATCACGGCGAAGATGCCCGCGCGCCCGGCCGGCTCACTCAACAACGTCGTCGTCACCAATCCCAACGGGACCGGCGGCACGCTGGTCAACGGCTGGGTCGCCGACTTCACCGACGTGCCCAACAGCCAGCAGTTCTATTACTACGTCGGCAAGCTCGTGGCGAACCAGATCACGGTGGGATGCGGCGGCGGCAACTACTGCCCGCTCGACTCGGTCACCCGGCAGCAGATGGCGGTCTTTCTGCTGAAGTCGAAGAACGGTCTCTGCTACGTGCCGCCGCCGTGCTCGGGCGTCTTTCCCGACGTGCCCTGCTCGAGCAACTTCGCCCCGTGGATCGAGGCCCTCGCCGCGGCGGGCATCACTGGCGGCTGCGGCGGCGGAAACTACTGTCCGACCAACCCCGTGACGCGCCAGCAGATGGCGGTCTTTCTGCTGAAGGCCAAGCACGGGTCGAGCTACGTTCCGCCCGTCTGCAGCGGCGACTTCCTGGACGTGCCCTGCCCGTCCCAGTTCGCCGACTGGATCGAGCAGCTGGCCACGGAAGGCATCACCGGCGGCTGCGGCAACGGAAACTACTGTCCCACGCAGGCCGTCCGTCGTGATCAAATGGCCGCGTTCATTTTCAATACGTTCCAGCTGCCATAGAGCCATAGGAGGGAAGGATGCGCGTCGCCGCTCTCGCGTTGGGATCGATCCTGGCCGCCGGAATCGCCCTCGGCAACACGTACACGGTGACGACGACCGCGGACTCGGGCGCCGGATCGCTGCGACAGGCGATCCTCGACGCCAACGCCAACGGAGGCCCCGACACGGTTGCGTTCAACATCGTCGGAAGCGGGGTCCAGACGATCACGCCCGCGACTCCCCTGCCGACGATCACGGATGCCGTCACGATCAACGGCTACACGCAGCCGGGAGCCTCCGCGAACAGCCATCCTCCCAGCCAGGGAACAAACGCCGTCGTCCTCATCGAGATCAACGGCCAGAACATCGGCTTCGGCGGCAACGGGTTGAGCGCGACCGCGGTCGTGACGATCCGCGGCCTCGCCATCAACCGTTGTCCGAGCGCCGGGATCCTGATCTCGACCACAGGCGGCAACGGATCGGTGATCGCGGGCAATTTCCTCGGCACGGATCCCACTGGGGCGTCCCGACCGGGCGCGCAGAACGCCGGCGTCGAGATTGAGGCCGCGAGCGGCGTGGTCGTCGGAGGCACGCCTCCAGCCGACCGCAACCTCATCTCGGGAAACGACAGCGCGCAGGTCCTCGTCGGAGATTCCGGCGGCAACAACACCGTCGTCAAAGGCAACCTGATCGGTACCAACGCCGCAGGGACCGCCGCCATCCAGGGATCGTTCAACTACGCCCTCGTGTACATCCGCGTCGGGACGAATCAGCAGATCGGAGGTCCGACGGCCGCCGAACGCAACGTCATCTCGGGAGGAACGGTCTCCGCCGTAGGAGCCGGCATCGGCGTCGGCTACACGGTCGGCGGCACGAGCGCGCAGGCCACCATCCAGGGCAACTACATCGGAACCGATGTCACTGGAACGCTACCGCTCGGCAACAACGTCGGAATCTCGCTCCCCGACCAGAACTGCGTCATCAAGGGCAACGTCATCGCGGCGAGCGTCAACCAAGCGATCATCAGCGAGGGCGGTTCCGGCGCGGTCATCCAGGGCAACTTCATCGGCACCGACGAAACCGCGACGCTCAACCTGGGTAACCACGGCGGCGCGATGGCGGTCGGCGGCAACAACTGGACGATCGGCGGCACCGCCGCCGGCGAAGGCAACGTGATCGCCCACAACGGCCCGCCATATGGCGGCATCGCCAACGGCGGATACCAGATGGCGAACATCCGCGCGAATCGGATCTTCGACAACACGCCGCTCGGCATCGACCTCTACGCGAACTTCTCCGCCGGTGTGACGCCCAACGATCTGGGCGACGCGGACACGGGTCCCAACGGCCTCCAGAACTACCCGATCATCAAGACCGTCACCCCGGGCGCCTCGACGACCAACATCCAGGGAGTCCTGAACAGCACCGCCTCGACGATCTTCGACATCGACGTCTTCGCGACTGCCGCATGCCTACGGTTTCCACAGGCATACGTGCAGGGCGAGTTCTACCTGGACTCGTTTCAGGTCACCACGGACGGCTCCGGCAACGCGACGTTCAACCACGACGTCCCCGGCGTCCTGCAGCCCGGCCAGATCGTGACGGCGACCGCGACGGACCCGAACGGAAACACGTCCGAGTTCTCGCAGCGCCTCCTCTTCTCCACGTCGCCCGGCTCCGGACCGCCGGCGGGCGGCACGAACGTCGCGATGACCGGCATGCTGTTCGAGAACGGCGCCACGGTGACCGTCGGAGGCGTACCGGCGGCCAACGTCGTGGTCAACAACGACACCACCATCCACGCCGACATGCCCGCGCGGCCGGCAGGATCACTCAACGACGTGACGGTCAGCAACCCGAGCGGGACTGCGGGCACGCTGCGCAACGGGTGGATCGCCGACTTCGGAGACGTGCCGAACTCGCAGCAGTTTTATTTCTACATCACGAAGCTCGTGGCCAACCAGATCACCGTCGGCTGCGGCAGCGGCAACTATTGCCCGCTCGATTCCGTGACCCGGCAGCAGATGGCCGTGTTCCTGATGAAGTCGAAGAACGGTCTCTGCTACGTGCCTCCCCCGTGCACGGGCCAGTTTCCGGACGTTCCCTGCTCGAGCAACTTCGCCCCGTGGATCGAAGCCCTGGCCGCGTCCGGGATCACGGGCGGCTGCGGGGGCGGAAACTACTGCCCGACCAATCCCGTCACCCGCCAGCAGATGGCCGTCTTTCTGCTGAAGGCCAAGCACGGCTCGACTTACGTACCGCCGGTCTGCAACGGCGACTTCCTGGACGTGCCCTGCCCCTCCCAGTTCGCCGACTGGATCGAGCAGCTCGCCGCCGAGTCGATCACGGGCGGCTGCGGCGGCGGCAACTACTGCCCGCTCCAGGCCGTTCGCCGCGACCAGATGGCCGCGTTCCTGTTTAACACCTTCCAGTTCCCGTGACCCTCCCGGCGATCAAGAGACATTCGAGTTACCGCCGTGCTCCGCACGGCGTTCCCTACTGCCGAGGGTCTGCCTCCGGTGGTCGGGTCCAGTTTCCCTGAGGCCGGTTTCACCTTTCCCGGCTAGACGGCACGCGCGTCCTGGGGGCGCCGCGCGCCATATAATCGTCCGCCTCACGGGAGGCCTCGATGCGGAAGCCTCTCTCGGCGCAAATCGACCCGATCTCGCGCCGCTCGCCGGCTCGGCCTTTCCTCGCCCTGCCTTTCCGTCGTCGACAGAAGGAACCATGAAACGGCTGCTTGGCGCACTAATCCTCTCCCTGGCGGTCTCGGCGCACGCCGCCACGTTCACCGTCACGACCACCAACGACTCCGGCGCCGGATCCCTGCGCCAGGCCATCCTCGACGCCAACGGCAGTGGTGGAGCCGACACGATCGCCTTCAACATCACCGGAAGCGGCGTCCATACGATCACGCTCGCGACCGGACTGCCGGCGATCACCAGCCCGGTGACGATCGACGGGTACACGCAGTCGGGATCCTCGGCGAACACCCATCCCATCGGCCAGGGTCTCAATACGGTGCTGCGGATTGAGATCGACGGTGCCGCCACCACGGGCGCCTGCCTTTCGGTCTCGGCCAGCAGCACGACGATCAAAGGCCTCGCGATTCACGGCTGCGAAGTCGGCATCGCCCTCGAGAGCGGTGCTTTCACGGGCAACAAGATCGAGGGCTGCTTTCTCGGGACGAACATAGCCGGAACGGCACGCATCGACCAGGACCCGAACGAGCAGGTCGAGATCTCCGGCCAGTCGGGCGCCATCGTGGGCGGCGCGACGCCCGCGGCGCGCAACCTCATCAATGGATGCGAGACCGGCGTTCACATCGTCAACCTCGGCTCGCCGGCCGGACACACGATCGCAGGCAACCTCATCGGCCTGAGGGCTGCCGGCGACGCCATCCTGGCACCCGTCTGCGGCTCGATCACTTCGACGGCCATATTGCTCAGCGGAGGCACCGACGCGGTCATCTCCGGCAACGCCCTCGGCGGCCTGGCCAACGGGATCGCTCTCTTCGGCTCAGGGCACACGGTCCGGGGGAACTTCATCGGCGCGGACGCCACGGGTACCGTCAAGTTCGGCTTCAGTGAAGAAGGCATTTCGACGATCGGGAACGGCTACACGATCGGAGGGACCTCCGCGGGCGACGGAAACGTCGTCGCCGGCTCCACGCCTGGAATCAGCCTCGGGGGAACCAACCACGTCGTGCAGGGCAATTTCCTGGGAACGGACGTGACGGGAACCCTGGACCTCGGAAACGACACGACGGGCCTCAGCGCGTTCGGCGGCGACCACGTCATCGGCGGGCTCGGCGCCGGCGAGGCCAACACGATCGCCTTCAACGGCTCGATCGCCGGCGCCGGCGTGCTGGTCAGCGGCCAGCGCGTGACGATCCGCGGAAACAGAATCTACGAGAACCGGTCCGCCAGCGGGATGGGGCTCGGAATCGACCTCGGCCCCTACGATGTTCTCGTCAACGACCCGGGCGACGGCGACAGCGGCGCCAACGGATTCCAGAACTATCCGATCCTGCTGTCCGCCGGGCCGGCCACCCCGCAGGGCGCCGGAACGCACATCACGGGCATCTTGAACAGTACCGCCTCGACGACTTTCGACCTCGACTTCTATTCCAACCCCGCCTGCGCGAACCGGCCCCAGGAGTTCGTCGAGGGCCAGGAATACATCGGATCGAAACAGGTCACCACGAATGGATCGGGCGACGCGTCGTTCGACATCACGCTGCCGGTAAACGTCGAGCCGGGCGCGCGCATCACGGCCACCGCCACCGATCCCGACGGGAACACGTCGGAGTTCTCGCAGCGCATCGTCTTCTCGATCAACTTCCCGACCTCCGGGCCGCCAGAAGGAGGCACGGGCTTTACGATCAAAGGCATGCTCTTCGAAGAGAACGCGACCGTGACTGTCGGCGGCGTGCCCGCGACGGGCGTCGACGTCGTCAACTCGTCGACCATCACGGCCATCACGCCGCCACTTTCGCCCGGAACCGTCAACGACGTCACGGTCACCAACCCCAGCGGCATCGCGGGTACGCTCCGAAACGGCTGGGTCTCGGACTTCACCGACGTGCCCGAAAGCGGCAATCAATTCCACTTCCACATCGTCAAGCTCGTCGCCAACGGCATCACGGCCGGTTGCGCTCCGGGGCTTTACTGTCCCGCGAACTCCGTCACGCGGGCCCAGATGGCTGTGTTTCTGTTGAAGTCGAAAAACGGCCTCTGCTACGTGCCGCCGAGCTGCACCGGGACCTTTCCCGACGTGCCGTGCCCCTCGCTTTTCGCCGACTGGATCGAGGCCCTCGCGGCTGCAGGCATCACCGGCGGCTGCGGCGGCGGCAACTACTGTCCCAACAACGCGGTGACCCGCCAGCAGATGTCGGCGTTTCTCCTCAAAACCGAGCACGGCTCGACGTACGTGCCCCCCGCCTGCGCGGGGATCTTCCTGGACGTGCCCTGCCCGAGCCTCTTCGCCGACTGGATTGAACAGCTCGCCGCCGAGAACATCACGGGAGGCTGCGGCAGCGGCAATTACTGTCCGCTCAACCCGGTTCGCCGCGACCAGATGGCAGCCTTCCTGAACAACACGTTCGATTTCCCGTAGACCCGGCTCTCGAGGAGGAGTGTGCATGCGCAGGAAGGGGCTCGCGATCCTGATTTTTGTGCTTCCCGCCGCGCTCGGTGCGGCCACGTTCACCGTCGTGAATGCCGCCGACTCCGGCGCCGGATCACTGCGCCAGGCAATCTTGGACGCCAACGGGAGCGCCGGCCTCGACACGATCGCCTTCGCGATTCCGGGAGGGGGCGTGCACACCATGTCGCCCGCGTCGGCGCTCCCGACGATCACCGACCCGGTCGTCATCGACGGATACATGCAGCCCGGCGCCTCGGCGAACACGCTGCCCGGAGGCGAGGACGCCGTGCTCCTGATCGAGCTCGACGGCTCGGCGGCCGGCAACTCCAAGGGGCTGGTCCTCGAAGCGGGGGCAGGCGGGAGCACGGTCCGCGGCCTCGTCGTGAACCGGTTCGGCAGCACGGGCATCGAGCTCCATTCCGACGGGAACGTCGTCGAGGGGAACTTCGTCGGCACGGACCCGACTGGGATCTCGGCCCTGCCCAACGGCAACGGAGGCGTGTTCGCCCTGTTCGGGGGAACCGGATCCAACAACACGATCGGCGGCACGACGCCGGCCGCGCGCAACGTGATCTCGGGAAACACCGGTCCGGGGGTGAGCGTCGCGTTCTCCGGCAATCACGTCGAGGGCAACTTCATCGGTGTCGACGCGACGGGGGCTGCCGCGCTGGGAAACGGCGACCGCGGCGTTTCCGTCAACGGCTCGGGCAACACGGTGGGAGGGCCTACGGCGGCTGCGCGCAACGTGATCTCGGGCAACAACCGCGGAGTCCAATTCGATGGGTCGGCACACGTGCTGCAGAGCAACTACATCGGCACCGACGTCACGGGAACGATCGCACTGCCGAATCAGAACGAGGGCGTCAACGTCAATGGCGCCACCGGAGTCCTGATCGGCGGGCCCGCGACGCCGGCCGGCTCTCCCCCAGGCAATGTCATCTCCGCGAACGTGGGCCACGGTCTCGACCTGTTCGCCAATCCGGCCGGCACCATCGTCCAGGGTAACGTCATCGGAGCCGACCCCTCGGGCGACATCCCTCTCGGCAACTCGCTGGACGGCATCGCCATCACGGGCACGAACAACGTCGTGGGAGGCATCGCGGCGGGTGAGGGCAACGTGATCGCCGACAACGGCACGGACACCGGCAGCGGCGTCGAGGTCGCCGACGGCCCATTCACGGGCAACGCCATTCGCGGCAACATTCTCTTCGGCAACGCGCGGCTCGGCATCGACCTCAGGCAGCCGGGCGACGGCACCGGCGGCGTTTCACCCAACGATCCGCTCGACGCCGACACCGGGGGCAACGACCTGCAAAACTTTCCGATCATCCGATCGGTAACCAACGGCGCCACCACGCACGTCACCGGCAAGCTCGACAGCACCCCGTCGACCACGTTCGATCTGGACTTCTATGCCAACACGGTGTGCTCCAACTTCCCGCGCGAGTTCCTGCAGGCGGGCTCATGGCTCGGAACCTCGCCGGTGACGACCGACGCCTCGGGGCACGCCGACATCGACGTCACGCTTCCGGTTCCGACGAGCGCCGGGGCTCGGATCGCCGCGACGGCGACCGACCCCTCCGGAAACACGTCCGAGCTCTCGCAGCGCATCCTCTTCTCGGTCACGCCGACGTCGGGGCCCGCTTCGGGCGGAACTCCGATTGCGGCAGCCGGAACGGACTTCACCGATCCCACGACGATGACGATCGGCGGCGTCGCCGCGACCGTGACGTTCGTCGACGACCACACCCTCGACGCGACGACGCCGGCTCTCGCGGCCGGAACCGTGAATGACGTCGTCGTCGTAACTCCGGACGGAACGACGGGCGTTCTCGTGAAGGGCTGGGTGGCCGACTTCACCGACGTACCGGCCTCCCATCAGTTCCACTCATTCGTGACGACGCTGGTCGCCGACGGCATCACGGTCGGAATCGGCGGAGGGCTCTACGGCGTGGACCAGTCGACGTTGCGGCAGCAGATGGCCGTCTTCATCCTGAAAGCCAAGCACGGGCTCTGCTACACGCCTCCTCCCTGCGCGGGCGCCTTCGCCGACGTCCCCTGTCCCTCCACCTTCGCCAATTGGATCGAGGCCATGGCGGCCGAGGGCATCACCGGAGGCTGCGGGAACGGCAACTTCTGCCCGACCAACCCCGTGCGGCGCGACCAGATGGCCGTGTTCCTGCTCAAGGGCGAGCACGGCTCCTCCTACGTGCCGACCCCCTGCACAGGGATATTCGGGGACGTCCCCTGTCCGTCCCAGTTCGCGGACTGGATCGAGCAGCTCGCCGCGGAGCAGATCACCGGAGGCTGCGGCGGCGGCAACTACTGTCCGGGTTCCGACAACACGCGCGGGCAGATGGCCGTGTTTTTGACGAAGACGTTCCACCTGCAGTAGCTCTCCCTTCCCCCTCTCCCCCCGACACGGGGGCAGAAGGAGGGAGGCGCTCTAGCGGCCGATCTTCTTGCGGACCTCCGCGAGCTCCTTCTCTCCTCGGGCCCCGAGCGCGCCGCGGCCGCGCAGCGCGACGTAGTCCGCCTCGCTCTTCGCGTACCACTGCGCCGCCTCGCGGGTGAGCGCCGCGGACCGGTCGGCCACGGCTCGCGCCGCGAGCGCATCGTCCGCGGCGCCGAAGCTCTCGTATAGCCGCGCGCGGCCCAGCCGCGCCTGCGTGTTGGCCGGGTCCTCGGCGATGAGACCGTCGAAAAGCTTCTCCGACCGCCGGAGCTGCACGAGCGGATCGCCGGACGCGCCGCTCTGGACCATGGCGTAGCCCACACTGTTGCAGCCCTCCGCCAGCAGAAGCCGGGCGTCCGCGTTCTTCGGATCCTGCCGGACCAGGGTCTCTAAGAGAGGCAGGGCCCGCGAATAGTAGACGTAGGCTCCCGCGGCGTCCCCGCTCCACTCGCAGAAGGTCCCCATGCTGATGTGCGTGTACGCGAGCTCTCGCCGGAGGCCGAAGAGATCCGGCCGCTCCGCGTCGAGCGCCTCGAGGAGTCGGCACGCCTCCGCGTAGCTCGCCTCCGCTTCAGCACGCTCCGAAGTGCCGGAGAGCGCATAGACGATGTGCTGGTGCGTGACGCCGAGCTCGCGCCGGAACGACGCCTCCGCCGGCGACGCCGCCGCGAGCCCGGCGAAGGCGTCCCGCGCGGTGCGCAGCTCTCGCAGGGCCTGGTCGCGCTCGCCCGCCGCGCCGAAGGCCGTTCCGAGGTATCGGCGCGCGCGGGCCGCGCGCGCGTGGAGCATTGCATCGCCCGGAGATTCGGCGGAGGCCCCGGCGAGCATGTCGGTCGCGCTGCGCGCCGCGGCCAGCGCCCGGTCTCCGTCGCCGGTCACGACTAGGACCTGGCAGAGCTGCAGCTCGGCTTCGGCGAGGGCGATTCGATCCTGCAGGGACGAACGGCCTCGGGCCAGCAGGCCCCGCCGGATCGCGATCGCACGCTCCAGGCTCGTCCGCGCTCCCTCCGTCTCGCCGAGGTGCGACTCGTACATTCCTCCCTGGACCCGGGCGATTCGCTCGTAGGC
>JBKOZO010000067.1:0-4098 GCA_046725935.1 Acidobacteriota bacterium | reverse complement strand
GGGCCAGTATACGGACGCTTCCAGACTGCGGTGTATAAGGAGCGCCATGGACTGGCTCGGACGGCGCGAGAGCGATCAGATCGAGGATCGAAGGGGTATGCCGGGCGGCCGCGTCGGCGTCGTGGGCTGCGGTACCGTGATCGTGGCCGTGCTGATCGGCTGGCTCACGGGCACGAATCCGCTTCGGATCCTGCAGCTGCTTACGGACTCCACGGGCTCGAGCACGACCACGTCGGCTCCGCCTCCGGGCCCGCAGGGGCAGTCGCCTTCCCAGGAGGACCCCGGACGGAAGTTCGTCGCGGTCGTCCTCGCGGACACCGAAGACACGTGGTCCGAGATCTTCCGCTCCGAGGGCCGGACCTACCAGAAGGCGCGCCTCGTGCTCTTCACCGGCGCGACGCAGACGGGCTGCGGCTTCGGCTCGGCGGCCACGGGGCCCTTCTACTGTCCGATGGACTCCACCGTCTACCTCGACCTCTCCTTCTTCGAAGAGCTCCGGCGGCTCGGCGCGCCGGGGGACTTCGCGCAGGCCTACGTCATCGCGCACGAGATCGGCCACCACGTGCAGAACCTCCTCGGGATCGAGGGCAAGGTGCGCGCTCTGCGCGAGCGCGTCTCCGAGGCCGACGGCAACCAGCTCTCGGTGCGCCTCGAGCTGCAGGCCGACTGCCTGGCGGGTGTCTGGGGCCACCACGGCGCGCAGCGCGGCTTAGTCGAGCCGGGCGATGCGGAAGAGGGACTGCGGGCCGCGGCGGCGATCGGCGACGACCGGCTGCAGCGGATGTCCCGCGGCTACGTCGCTCCCGAGTCCTGGACGCACGGCTCCTCGCAGCAGCGCGTCGAATGGCTGCGGCGAGGGCTCCAGTCCGGCGGCCCGAACGTCTGCAACACGCTCGCCGGAATCCAGTAAAAGAAAGGCCCCGGCTTTCGCCGGGGCCCTAAAATTCCGGGGATCCGAAACTCAGTACATGCCGCCCATGCCGCCGGGCATTCCGGCGCCGCCCGCCGGCTTCTCCTTCTCCTTGATCTCGGAGACGAGAGCCTCGGTCGTGAGCATCAGGCCGGCCACCGACGCCGCGTTCTGCAGCGCGTTCTTGGTGACCTTCGTCGGGTCGATGATGCCCGCCTTCAGCATGTCCTCGACCTTCTCGGAGTTGGCGTTGAACCCGTAGTTGCCGCCCTTGGCCTTGAGGTCGTTGATGACCACCGAGCCCTCGGCACCGGCGTTCTGCACGATCTGTCGCGTCGGCTCCTCGAGCGCGCGGATCACGATCCGCGCTCCGATCTGCTCGTCGCCCGAGAGCTCCTTGGCCCGCTTCTCGACGGAATCGATCGCGCGCAGCAGCGCCACGCCGCCGCCGGGGACGATCCCCTCCTCGACCGCCGCCTTGGTTGCGTGCATCGCATCCTCGACCCGGGCCTTCTTCTCCTTCATTTCGGTCTCCGTCGCGGCGCCAACCTTGATCAGGGCGACACCGCCGACGAGCTTGGCCAGCCGCTCCTGCAGTTTCTCGCGATCGTAGTCCGAGGTCGTGTCCTCGATCTGTGTCCGGATCTGCTTCACACGGCCCTGAACGGCCTCCTGCTTCTTCTTGGAGCGGTCGTCGACCACGACCGTGGTGTTGTCCTTGTCGACGGTGACCTTCTTGGCGTCGCCGAGATCCTCCCACTTGACGTTCTCGAGCTTGATCCCGAGGTCCTCGGAGATGAGCTTGCCGCCCGTCAGGATGCCGATGTCTTCCAGCATCGCCTTGCGGCGGTCGCCGAAGCCGGGGGCCTTCACGGCGCAGACCTGCAGGGTGCCGCGCAGCTTGTTGACGACGAGCGTGGCGAGGGCCTCACCCTCGATCTCCTCGGCGATGATCAGCAAGGGCTTGCCCTGCTTGGCGATCTGCTCGAGGATCGGAAGGAGGTCCTTCATGTTGGAGATCTTCTTCTCGTAGAGGAGGACCTTGGCATTCTCCAGGACGCACTCCATGCGCTCCGCGTCGGTGATGAAGTACGGGGAGAGGTAGCCGCGGTCGAACTGCATGCCCTCGACGACCTCGAGGGTCGTCTCCAGGCCCTTGGCCTCCTCGACCGTGATCACGCCGTCCTTGCCGACCTTGTCCATCGCCTCGGCGATGATCTTGCCGATCTCCGAGTCGTTGTTGGCGGAGATCGTTCCGACGTGGGCGATGTCCTTGCCCTCGACCGGCTTGGAGAGCTTGTCCAGCGACTCGACCGCCGACTTGACGGCCGCGTCGATGCCGCGCTTCAACTCCATTGGGTTGGCGCCCGCTGTGACGTTCTTGATGCCCTCGCGGTAGATGGCCTGCGCGAGCACCGTCGCGGTGGTGGTTCCGTCGCCGGCGACGTCCGAGGTCTTCGAAGCGACCTCGCGGACCATCTGGGCGCCCATGTTCTCCAGCGAATCCTGGAGCTCGATCTCCTTGGCGACCGTCACACCGTCCTTCGTGACCGTCGGGGAGCCGAACTTCTTCTCGATGACGACGTTGCGGCCCTTGGGGCCCAGCGTCACCTTGACGGCGTCGGCCAGTTTGTTGACTCCGTGGAGGACGCGCTGCCGCGCCTCCTCACCGTAAATGATCGTTTTCGCTGCCATGTTGCGTGCTCCTTACTTCTCGACGACCGCGAGCACTTCGTCCTCGCGCAGGATCAGGTGCTCTTCTTCGTCGATCTTGATTTCGGTGCCGGCGTACTTGCCGATGAGGATGCGGTCGCCCTTTTTGACGTCGAGGGGAAACTGCTTGCCTTCCTCGTTCACCTTGCCCTTGCCGACGGCGACGACCTCCGCTTCCATCGGCTTTTCCTTGGCGGTATCCGGGATGATGATGCCGCCCTTCTTCATCTCTCCAGTCTCGAGTCGCTTGACCAGGATGCGGTCGTAAAGTGGCCGAATCTTCATGAAACTCCTCCTCTAGAGTTGACGAACCGTTTTGGTGCCCCGGTTTTCGGGTGTCGGGGCGGAGGCGGATATTAGCACTCATCCGAGACGAGTGCTAGCAACCACCCGGCGCGTCTCGATATGTCCTCCGTAAGTAATTGATATACATATAGTTCAATGACTCGCCCGACATGGTGACGAAAGCCGGAATCGTCGCGGGATCCCTGCTGATCTATGCGGCGGCGGCGGTCCTGTGCCTCTGGCTCGTTCGCCGCTGGATCCGCGACGTCCGACCGCGCGTCGCGATCCTGATCGCTCTCGCGCCCCTGCTCTTGACGGGAAAGGCGACGGTGACCGGCGGCGTCTACGCGCCTCTCGACATCCTCTATCTCGGCGAGCCCTTCATGTCGATCCGCGAGACCGCCGGCATGACCACGGTCAAGAGCCCGCTGCTCTCCGACGTCGTCGCGTCCATGATTCCGTGGCAGAAAGCGGTCCGCTACTCCATCAAGAACGGACGCTTTCCCCTCTGGAACCCCTTCATCCTCGGAGGAGAGCCCCTGCTCGCCGTGCAGCAGTCGGGAGCGCTCCACCCCTCGACCTGGGCGAGCTTCCTCCTGCCCCTCGGGCAGGGCTGGACGCTCCAGATGAGCCTTCGGCTCTTTTTCGCGATTCTCGCGGGCTATCTCTTCTTTCGCGCGCTCGGATGCCGCGACACCGCGGCGCTCGGAGGCGCAATCGGCTGGGGATTTTCCGACTTCCTGGTCTTCTGGCTGGGCTACCCGGTGTCCAATGCGCTCGGCCCCTTTCCATTTCTTCTGCTGGGCCTCGACCGGCTCGCGCGCTCTCCCGGCGCCCGATCCATGGGGCTGACCGCCGCGGCTCTCGTTCTCATCGTGGTGGCCGGCCACCCCGAGTCGCTGCTCTTCTCGGTCGCGGGCGGAGGCGTGTATTTCCTCTTCGCCCTGGCTCAGTCCGGACGGGGACAGCGGCTGCGCGCGATTGGCCTGTCCGCGGCCGCCGGCGTGCTGGCCCTGGGCTTGACGGCCGTACAGCTTCTCCCGCTCGCGGAGATCCTGCCGCAGACCTGGGAGCACGCGATCCGCAAGGAGTACTACGCGGGCCTGCCGAAATCCGTCTCGCCGGGCGAGAGCCTCCGACGTTCCGCCACGAGTCTGCTCCCCTTCACTCAGGGAGACCCCGGCGCGGTG
>JBKOZO010000066.1:0-22616 GCA_046725935.1 Acidobacteriota bacterium | reverse complement strand
GCTCCCTGGTATGGGCGGTCTCGACGTCCAGCGCGAGCTGGCCGCATCCGGCAACGCGATGCCGATCATCTTCGTCACGGCGCACGGCGACATTCCGACGACCGTGAGGGCGATGAAGTCCGGCGCGGCCGAGTTCCTCACCAAGCCTTTCGACGACCATCACCTGCTCGATGTGATCCGCCAGGCTCTCGAACGCGACCGGGTTGCCCGACAGCAACTGCGTGAGTTGTCGACGCTGAGGGATCATTACGCGACGCTGACGCCGCGCGAGCGCGAGGTCATGGCGCTCGTCGTCTCCGGCATGCTCAACAAGCAGGTCGCCGCGGAGCTCGGAACGAGAGAGATCACGATCAAGATCCATCGCGGCCGCGTCATGAGGAAGATGCGCGCGGGCTCACTCGCTGAGCTGGTCCGGATGGCCGGCCGGGTCGACGCGGCACCAAGGCAACCCCAAAAATAATTGCGTGGATGTCGCAGGTTCGACCCCTGTTTCCCGCAGCCAACGTTGTTCACTCGATCGCGACCCACGTCTCCAGCGCAGGAGTCAAGCCATTCGCCGGAACTCTCTGGGTGAAACGCCGACGAGGTGCCGAAAGGTTTTGGCGAAATGGCTCGCGTTTTGAAAACCGGCCGCGAGCGCTGTGTCGAAAACGGAATGCTCGGGGTCCCGGAGCAGCACTTTGGCGCGGTTGATTTTCTCCCAGAGCACGAAACGATGGGGTGGATGGCCCGTGCTCCGCCGAAAGAGCTCAGAAAAATAGTGTGGACTCATGCCGGCAACCTCCGCGAGCTTGAAAAGGTGGAGGTCCTCCTCCAGATTGGCGCCGATGTAGTCCAGGACCCTCTTGAGGCGACGGCCGGGCAAGCCGCCCTTGAAGACCCTCGGCGTCTTGGGCTTGGCTGCGTAACGGCCCACGAGATATACAGCCAAAGCGTTCGCCAGGGTCTCCCCGTAGAGAGCGCCGACAGGAGAGCCTTCCAGAAGATCTGCCGCCATCGCTTCGAGTAGCGATTGGATTCGAGAGTCGAGCAGATCCCAGTGCGGGGTCAGCTCGACATCGGCCCCGTCTGAGGTCTCGGCCATCGCCGCCGTGAGCAGGTCTGGCTGAATCGCCATCGCCAGGCGGTGGGTTTTCCCCTCCCATATCACTTCGTCGATCGTGCCCTGAGGCAGGAGGAAAGTAGTGCCGGGAACGGCGGTAAATCGTCGAGTCCGGCCTCCCGTCGTCACCTGGTAGTTGACGGAGCCGGTCAGGTTGACGTGGACGAAGACCTGGGGGTGTACGTGCCGAGAGATCACGCACGCCGGAACGACGTAGTCCTCGAGAGCCACGTGCCGCCAGCGCACCCCCGCGCTCGACAAGACCGGACGCGCGTCCAGGAATGGAGTCGTCTTGCCTCGTCGGACGAGCTGAACGCCTGGAGGGATGAGCGAATCGCACGCCGCTTCCGGCGGACTTGGACGAGGCCCCGCCGAGTCAGAAGCAATTCGCCTTCGAGTCGGCATAGCACTGGCCATCGGCGCCTCGGTCGGGCGGATGCTAGCACTTAGTCGGAAGGTCAGAACAGAACCCGGTCTTTCAGAACAACTTCTCGCGCAAGCGCTTGCTAGCCTCGAGCCGTCATGAGTCAGCAATGAAACTCAGCCAACGAAGGATGAACGGGATGGGGCCGAGACGGCGCCACGGCAAACCAAAGGATAATTGCGGGCCGGGAACGCGACGCCCCATAGTCTCGGAGCATGCCGCCCCACAATTCGAGATTCGTCTCCATCGTGGACGACGACGAGTTGATGCGAGGCGCCCTGCGAGGCCTGCTGAAAGAGGCCGGGCTCCCCGCACGAGCCTACGCGTCCGCGGAAGAGTTCCTCCGCTCGGGCACGCAACACCATTCTTCCTGCCTGATCGTCGATATCCGTCTGGCGGGTATGTCGGGCCTGGACCTGCAGGCCAGGCTCGAGGAGCAGCAGATCCGGACTCCCATCATCTTCATCACCGCTCACGGCGACGAGCGAATGCGGACGCAGGCACTGAGAGCGGGTGCGGCGGACTTCCTGTCGAAACCCTTCGACGACGAGGTGTTGCTGCGAAGCGTCCGAGCGGCTCTGGAGCTCTGAGTCCGGGGAGGAGGCTGCCGGCGCGAAGGAGTCCGTGTTGGGGTTCGAGGTGGCGAGTGCAGTTTGGATCGAGCGAGGGAGGTGAGGCATGAGCGCCAGCGCTGGCAGTCCTGTCGTTTGCGTGGTCGACGATGATTCCCTGGTCCTGGAGTCAATGGAAGGACTGCTGCGGGGGGAAGGCTTCCTCGTAAGAACGTTCGATTCCGCCGAGAGCTTTCTCGATCGTCCGCGGCGGGAGCCGCCGGCGTGCTTGATCGTGGACCTCACCCTTCCGGGGATGTCGGGTCTCGATCTCTACGAGGAACTGTCGCGAAGTGGAATGGCCGCCCCGACCATCCTCGTGACGGCGCACGGGGACATCCCCACGTCGGTGCGCGCCATGAAGGCGGGAGTCCTCGACTTCCTCACGAAGCCCTTCGACTGCGACGACCTGATCGCGGCGACGCGAAGGGCGGTCGCGGGTCGTTTCCGGACGGGGCTGACCGCCTGCGCGATCCGGGTCGCCGGGATCGTCGGAGAGAGCGAGGCGCTGCAGTCTCTGCTGCAGCAGATCGAGCTGGTTGCGGACACGGACGCGACGGTGCTGATCACGGGCGAGAGCGGCACCGGCAAGGACCTGGTTGCCCGCGCCATCCACGAGCGCAGCCGCCGGCGCAACGCCCCGTTTGTGAGGGTGAACTGCGGTTCCATCCCCGAGAGCCTTTTCGAGAGCGAGCTGTTCGGTTACGTGAAGGGCGCGTTCACGGGCGCGCTGAACGATCGGATCGGACGGATCGGGGCGGCGCAGGGCGGTACGATGATGCTCGACGAGATCGGCGAGATGCCGCTGGCGATGCAGCCCAAGCTCCTGCACGTCCTCCAGGACAAGGAGTTCGAGCGAGTGGGCGAGACACGGGCACGCAAGGTCGACGTGCGAATCGTCGCCGCCACGAATCGCGACCTCGCGGCGGAGGTGGAGGGGGGACGCTTCCGTGGAGACCTCTTCTACCGGCTCAACGTGTTCCCCATCGAGAACCCGCCGCTGCGCGATCGCCGCGAAGACATTCCCCTGCTAACGGATCACTTCATCCGGGCGTCCGCGCGCCGGTTGCACCGCGAGCCGCCGCGGCTGACCGAGAGCGCTCTGCGCCAGCTCATGGCCCGCGATTGGCCGGGCAACATCCGCGAGCTGGAGAACGTAATCGAGCGCGCCATGATCCTCGCGCGCAATGGACAGCTTCGCTTCGAGCTCGGGCCCGCGGTGGCGATGCAATCTCCACCGTCCGCGTCGGGCTCGCTTCCCTCGTTGTCGCGGGCGGCGATGGACAAGCATCAACGAGATGCCATCGTCGCCGCTCTCGAGCGGAGCGGAGGCCGCGTCTCCGGCCCGCGCGGCGCGGCCGAGCTGCTCGGGATGAGACCGAGCACGCTTTTCTCGAGGATGACCGTGCTCGGGCTGCGATCGCCGCGAAAGAAAACGCTGCTGTCGTTCGGAGTGACCTGATGGACCAGGGTGGCCCGTCCGCGGAGGCTCGCCAATGAAGGACGTGTCATCGCTGCTCGGTCTCAAGAAAATACTTCTCCCCCATCCTCGGGGCAGTAAGTCCACGGATGATCTGGCCGCCGCGGCGCAGGCGACATTCGGGCCGGTCGCCCGAACCGAAGCGCAGCGCGAGCGCGACCTCGTCGAGTTTCTCGGTCGCACCGGCCTCTTCGAGGACTTCGGGCGCCATGACCTGGTCCGCCTCGCTCGCGCCGCCCACGAAAGGAGCTACCGAGACGGCGAGCACATTTACGATCAGGGAACGCCCGGCGCAGCCCTCTTCATCGTGCGAAGCGGCGTGGTCGAGATCCGGCACCGGCTCGTCGGTGGTGAGGAGGTCCCCCTTGCCACCCTCGAGCGGCCGGCCTCCTTCTCGGAAGACGCGGCCATGGGAGCCCAGACCGTTCGGTGGAGCTCGGCCGTCGCACGCGGACCGGTCTCGCTCGTCGCCCTCGGAAGCTCCGACTTGATCGCCCTGGGCAACCGATTTCCTCAGTCGGCCGTCAAGGTCCTCCAGAGGCTCGGCCAGATGACCGCGCTGCGGCTCCATCTCCTCATCGAGGCAAGGATCTTCGGCGACGAGGGTGAGGCTCCGACGGGTGAACGGAAAACTTAGCCGCCCGGGTCGGGTCATCGGGTCTCTGGCGATCGTCGCCGGAGTGATTCTGGGCGCGGCCCTGCTGTGGGGATTGCGGGCCTTGCTGCTGCCGATCGCGGCCGGCGCTCTGTTGGCTTACGTCTGCTATCCGCTGGTGGCGAACCTCGAACGTTTTCGGCTCACGCGAAACCTGGCCATCGGCCTTCTCGTGCTGGGCCTGCTGCTGAGCGGTCTCTTCGTCGTCAACGAACTTCGCGCGAGCATTCCGGGCGAAATCGGACTTCTCGAGCTGCGGGTCCGCGCCCTGCGCAACATCAATCGCCGCTACCAGACCGCCATGGGCCTCGATCCATCCCTGACGACGGGCAACCGGCTTTATCAGCTGACCCGCGAGGACCTCGATCCGCTTCTGGATCGCGTCAATCGCGTACTCGCCCTCAAAGCCGAGGAGCATTCCCGGTTCATGGCGTCGCGCACGAAGGGGTCGGCCGAAAGCGAGCGGCTGCTCCGCTACGACCAGGAGAACATCCAGATGCTTCAGGATCGCGGCCAGGCGGAGCTCGCGCGCTCCGGCCATGAAGGGCCCTCGCCGGCGGCGAGCGCTGGCCCCCGGCCGCCCTCCCGAACGCCGCTCGCGTCCCTGGGAGCAATTCTCTCGACATGGATCGTCGCCCCCGCCGTGTTCCTCTTTCTCCTGCACGACACGGGCGAGATCAAGCGCCGGTTTTTCCGAATGATCCCCAATCGTCTCTTCGAGCCGGCCCTCTCCATCCTCGCGGATCTCGATCGTGCGCTGGGAGGCTGGGTCCGGGGCGTCTTTCTCGAGAGCGCATACCTCGGGATCTCGGTCGCGCTGCTGCTCCGGGTTCTGGGCGTTCCCCTGGGTTGGACGATCCTCCTCGGCCTCGTCGCGGGCGCGACGAACCCGATTCCCTATGTGGGTTCTGCGGTCGCTCTCCTCGGAGGATTGGGCTACGTTCTCGTCGTGGACACGGTGCACCCAGTGCTACCGTGGGTGCGCAGCGACAGCGTCGCGATCTGGATGCTCCTCGGGGTGGTGCTGATCGAGATCGTCAAGAACGTCGCGTTCGAGCCGCTCGTGATGGGACACGCCGCCGAGCTTCACCCCCTCGTCGTGCTCATCGGGGTTCTGGGCGGCGGCCTCATGTTCGGAGTCGTCGGGCTGGTCCTGGCGCTGCCGACCCTCACGATTTCCAAGGCCCTGATCTCGAGCACCGCCCGTCAGTTCAAGGCGTACCGACTGATCTGAGGCGGCCCTCTTCGCGATTTCACGGAGTTCTTGTGTTCACCGGAGGAACCGGAGGACGATCCCCACTGCCAGCAGCGCCGGGAGATAGACGATCGACACGAGCAGGAGCCTACGGGCCGCCGCACCCGTTTCCTCGAGGATGAACCGCAGGCCGAAGTAGAAGAACGCGAGGTCGAGGAGGATGGCCGCGGCCCCGAAGGGGACCGTTACGAGGATGAGGCCCAGGAGGGGCAAAAGGGTCTGCAACTTCACGAAGCGAGTCCGCGCCTCGCCGGGCGGGAGGACGAAGTAGCCCGCCCGTTCGTAGTCCTCGCGGTACATCCAGGCGATGGCCATGAAGTGCGGGAGCTGCCAGAGGAAGAGGATCGCCCATAGCATCCACGCGTCGCGGTCCAGGGGTGCACCGGTCGCAGCCCAGCCGATGAGCGGAGGAGCCGCGCCGGGGACGGCGCCGATCAGCGTGCAGAGGGGAGAGATCCTCTTGAGAGGAGTGTAGAGGAAGAGGTAGCTCACGAGCGTCGCCAGCGCGAGCAGCGAAGGCGCCGGCCCCACCGCGAGCCACAGCTGCCCGACACCTGCAAGGGAAAGGAGCACGCCGAACAGGAGGGCGTGCGCCGCCGGAATGCGGCCCCCGGCGACCGGCCGCCGAGCGGTCCGGCGCATGCGCGCGTCGAAGGGGCACTCGATCCACTGGTTGAGAGTCGCGGCTCCGCTCGCCACGAGCAGCGTCCCGACGAGCGTGTGCAGCAGGTGTGAGAGCGGCACCGAGGGGAACGCATGCGGCCGGGCCATGCAAAAGGCCGCGGCTGTCGTGATCACGATCAGAAGATTGACCTCGGGCTTCGTGAGCGTCCAGTAGTCGAGCACGACGGAGCTGCGGACCGCGTTCCGTCGGACGAGGCCGGCCGTAGCGACGGCCATGGATTCGGCGGCCATCTCAGCCCACCCTCGCTGTGCCAACGGCGGGACGCCGCGCCCCTCCACGGGTGCGCGGCGGCTCCGAGTGCCGATCGAAAGAGCTCCCGAAGGTCAGGAGCCTCGCGCTGACGAGCGTCCCCGCGATGAGATAGACGATCGTGACGCACGTCCACATGAGCGCGCCCGCGCGCTGCTGGTCTGAGAGGACGGCCGCCTCGGAGGCGCCCGAAAGGTAGACGGGATAGGCGATCCGGTCCGAGAAGACCAGGAATCCCGACAGGACGTCGCACGGCAGCGTCGCCATGAAGAGATAGACGACGATCGACCACGATGGAAGCGGTCGGACCGGCCAGGGCTCGATGACCGGGAGCCAGAAGAGGAGCCCGGTCACGAGGAAAGATGCCTGCTCGACCGCATGCCACGCGGGCGAACGCATTGCAAGCGTGAACACCGCGGGAACGTGCCAGAGCACGAGTGTTCCCGATGCGGCCAGCCAGCACGCCACAGCAGCTCTCACCGGCATCCCGCTGCGGCGCATCGAGGCGCGCCGTAAGCGGCACACGATGGACTTTCGGATGGGCCGAGGCATAGCGTTCAGGATCACCCTCACGGGCTCGCCGAGCAGAAGGAGCGGCGCCGCGATGCTCATCAGCAGCAGGTGCTGGACCATGTGTCCGGACAGAGAGTCCGCGTCGCAAGAAGCGAGAGACGACCCCAGCGCGGCCCAGACCGCGGCGACTCCGAGCAGGAAGGCCGAGGAGCGCCACACGGGAAGCGCAGTGGATTTCGTGACCAGTCGGAGTAATCCGAGCATGTACACGTAGGCGACCGTGGCCGCGGCGACCGCGGGACCCGCATCGAATGCCGACGGATGGTGCGGAAGCGGCATCCCGGGTCCTATCTCGTGGCGGCCGGGCCCGTGCTCAGCGTCGCGCTCGAGACGAACTCCCGGGCGGCGTCGCGCGCGGGAGGCTGACCCGGCGGATGCAACGTCATCAGGAACTCGACGAGCGCCGTCGTCTCGGCGGGACTCAGATTCTTTCCATAGGCCGGCATGTTGCCGCCTCCCTGGATGACCTGGCGGATGAGTTGGTCTTGGGTGAGGCGCACCGCCACCGCGTCGAGGGCCGGGCCGCGCAGTCCCCCGGCGCCGCCGAGCGCGTGGCAGTTGCGACACTGCTTGACCTGAAAGACGAGCGCGCCCTGACGCGTCAGCGCCGTCGAGCCCTTCAGCATGTGATCGGGGATGGGCTCACCGCTCCAGGCGTCCATGTGGGGGCTCCAGGGCCCCACTTCGGCGAGGTGCGTGAACGTACCGAGCACAACGGCGACCAGGAGGACCGTGAGGACGGCGATCGGTCGCCGGCGCCAGCTCTTTTCCCCTTCACCGGAGACGAACGGAAGCAGGAGCAGCAGCACGATGACGACGGCCGGACCGATCAGGAGCGCCGGGGTCTCGAGCGACGGCGGAAGCAGGGACAGCAGTGCGTAGAGCCACAGGAAGAAATAGTCGGGCTTGGGCGCGGTCTGGATGATCGTGGGGTCCGGCGTTCCCGTCGGCCCGAAAGGGCCGAAGGCGAGCGCGCAAGCGGCGACGGCCAGCAGGATCGCCGCCGCGAAGAACACGTCCTTCCACGCGGCGTAGGGGAAGAACGGCGCCCCGGCCTTCGTCGTGAGCTCGTGGTACTCGCGCAGATAGGTCGACCGACGCACCACGCGTCCGGGCATCGGCCACTCGTTGATGCCCAGCTTTAGCACCATCAGGAGGTGAAGTCCCACGAACCCGATCAGCAGACCGGGGATCACGAAGACGTGGAGCGTGAAGAATCGGGACAGCGTGGCGCCGGCGATGATCGGACCGCCCAGCATGAGCTCGACGGCGGCGGGGCCGAGCACGGGAACGCGGCTCGCGATCGACGCCCCGATGCCCAACCCCCAGTAGGCGTCCTGATCGAAGCGCAGGACCTGCCCGCTGAAGGCCATCCCGAGCGTCATGAGCAGCAATAGGACTCCCACGATCCAGGTGAATTCCCTCGGGAACTTGAAGGCGCCGAAGAGGAAGACCTGGGCCATGTGGATGAGGACGATCGCGACCATGAAGTTCGAGCCCCATCCGTGCAGAGCACGGATGAACCAGCCCAGCGTCACATCGTGGTTCAGGGCCTGCAGGCTGCTCCACGCTTCGGCTCCGGACGGCACGTAGACGAGAGCGAGCAGGATTCCCGTCACGAACTGCAGCGCGAAGACGACGAGCGCGGCGCTGCCGAAGACGTAGAACCAGCTCGCGGTTTTCTTGGGCACGGGATGCTCGACCGCTTCGCGGATCGGCCCCGCGAGCTGCAGCCGATCGTCGAACCATCGACCGATCCGAGCGAGCTTCATGCGCATCGCGACTACCCCCTGGCGGCGGCCGCAGCCCCGCCCGGAGTCGGCAGCTGGCCCGCCTGGATGGTGAGGACTCCGTCCTTCACCTTCGACGGATACACGAAGAGTCCCCGTTCCGGCGGCCCCGAAGCCCGCGCTCCGTCACGGTAGTACGCGCCGCCGTGGCACGGGCACATGAAGAGGCCGGACTGGGGGAACCAGCGCACGGGACATCCCAGGTGCATGCAGTTGACGGCGAAAACCTGGAAGTCATCGCCGGCGATCCGCCGAACCCAGCAGGCCGTATCCACGGTCTTGCCGTCCGTCGGCATCACCAGGGGATTTCGGAACGTGGCGAGGCGCGTCTCCCCTTCCGGGAACTGGGTGACCGGGCCGAGCGGCACCCACGAAAGATATGCGCCTCCGCGCCCGCGGGAGAACGACGACAGCAGGTAGCGAACGATCGGGACACCGAGCGCGGCCGCGACCACTACATTGACGAGGATGCCGATCTTCATCAGCATCCCGCGCCGTGTGAGCGTCATTCGATCGGCCGCCGTTGCGCTGGTCGCCGTCACACCGGGCGCCGTGACAGGGATCGTGACGCCGGTCGTCGGGACACCGCTCGTCGGCGCAACCGGCGTTGTGCGACTGGGCGTCTCGAGTTCGGGGGTCTTTGCATCTGGCGTCGTCAGATCGGGCATGGTCTGCTCCTCATGGCAACGCGGCGCTCGGATAGGGTTGACCGGGATCGCGAACTCGCCGTGACGTCAGCCAGGCCACGACGTCCGTGACCTCCTCGTCCGACATCGGGCGTCCGGACACGTTCTGGCGCCAGTCCGGCGCGCCGAGCTCCGGGCGGCCGGTGATGACGACGGTTCGCAGTCCCTGGTTGCTGACGAGCGCCAGGTACGAGCCGTTCGTGATCGCGCTCCCCTTCTTCGTGCCCTCGCCCCGGGCGCCGTGGCAGGAAGCACAAAAGACGCCGTAGGTCGCCTCGCCTCGATGCGGGTCACCGGCAGCCGTGGCCGCGTACGGGGGCGGGCTCGCGCCGCCCATCGCGCCCGGATGGCTCCAGGATCGGATCCCCCTCGTGATCACGTCGATCTGCGCGTCGGTGAGCATTCCTCCGGCGGCTCGAGAGAACGCCGGCATGGCCGTCCCGGGAACGCCCCGGGCGGTGGCGGTCCGGATTACGGAGTCATCGGCAATGGCGAGGTAGACGGGATCGGCCAGGCCGAGGGCCGCGCCGCCGCGCCCGTCGCGGCCGTGGCAGCCCGCGCAGTTGGCCGTATAGAGCGGCCGGAACTCGAGCACCTCGCTCGGAGCCGGGACCGCGGAGCCCTGAGACGGACGGCCCGGGGACGTCTCGCACGAGGCGAGCGCGACCAGCGACACGAGCGCCGCGATCGTCCGGGCCTTCGCTATGCGCACGCTCGTCATCGTCCACCCCCTTCGTCTCCCCGGGGAGGGACGATTCCCGGCGCCTCGACACCCGCGCGCAACGCGAACGCGATGTTCTCGCGAGTCGGTATGCGCTCCTGCTTCATCACCACCAGACCGGCCGTGACGCCGAAGGCCACCTGCGACGCGATGAACCACAGCCAGTCGATCCGGCTCTGCAGAACCGGGTTCAGCAGCCCGAGAATCGAGTAGAGCATGCCGGACCAGAGCACGGGTGCGACGAGCCCGCCGAGCAGAATCGGGCGGCGTGGAAGCATCGGGAGCATCGCGCCGTAAAGGAGCCCGACGAGTGTCGATCCGAGTGCGTGCAGGGCGACGGCGATCGCGAAGCTGTCGGCGTGAAAGCCGGCCAGTTGATCGGGGACGAGCTTCAGCGATTGCGCGTAGACGACCGAGGCCAGCAGGTTGATGGGAACCCAGATGCTGCCGGCCTTCAGCACGCCATACGCACAGGCGAGCACGGCCATCGCCGCTCCGCCGATCCATCCGCCCTTCAGTCCCGCGGCGACGGAGTAGGTATGGACGGGCAGCCAGGCGCGCACCTGTTCTGCGGCGACCGGCAGACGATCGACCTCTCGGCGCGCCGTCTCCAAGCGGACGACTTCCGGGGCCGTCGTAACGGCGTACTCGTGCGGGACGGGAAGAACTTCTCGGAACCAGCCGACGCAGCCGGCCCCGGCGAGTACAACGCCGAGGACGCTGAGGGAGACGTTGGTGAGCAGGCCCGCCCACATCAAGGCCACCCCCGCCGCGAGGACCAACGGCCAGGCGGTCGGCGCGGGCAGCTCGATCTCGATGGGTTCCTGTCGTGCGGGCGTCGGAAGCGGCATCGTGCTCTCCTCAGCGGCCTATGACGTAGACCACGGTGAAAACGACGACCCATACGGCGTCGACGAAGTGCCAGTACATCGCGAGCACGCCGACATGCCGGGAGTGCTCGCGAGCGACGCGCCCGCTCAGGGCTAAGAGCGCGACGATGCCGATCATGCTAAGCCCGGCGACGACGTGGGACGCGTGCAGACCAACCAGCGAGTAGTACGTCGTCCCGAACAGGTTCGTGGAGATGGTGAGCCCGTGGTCAGAGATGAGGCGATGCCATTCCAGGCCGGTTCCGAAGAGAAAGAGGCCGCCGAGCAGGAACGTGAGCAGCCAGAGCGCCACGAACCTTCCTCGCGCTCCCCGCTCGAGGGCCTTGCTCGCGAGGTGGACCGTGACACTGCTCGACAGCAGGCAGATCGTGAAGAAGATCGGCGTCTCCAGCACCTGCCGGGGCGTCGGTCCGCTCAGGCTCTTACCGACGTAGAACAAATACGCGACGACGAAGATCGTGAAGATGGCGGCCTCGCCGAGGATGAGACAGGCCATTCCCACAGTGCCACGATACGGGGGGCGCCATGTTCCGGCGACCTGGGTGCGGGGGATGGCGACGGCGCTCATGCCCTTGTCTCATTCATAGCGGCTGTCCGGATCTTCGGGATGTTTGAGGTCCCACAGCGGCCGTCGGCTGGCCACGGTCGGAACGGTGGCGAAGTTGTACGCGGGCGGGGGCGAGCTCACCGACCACTCGAGAGTCCATGCGTCCCAGGGATCGTTGCCCGCGAGCGTCCCACGGAAGTACGAAACAATCAGGTTTGTCACGAAGATGAGGATCGCAGTGGCCTGGATGAACGCGCCGACGCCGACCAGGAAGTTCAGCGTGTCCCAGCCGCGGCCGGGCTCGTACGTGTAGATGCGTCGCGGCATGCCGAGGAGACCCGGGATGTGCATCAGATCGAAGCACAGGTGGAAGCCGATCACGAACAGCCAGAAATGCCACCGGCCCAGCGTCTCGCTCAACATCCGCCCCGTCACCTTCGGATACCAGTAGTAGAAGGCGCCGAAGAGCGCGCACATGATTCCGCCGACGATGACGTAGTGGAAGTGTGCCACCACGAAGTAGGACAGGCTGAGCTGCCAGTCCACCGGGGCGGCGGCCTGAATGATGCCGGTCAGGCCGGCGATCAGGAACTGAAAGAGGAATGCGATCGCAAACAGCATGGGCGTCCGGAACTGGATGCGCCCGCCCCACATCGTGGCCAGCCAGTTGAAGATTTTGATCCCCGTGGGAATGCCGACGGCCATCGTGGTGATCGCGAAGAAGCTGTTGGCGTAGGAGTTCATGCCGACAGTGAACATGTGATGCGCCCACACGCTCATGCTCACGAAGGCGATGCTGACCGAGGCGACGACCATCGCCGAATACCCGAATATCGGCTTGCGCGAGAAGACAGGGATGATCTCCGAGATGAAGGCGAAAGCGGGAATGACCAGGACGTAGACCTCGGGGTGGCCGAAAATCCAGAAGAAGTGCATCCACAGGACCGCGGAGCCGCCCGCCTGAGTGTCGAAGAAGTGGCCCCCGAGGTAGCGATCGACGAGGAGCATGAGCTGAGCCGCGGTCAGCGGCGTGATCGCGAACAGGAGCAACGTGGACATCACCAGGCTCAGCCAGGCGAACAGAGGCATTCGGCCGAGGCGCATCCCGGGGCACCGCATGCAGAGGACCGTGGCGATGATGTTGACGGCTCCGCCGATCGAGCCGAACCCCGAGACGATCAGAGAGATCGTCCAGTAGTCGGAGCTATGGCCGGGCGAGAACGCCTTGAGCGCGAGCGGCGCGTAGGCCCACCAGCCGATGTCCGGCGCGTTGCCCGCGCCGTACAGACCGCTTCCCCCAAGGAAGCTGAAGTAGAGGATGAGCCCGCCGAACGCCGTCAGCCAGAAGCTGAAGGAGTTCAGACGCGGGAACGCCATGTCGCGCGCCCCGATCATCAGCGGCACGAGAAAGTTCGCGAACCCGAGGAGCACGGGAACCACGACGAAGAAGATCATCGTCGTCCCGTGCATCGTGAACATGCGGTTGAAGACCTGGGGCGACACGAAGTCGTTGTGCGGAAACATGAGCTGGACCCGCATGACGAGGGCCTCGCAGCCGGCGAGGACGATGAAGAGGAGCCCATAGACGACGTAGAGGACGCCGATCCGCTTGTGGTCGACGGTCGTCACCCAGTCGTGGAGTCCCGCGACCCAGCTTCGGCCTTCCGTGCGCGTGTCAGGGAGGGCCAGCACTTCGGTTGCCATCGTCGTCTACGGCTCCTTGTCAGCGCAGCGTCTGCATGTAGGCGACCAGGGCCTCCAGGTCGCCGTCGGCGAGCTTCATCGCGGGCATCAGGGACCCGGGCTTGATGCTGTCGGGAGCCGCAAGCCAGCGGTGCAGGTTCTCCCGCGTGTTCTCGGCGGCGCCGGATGCGATCGTGCTGCGGCTCATCAGGTGCGTGAGGTCCGGACCGTAGCGTCCGGTCGCGACGGTGTCATCGATTGCATGACAGTTGATGCAGGCGGTGGTCTCGAAGACGCGGCGGCCGGCGGCCGCCTTCTCGTCACGGACCGCCGGCTTCCGTTGCGCGCGCACCCAGGCGTCGAAATCCTCCGGGCTGTCCACGATCACGCGCAGCAGCATCTTCCCGTGCTGCGTCCCGCAGTACTGCGCGCACTGGCCGAGAAAGAGTCCGGTCCTGTGCGGGTCGAACCACGTCCCGTTCACCCGGTTCGGAACGAGATCGGTCTTTCCGCCGAGCTCAGGGATCCAGAAACTGTGGTCCGTGTCGGCCGAGAGGAGCTTCAGGTAGGTGGGCCGCGGATGCGCGGGGTCGCTCAGCGGTATGTGCAGCTCGTTGGCGGTCACGATCCCGAGATTCGGGTAGCGAAACTCCCACCAGAACTGGTGACCGACGACGGTGACGTCGAGGGCCCCCGCCGGCTTGCGAGCGTCCTGGACGGCGTGGATCACGCGGGCCGTGGACAGGAACAGGACGAGGACGATGAGGACCGGGACGACCGTCCAGGCGAGCTCGATCCGGGAGCTGCCGTACACCTGAGGGGGTTCACGGAATCCGTTCCTCGCCGTGCCGCTGTATCGGACGAGCGCGTTGGCGAGCAGGCCGAAGACCACCGCGAAGATGGTGCCAGTGACGGCAAAGACGAAGATCGAAAGATCGAAGAGCGATTTCGCGTGTCCCGACGCAGGCGAAAGGATACTGGGCACGTTCCCGCCGCCGACGGCCGGCACGTGGCGGCCCACCGAAAGCATCAGCCACACGCAGAAGCTGAGGACAGGGGCCGCGCCGATGGCGAGCAGACCGGCGACCGTGAGCGGGCTGGACGCCGCAGACGCATCTGGCAACGGCGGCCCCCCGCCGTATGCGGGGCCCGAGGGCGCTTCCCCGCGATTCCCGCCGGGTGATGCGGCGCGATTCCTCGCGCTCGCGGCGACCGCCTCCTCGAAGCTGAAGTCCGTCGGCGCCTTCCCGGTGATCAGACGCGCGCCTCGGTTGAACGTCAGGTCCTGAATCGCCCACTGGATGAAGACGAGCACGCGGCTCTGGAACTCGACCAGGTACATGACGTGGATGAGCGCCCACACGGCCCAGGCCGGCAGGCCCGACAGGTGGATCCCGAAGACGTTCGCCACCGCCTTCCAGCGGCCGATCACAGCGAGGGTGCCCTTGTCGAAGTAGCGGAATGGACGAGGCTCGGGCCGACGCAGGACCTTGCGGGCGATCGCCTTTCCCGCATAGGTGCCCTGCTGCATCGCGACCTGGGCCACGCCGCCGAGCGGCTTGCCCTTCGCATCGAACGACAACGCGAGGTCGCCGACCACGTAGATATCGGGGTAACCCTCGATGGTGAGCCCGGGACCGACCTGGATGCGCCCCCCGCGGTCCGTCGCCGCCTTCGTCTTCTCTGCGAGCGTCCGCCCCAGCGCCGAGCCGGCGACGCCGCCCGCCCAGATCACCGTGTGCGCCGGCAGCCGCGCGTCGCCGTCCGGCCCATGGACCGTCACGCCGTCCTTGTCGATGCCTTTCACCATGACTCCGGTCTTCACCTGGACTCCGAGCTTCGTGAGCGTGGCCAGCGCCTTCTCGGAGAGGTCTTCGGGGAACGTCGTCAGAATGCGCGGGCCTCCGTCGACGACGACGATGCGGGCCTCTTCCGGGTGGATCGAGCGGAAGTCGTGCCGCAGAGTCTGCTTCGCGATCTCGGCGATGGCGCCGGCAAGCTCAACGCCAGTCGCTCCGGCCCCCACGATCACGAACGTGAGCCAGGCGCGACGCTCCTCCGGAACGGACAAGCGTTCGGCGACCTCGAACGCGTACAGGATCTTGTGCCGTATCTCCGTGGCCTCTTCGATGGACTTCATGCTGGGAGCCCACTGGGACCACGCATCGTTGCCGAAGTAGTGGCTGCGCGAGCCCGTCGCCACGATCAGCGAGTCGTATTCGAGCTCCGCTCCATCGGCAAGTCGGAGCCGTTTGGCGTCGGGATCGATCTCCGTAACCTCGCCGAGGAGGACGCGCGTGTTGGCCTGCCGGCCCAGGACCCCCCGCAGGGGAGAGGCGATCTCACCCGGCGACAGCGAGCCCGTCGCGACCTGATAGAGCAGCGGCTGGAAGAGATGGTAATTGCGCTTGTCGACGACCGTCACGTCGACGGGCGCGTTCTTCAGCGCGCGCGCCGCACGCAGCCCGCCGAATCCGCCGCCGACGATGACAACCCTATGAATCGAACCCATTCGGCAGCACCTCGTGCGCCTGCATGGGCAAGTCCTGGACCAGGCTCGAGACGCCTTGGATTCCGGGGAGGCGCGGCCTTGGTGACCCAATGGGCTCAGTGGCTTGCTCCGCGGACGCCCACGGAGCGTCGGCGGCCGCGCACAACGAAAAATCGCGAACCTTCGTACTCTCGCGAAGGCTCGCGAAGGTTTGCGGCCTCAACGGCGCGCCGGCGGACCGGAGCAGACGCGCCTGTCCTCGTCGTCAGCTCGCTCCTCACCGGAATCCGGGATCGGGGCGCTGAGGGTCGAGAAGAGGCGCCCGAGTGTTCTCGTCGGACCGACGAGGCTCTCGCGAGACCGATCGGTCTTCTTGAAGTTCGCAAACTTTTCGCGATCGAAAGCGCCTCACCTCGAAAACACAACGACTTAGCGTTGGCCTTCGGCTTGCACTGCGGGGGAACGCCATGCGAAGGAAGATCGGTCATGGACCGAAGGCCGGTACGAAAAAGTTTGAGATTGCCGTAGCGATTGCGGTCCTGGCCGTCTTCGCCGACTGCACGACGTCCAGTCATGCGAGAAGCGTGACGCCGAGCGCTTTTCTCGGCGATTCGGCTCCGCTCCTCAAGAAGGGCGGCGTCGGCCAAGCAAGTCGCACGGCACGGCGGCGCGTCCCGCGGCGTAGGAGGAAAGAGGACGGCATCTCCGGTTGAGGAGGGACGCCGGATGGAAACAGGCCCTCAGGGACCGACGGCCGGCCCGCCACAGTCCGTGCCGTCGCTGGCGGGGCTGTCGGGGCGGCTACGAGTCGACGTCGCCGGCCATCCGGCGTTGTTCCTCGCGATCCACGACGGATCGGTCTCCAGCAGGCCGGCGGCGGGTGCCGAGGACGCGGACGCCGTCCTAAAGTGTGACAGCGAGGAGACGCTGGCGTCGTTCCGCCGCGGGCAGCTCAACCCGGTCGTGGCGATGCTGCAGGGACTCATTCGTACCGAGGGCGACAGAGCCCTGGCCATCCGGGTCATCCTGGGACTCCAGGCGGTGTTCGCGCCCCCACCAGCCTCGGCGCGTGCCCTGAAAGCCGGCGGTGCCCCAAAGGACCGCTGAGCCATGCCCGTGGACACCGTCAGCATCCTGGACGGCAACGAGTTCGTGGTCAGCGACGCCCGGGGTGACATCGAGGAATCGTCCACCGATCCCCTGGGGCTTTTCCGCGACGACACCCGGTTTTTGTCACGCTGGGTCCTGACCATCGACGGCCAGCGCCCCACGCTGCTGTCGACCGACAACCTGACGTACTACCGGGTCAGCTTCTTCCTGGCGGTGGCGACGCGGACCATCTACCTGGACTCTCAGCTGTCGGTGCATAGGCAGCGCTCGGTGGGCGACGGCTTTCGCGAAGAGCTGACCCTGGACAACCACGCCAAGCAGCCGGTGGAGCTGACCGTACGGCTCGAGGCGGCGGCGGACTTCGCCGATTTGTTCGAGGTGAAGGACGACAACCGGAACAAGAAGGGTCAGCTCTACCGACGCGCGGCGAACGGCGCCCTGACTCTTGGCTACCGGCGCGACACCTTCCAGCGAGAGACCACCATTACCAGCAGCAGCGAGGCGGAGGTGGGTGAGGAGGGCCTGACCTACCACGTCACCATTCCGCCGCAAGGGCGCTGGAGCACTCGTGTGGACGTGCGGGCCGTTTCCGACATCCGGCGCTCGAATGGCGGCGCCGGGAAGTCCAGGGACGGACACGGCTCCTCCGAAAGGGAATCGAGCCTCCGGGAGTGGATCTCCGCCGCGCCCACGCTGGTCTCGGCGTCGACGTCGCTCGTACACATTTACCAGCGCAGCCTGGTGGACCTCGCGGCGTTGCGCTTCCACGCCGGCGTCATTCCCGGCGCGCTGCCCGCGGCCGGGCTGCCCTGGTTCATGACCATCTTCGGGCGCGACAGCCTGATCACCAGCCTTCAGGCGCTCCCCTTCATCCCCGAGCTGGCTTCAGCCACGCTGCGCGCCCTGGCTCTTCTCCAGGCGCGCGTCTACGACCCGTTCCGAGACGAGGAGCCGGGCAAGATCCCGCACGAGCTGCGCTTCGGCGAGCTGACCGCGTTCGAGGAGCGTCCGCACTCGCCGTACTACGGGTCGGCGGACAGCACCATGCTGTTCTTGATCCTTCTCGACGAATATGAACGCTGGTCCGGCGACCGCGACCTGATCGTCTCGCTGGAGCGCGAGGCGCGCGCCGCCGTCGACTGGATCGACGACTGGGGTGACCGCGATGGTGACGGATTCGTCGAGTACGAGCGACGGAACACGGAGACCGGCCTGGAGAATCAGAGTTGGAAGGACTCGTGGGATTCGATCGCCTTCGCCGACGGCACCCTCGCTCCCGCTCCGCGGGCCACGTGCGAGCTGCAGGGTTACGCGTACGACGCGAAGATCCGAACAGCGCGGCTGGCTCGCCTGGTTTGGGGGGACCCGGCCTGGGCGGATCGCCTCGAGCGCGAAGCCGAAGCGCTCAAGCAGCACTTCAACGAGGCCTTCTGGATCCCCGAGCGCGGCTTCTTCGCGCTTGCCCTGGACGGCCACAAGCGCAAGGTGGACTCGCTGACCTCGAACATCGGCCACCTGCTGTGGAGCGGGATCGCCGATCGGGACAAGGCCCAGAACTGCGTGCGCCATCTCATGAGCGACGCCCTGTTCTCGGGCTGGGGCGTGCGCACGATGGCGGTGGGTGAGGGATCCTTCAACCCGCTCGGCTACCACGTGGGCACGGTCTGGCCGCACGACACGTCGATCGCGGCGTGGGGCCTGTGGCGCTACGGCTACCGGAAGGAGGCGGCCCAGCTCGCCGTGGGGATCCTGGAGGCGGCCGAGGTGTTTCATCATCGCTTGCCCGAGGCCTTCGCCGGTTACGCGCGCGAGGCCACCAAGTACCCCGTCGAGTACCCGACCGCCTGCAGTCCCCAGGCGTGGGCGACCGGAGCGCCACTGCTGTTTCTGCGCATCCTGCTGGGCCTCGATCCCCACGGCGATCACCTGATCGTCGACCCCGCCCTGCCCGAGGCGTGCGGCGAGCTTCAGTTGCTGGACATCCCGGGCCGCTGGGGCCGCATGGACGCGTTCGGCCGCGCTCGCCGACTGGCCTGAGTCGGCTCGACGACGGAAAAGCCCGTGCATCTCAAGGTCGTCGCAGGACCGGCATCCCCGTAGCCTGCGGCGAGCCGATCCTCTCCGGCTCGAAGGACGGGAGCGCCTATCGGCTGAGGATCGAAAGGCTGAATGCGAGCGCGTGGGAATTAGCTTGGAGCGGGAAACGGGGGTCGAATGCTCAGCCGTTCCTCTGAATCCTGAGCAAACGCGCCGACTTTTCCGTTTTCTCGCCGGACTTTTTCGCGATCCGCTTCCGCCGGTAACCGTGGCCGGGCTTCAAGCGGAGCCGGATCAAAAACCCTCGAGGAGAAAAACGTCGCCAGACTTGCGCGTCACCGAGTAGTAGACCTTCTTGCCGTCGGGCGACCAGCTCGGGAAGTCGAGCAGACCACTTCCCTCCGGTGTTCCCGGCAGGAACCGGACCTCGCCGGTCGAAACCGACAGGAAGGCCAGGCGCTTGTGGTCGCGAAGAAAGAGGACCGTGTCGGGGTCCGTGGGCGACCACGCCGGGTGCGAGTCCTCGAGGTCCTTCGTTAGGGCGCGGGCTTCGCCGCCTTCGGACGGCACGATCCAGATCTCCCGCGTCGAGCCTCTCTGAAGCTGGAACACTATGCGCTTGCCGTCCGGCGACCAGGACGGGTAGTCGGCCTCTTGTTTGAGCGACGTGACAGCCCTCCGGCTCCCGTCGCGCGTGTCGTAGATCCAAATCTCCACCCCCGGTCCGCTCGAGCTTCCGACCGCGATCCGGTGACCGTCCGGCGACCATTCGAGCGCGCTGCTTGGCATGTGCGTGTCCAAGGCGCTGACGCTTCCCACGGGCTGAATCTGAAGGATGCCGTCCTTGACCCACGCGATCCGGGTTCCGTCGCGGGACCATCGCGCCCCGGGGCCCTGTGTCGGCCCCGCGGTCAGTCTCGACAGGTAGCGACCCTGAAGATCGACCGTCCAGACGGCCAGACTTCCAGTCTGGTTCGACTGCACGAGGAGGGTATTGCCGTCCGGGGAAAGCTGGGGGTAGTCGGCCGCGCCGCCGTGCGTCACCGGGCGCTGTGTCCCAGAGGCCAGGACGAGCTCCCACACGTTCAGGTCGTTCTTGAGAACGGCGAAGGAAAGGGCGCGGCCGTCGCGGCTGAAGGCCGCCCCGGTGTCTTGGCCCTGGCCGATTGTCACGCGCGCGAGCGGCCCGGACCGGCGCCCGTCGCGGACCGGACAGCGCCACAGGTTCAGGATCCCGTTGCGCTCTCCGGCGAACACGATCGAACCGCCGTCGGCCGCCCACGTCGGATGAGTGACGTATACGAACTCCTGCGTGAGGGCCTGGGACGTTCCGCCGCCGGCGGGAATGACGGCCAAGTGCGCTTCTCCCCTCGACGCCTCGCCGGAGCCGTACGCGATCCATCGGCCGTCAGGCGACCAGGCGGGCTGATAGTCGATCGTGCTGCCGGCCGGAGTCAGACGCTGCGGCGCCCCCCCATCCGAGGCCACGGTCCAGAGGTGGATGACGCCCGTCCGGTTGGACGTGAAAACAACCTTCTGTCCGTCCGGCGACCAGCTCGGATAGTGCCCGTTCTCGACGAGCTTCGCCGGCGTTCCGCCCAGCGCCGGAACGACGTAGATGTCGCCATGGCTCGAGTTCGAGTAGAGCGCGAGAAGATTCCCTGCCTTGAGCATCGCCCCCAGGCGGCCGCCGTGGTCGCGGGCCGATACGAAGGCGAGGCGCGTGCCGTCCGGCGACCAGGCGGCCTGCGCCTCGTCGGCGTCGGTCGCGGCGATGCGGATCGGCTCTCCGCCGCCGAGCGGCTGAACGACGACATCGAGGTTGCCGCGCTCGTCGGTCGTGTAGGCGAGGAATTTCCCGTCGGGAGAAATGGCGGGCTCGTCCTCGAGGCCCGGACCGAACGTGACCTGCCGCAGCGTCGGCGGCTTCGGGACGGCCGCGCCGCGCCGGGCGATGAGGTCCGCCACCCCGACGGCCAGAAGCGCGTCCAGCTCCCCGATGAACCGATAGCCGCGGCGCGGAAGGGTCTCGATAAATCGCGGTGTCGTCGCCGAATCGCCCAGGGCCTCACGAAGTCGTTTGATGGCTGCGTTCACGCTGTGCTCAAAATCCACGAACGTGTCTTCCGGCCAGAGCGCGCGGCGGAGATCGTCGCGTGTGATCAGGGTCCCGGGTTGCCGCACCATGAGGGCAAGGATTCGAAACGGCTGTTCGGGCAAGAGGAGTTTGGTGCCATTCTGGAGCAGCTCGCCGGACTGCAGATCCAGAGTGTAGTCGCCGAACCGGACGACCTGCGGACGCGACGGCCTAGTTTCCATGGCTGGCGCTCTCGGGGCGTCAGAGCCTACCACAGGCGCAAACCGGTCACGTCACCGTCTTTTCACCTCCAGATCACCGCCCAGTCATTGAGTCGCGACGCACCGATTCGTACGTTTACATCGACGGCTATTTCGCCGTGCTTTTCAAGGAGGGCACATGAAACTGGTTCATATCTTAGGAATCGTTGCAGTGGTGGCTTTGATCTGCGCGGTTCCGCTCGTCATTAAGGCCACGACGCCGTCGGGTATCTCGTTCACTCCAGTCGCACGCGCGACGCTGCCCGAATTCGACGTGAAGAGAAAGGACAAGACACTCGATTGGAGAATTGAGCTCGAAGCGGACCAGCCTATCGATGTGGCGACCCAAATCGTAACGTTCCAGCCGGGTGGATTCAGCGGCTGGCACACCCATCCGGGCCCGGTGTTCTTCACGGTTCGAACGGGTACACTCACGGTGTACGAAGGAGACGATCCGTCGTGCACTGCGCTCTCCTTCCCCGCCGGCTCGGGCGCCGTCGAAGCCGGAACGAGCACGCACAGTCACATGGTGCGAAACGAAACCAGCGATGTCGCCGAGGCGGTAGTTACGTATATGGTGCCGGTCGGTACGCCCCAGAATCAGTTGCGGACCGACCTCCCGAATCCGGGAAACTGTCCCTTCTGACCCGCCTCGACCCGAGTTGAGCTCGCGGCGCGCGAAGTCTCCCGAATGGGAGGAGGCGCGCGCCGCTGGAGCAGAGCGCCGGAGCTGATGAGCCCGAAGGGCGAAATCCAGCCGGCGCGCGCAGCGACGTGTGGAGCGGGAAACGGGGGTCGAACCCGCGACATCCACCTTGGCAAGAACGTGCTGGGCTTCGGGACGTTACGCGATGCTTGGGAATGAACGAGTTAGCCTTCGTCATCGAGCGTCCCCAAGCGTCCGCGACCATCCTTTGAACGCCGTTTGAACTCGTTCTTGAACTCGTCTCCCGGCAGGGCGAAGAATCTGCGGCGCCACCGCCAAGGGGAGCGGCGGCCGCGCGGCAACCTACCACTACCGCTGGTTTTGATTCCATGAGTCCGACGCGATGGATAGGCGACAGCCGGGCGGTAGACGGGAGGAGGTCCGAAAATGCGCGCGCTGCGCGGAGCTCCGACGCTATCACGTTCTTCCAATTGACCGTCAGGTCCTGCGTGACTCATGTGGCTCTCCTGTCGCGGTGAACGTGGCCTCAATGTTCACCTGACCCGCCGCGCTTCACCTCAGTGAGACGACGACCTTGCCTTTTGCACGTCCGGCTTCGACATAGGCCATGGCCTCTTTGGTCG
>JBKOZO010000065.1:0-38751 GCA_046725935.1 Acidobacteriota bacterium | reverse complement strand
TCGCTCCAAGGTATTCCTCGCATCGCTCGGCCAGCGATAGGACCTTGGACCCGGGCCGAGATGAGAATAGGACCTAGGACTTCGGATGGCCGGTCCCGGGCCTTTTGCCACGCGTGTCGATTCCTACTTCCACATACACTGGGGGCTGCGGGGGGCGCTCTGAATCGAGCAATGTCGATTGCCGCAGACGCGACGATGAAGAGGCCGGCGCTCTTTGTACTCTTGGTCTGCGCCCTTCTCCTTGTTAGCGGCCGCTCCGAAGCCGCGACCTACGTCGTGGATCGCCTGACGGATTCGAATCCCGCGGGTGGCGGAGAGGGATCGGGTCTGGCCGGCGACCTGCGCTTCTCTCTCACCAACGCACGGTCCGGCGATCACGTCACGTTCGATGTCCTCGGCACGATTGACCTGGCGGCAGCGCTCCCGGTTCTCTCCTGGAGCATCACGGTCCAGGGCCCGGGCGCGAACGTGCTAACCGTGCACGGCGCGGGCGGCAGCGTGATCTCCATTGCCGGCGGCGCGACCGTAGTTCTGTCGGCAGTGAGCGTCACCGGCGGGACTTCCAACGGAGGGGGCATCCTCAACCAGGGCACCTTGACGCTCAACGACGCCACCATCAGGGACAACACGGCGGGCGATCCGACCAACGGAGACGGAACCGGAGCCGGAATCTGGAACTACGTGGGTGCCGCGCTCACGCTGAACGGATGCTCGGTCGTCGGCAACACGGTGGTCGGCAATTTGTCCTACGCGCCGAGCCGGGGCGGCGGAATCGCCAACTACGGCACGTTGACGGTCTCCAACTCCACCATCAGCGGTAACACCGCCGACCAAGGCCACGGCGGCGGAATATCGAGCTCCCTTCCGACGAGCGTTCTGACGCTGCGCGACTCGACCGTGAGCGGGAATTCCACTCCGGGAACAGGCGGCAGCGGAGGCGTCGACAATCAGGGCACCCTGATCGTCGGCAACAGCATCGTCGCGGCTAACGCCGACGGCGATCTCTCCGGAGACGTCACGTCGCAGGGCTACAACCTGTTTGGAATGACCGACGGCACGGGCTTCGACCCGACCGATCTGCTGGGCGTCGACCCCGTGCTGGGCCCGCTGCAGGACAACGGCGGTCCGACCTGGACGATGGCTCCGCTGTCGGGCAGCCCCGCCCTGGATCGCATCCCCGGAACACCCGGCACAGACTTCCCCGTCGCCGACCAGAGAGGAGTTCCCCGTCCTCAGGGGTCCAAAGCCGACAGCGGAGCCGTCGAGGTCGGCGGGACGCCAGGGCTCCAGGTCGCCGCGGTCGCGCCTCGCTCGGGTCCGGCGTCCGGGGGAACCGCGGTTTCGATCGCGGGCATCGGATTCGCGCCGTCCGCATCGGTGACGATCGGCGGTGAGCCCGCCGGGGCCGTCGTGGTCGTCAGCTCCACGGAAATCCACACATCGACACCGGCGCTCCCGGCCGGGACTCTGAATGACGTCGTCGTGACCAACCCGTCCTCAGCGGCCGCTTCTCCCGCGGCGTCCGCCGTGCTTTCGGAAGGATGGCTCGCTGACTTTCTGGACGTTCCGCAGAGCGACCAATTTCACTTTTACATCGAGTCGATTTTCCGCAACGGGGTCACGGCGGGTTGCGGAGCGGGCAAGTACTGCCGAAACGATCCCATGACACGAGCGCAGATGGCGGTCGTCCTCTTGAAGGCGGAACACGGTTCCGCGTACCAGCCGCCTTCGTGCGTCGGGATTTTCGACGACGTTCCTTGCCCGGGCCTCTTCTCGGACTGGATCGAGCGGCTTTCCGCCGAAGGCATTACCGGTGGCTGCGGCGGGAACGACTACTGTCCCTCGAGCCCGGTGACTCGCTCACAGATGTCCGCGTTCCTCCTGAAGGCGGAGCACGGGGCGGGATACACGCCTCCCGCATGCGCCGGCATCTTCGGCGACGTCGCCTGCCCGAGCCTCTTTGCCGACTGGATCGAGAAGCTTTACGCCGAAGGCGTCACCGGCGGCTGTTCGGCTTCGCCCCTTCTCTACTGCCCGGCGAGCATCGTCACGCGCGGCCAGATGGCCGTGTTCCTGGTGAAGACCTTCGATTTGCCCTAGGCGCCCTCCCCGGTTCGACCAAGGATCGATGAAGGAAGGTGAAGGGATGAAACGGATCGCGGTGCACCTGGCGGCGGTCACAACGTGTCTCTTCCTCGGCGGCCCGAGGGGCGCGGCGGCGGAGAATCCTCAGGCGCCGCAACCGACCCCTACTCCCGCGGCCGGGACGCCGGCGCCCGAAAAGGATCGCGCTGACATACTCGATCACTATCCACGGCGAGGTGACGCCCCGGCTCGGTAAGTACGATTCCCGGGGCGTGGTTTGGGCGGTCACACTCGAGAAGTCGCTTCTCCGTCATCGTTTCGCGTTCTTCGCGGGCAATCAGCGCAACACGACGGTCGACCAGTACACGATCGGGATTCCCTACGGCCGCTCGCCGAAGGACATCTACATCGGCTCAACCTCTACCGTGCGTGCAAGCTGAACTGAGGCTCAGGGAGTGACGAAGATCGTCCCCACCATGTTCGAGTCGCAGTGGGGATCGCAGTAGTAGGGGTACGTCCCGGCCTGCGTGAACGTGAAGTCGAAACTCCCGCTGTCCTGGATCGGGGACTCCCAGATGCCGTTCGGGGCGCAATTGCTTCCCGAAACCGTGTTGTGGTGCGTGTCCGTCCAGAGCCAGTGAATCGTGTCGCCCACGTGGATGTGCGAATCGGTTCCGCCTTCCACGCTGTCGACGAAGATGTTTGAGCCCCCGGGCCCTCCCACGAAGACGGTGCGTGTTTCCGCCGCGGGCGGGGTCGGCGTCGCTGTCGGCGGCGGCGGTGTCGGCGTACGCGTGGGCGTCGCCGTCGGGGGCGACGGGGTCGCCGTGCGCGTGGGAGTGGCCGTCGCCGCCGGCGGAGTCGGCGTTCGGGTGGCGGTCGGCCCGGGGAACGTCGGCGTGCGCGTCGCCGTAGGCCCGGGAAGAGTCGGAGTCCGCGTCGCCGTCGGACCCGGCAGTGTCGGTGTGGGCGTCGCGGTCGGACCCGGAGGCGTCGGTGTGCTCGTGGCCGGCGGAGCCGGAAGCGTGGGCGTCGCTGACGGAACCGTAACGGCCGGCGTCGCCGTTGCGGATGGACCGGTCTGGGTCGGCGTGCGGGTCGCGGTTGCGGCCGGGGTGATCTCCTGCGGGGGCAGATCTTCCGTACCCAGCACCAGGTACGGATCGGTCGTCTCGTTGTCGATGACGACGGCGTAGGCGAAGACTCTCCCCGTCGCATTGACCATGAGGAACCCGCTGGAGGTGACGAGCGTCTCTATACCGGCCTCCGCGAAAATCCGGCTGACCTGTACCCCGGAGTGCGCCTCGAGCGTCCTCTCGATCTTCTGACCCACCGGAGAGGAGCCGTCGATCAGCTGGAAGGTCACGTCGACGGGCTCGTCATTGGGATTGAAGGCGCCCGCATTCGAACGGAATCCGGCACCGGGCCCCCCGTTCCGGATCAACGGCAGGAGCGAATTCGCGCGTGCCCTCGAACCCGGCAATCCCGGAATCGACATGCCGACGGTCGGGGTGGGCGCCGTCGAATACAGCCGGCTGCTCACCGTCAATCTCTCCATTTGGTGCTCGTCCTTCATCTCGAGCGGCTCCGAGTCGCTCTCCCCCACGCCGGCGAACTCGAACTCGATCGCGCCGGCGCTGTTCGGGGCGAGAAACGTCGACGCGACCATGTCGTCGAACCCTCTCGACTCCCGCGGGGCCAGTTGCAAGGCGGTGTGTGGAGCGATGCTCGGGCACGGGTTGCCGATGAAGCATCGGTACGTCGCGGTGACCTTGAGAGTGTCCGTGTAGGAGATGTTGAAGACGCGCACGTCGGAGTAGAAGGGCGCCCCTCCCTGGATCGAAGCGGCCGCGGGCAGCGTGATCGTTCGCGTTTCCGCCCGGAGGACTCCACCCGTCAGGAGCACGACCGAAGCGACCAGAGTCGCCCGGACCGACAGCGAACGACGAAGTTGCCTCTCGATCACGGTGCCACCGTCATCTTTCCGTCCATGTTGTCGTGTCCGTTGCCGCAGCTCGAGACGTTGCACTTGTAGTTGTAGGTGCCGGCCTGTCCGGACGTCGGAGTGAAGTCGTAGACGATCGGCGGGTCGCCCGCGACGAGGCGGTGGGACGCCAGACCAAGCGCCGAGACCCCGCCGAAACCGTGATCGGGCGATCCCGGGGGATCTCCGTCGCTGACGAGCAAATGGTAGGGCTGACCGGCCGTAAACGTGAAGTCAGGCCCGCCGCCGTTGAAGCTCCACTGGAACTGCGTCGCCACCAGCGTGACCGTGATCGCCGAAGGAGGCGTCGCCGTGGGTGTGGGAGGCACCGACGTCGGCGTCCGCGTCGGCGTGGGTGTCGGAGGCACCGACGTCGGCGTCCGCGTTGGCGTGGACGTCGGCGGCGGCGGAGTGGGCGTTCGCGTCGGTGTCGCCGTGGACGGTACCGGGGTTTGCGTCGCGGTCGAGGTCGCCGTGGGCGGTACCGGAGTCGACGTCCTCGTGGGCGTCGCCGTCGCCGGGGGCGGCGTAAAGGTCCCCGTCGGAGTTGCCGTCGGCGGAGGCGGTGGCGGAGTATTCGTTCTCGTCGCCGTCGGCGGTGGCGGCGCGCCGGTCGACGTCGCCGTAGGAGGAGGAGCCGTCGGTGTCCGCGTCGGAGTCGCCGTGGCTGGCGCCTGAGTCGGCGTCCTCGTCGGCGTCGACGTCTGCGGCGGCGGAGTCGGAGTTCGGGTCGCAGTCGCGGTCGCGGGAGGAGACGTCGGCGTCTGAGTCGCGGTCGCCTGAGGTCCCGTGGGCGTCCGAGTCGCCGTGGCGGGCGGTCCCGTTGGCGTCCGAGTCGACGTGGCCGGCGGGCCGGTGGGCGTCCAAGTCGCGGTCGCGGGCGGGATGGTCGGTGTGAACGTCGCGGTCGGCGGCGGCGGGACCGGCGTGCCTGTCTCCGTCGGGCCCGGAGCGACGGGAGTGCGCGTCCGCGTGCGAGTCGGTGTACGCGTTGGCGGATGGAACGGCTGCGGCGGGAGATCCTCGGTTCCGAAAACGATATAGGGATCCGATGTGTTGTTGTCGATGATGGCGGCCCAGGCGAAGATCTTGCCCGTCGCGTTGACCATGATCGACCCGGAAGCGGTCTCGAGCGTCGCTTCACCGGCCTGCGCGAAGATCCGATTCACCTGGAGGCCGGAGTGCGCACCGATCGTCGCCTCGACGGGCTCGCCCACCGGCACTGAGCCGTCCAGCAACTGAAACCGGACGTCGACCGGTTGGTCGTTCGGATTGAAAACCCCGGCGTTCGTGCGGAACCCGGCGCCGGCTCCGCCGTTGAGGACCGAAGTCAAAACCGCGTAACGGAATGCTTCCGATATCGGGAGCCCCGGAATCAGCATTCCCACCGTTGGCTTCGGAAAGGTCGAATAAAGACGGCTGCTGACCACGAGCCGCTCCATGGCGCTTTCTTTCTGTTCCAGCGCGTCGGCGTCGTCCTCTCCGGGTCCCTCGACCTCGAACTCGATCCCTCCCGCCGTATTGGGAGCGGTGAAGGTCGTGCCGACCATGTCGTCGAACGAGCGGGAGGATCGCGGAGGGAGTACGAAGATCGTATTGGCGGCAAAGTGCGGACAGGGATTGCCGATGTAGCAGCGATAGGTCGCCGTAACAGTCAGGGTGTCCGTGTAGGAGATGTTGAAAACCCGAACGTCCGAATAGAACGGCGCCACTCCCTGTATGGACGCGGCGGCCGGCAAGGTGATGGTCGTCGTCTCCGCGAGAGCCTGCTGGCAACACAGCAACACGAGAGCCGCCAAGCCGCCGGCTCGAGCGACCCTTGCCAACTCCGTTAGCAGAAGCGCGGTCCGGTCCCTCACTGGACCTCCCGTACAAAAAAAAATCGATAATCACCGTACACGTCGAGTAAGCGAACGGGAACTGTGCAGAAGCGCCGATTAAGGACGGTCCCGGGACTGGCCGTCATCGGACAGGTTCAGTACAGGGCCTTTTTGAGCAGAAGACGTACGGCCGCGACCTCCGCCAGTCAGGGCGTGCACACCGGCGGACGCCTGGGTCGCTCCGGCGGTGCGGGACGTCTCAATCCGGACTGCAGGGGTCGGATGAGCCGCCGGATGAGCGCGCGTTCAGCGCTCGAGGAGCCGGACGCGAGGCCGAATCGGCGAGCACTACCGGTCCGCGAGGCACAGTTTGCGCCGAGGATTTCGGAGTGACTTCGGTCACAGCCGAGGCCTGCGGCCGAGAGCCTTTCCCGTGGAGGCGAAAGACTCCCACGACCTGCGGCGCCTGCTCGGCCTCGACGGATCCGCTGTCCGCCCGCGCTCCCTGAGGACGCGGTATTCCGCGCTGATCGGTCGCCGGGAAGTCGACACCCGGCACGCCGGCGATGCGATCCACGGCCGGACTTCCGGGCAGCGGTGCCATCGTCGGAGTCGGACCGCCGTTGTCCTGGAGAGGGCCGAGCATCGGATCGATGCCCAGGAGGTCCGTCGGATCGAATCCTCCGCCGTTGGTCGACCCGAAAAGATTGTAGCCATGAGACGTGAGATTGCCGGACAGATCCCCGTCGGCATTCCCGGCGACGATGCTATTCGCGGCGATCAGTGTGCCACGATTGTCGATCCCGCCGCTGCTCGTTCCCGGCGACGAGTTCCCGCTGATCGTTGAGTGATTCAGGGTCAGCGAGCTGCTCCCGAGTGAGTTCGCGATTCCCCCTCCGAAGCCCTGAACGGATGAGTTGCCGGCGACGGTCGAGTTGTTCAAGACCAGGTTCCCGTCGTTCGCGATGCCTCCGCCTCGGCTGGGGGCATAGGAGAGGTTTCCGGTCACGATGTTGTCGGTGACGGTCGAATTGTTCAGGGTGAGCGATGCTCCAAGATAGTTCCAGATGCCGGCGCCCGTGCCGTCTCCGTTCGTCGGGTCGCCCGCCGTATTCCCGCGGATGACGGCGTTGTTAAGGGTCAGCGTCCCCTGGTTGAAGATGCCCCCTCCGTTGCCCCCGCCCCCGGTGATCGTCAGAGCCGCGAGTGCAACCGTCGCTCCCGTGCCGATCGCGAAGACGCTCCCGCCGATGCCGTGAACGGTCAAAAAGCGCGCACCGGGTCCCTTGATGCAGATGTTTCGGGTGACAGGTGGCAGGACTGCGGCCAGATCGATCGACCCGGTCACGGTGATGGAGACGCCGTCTCCCGTCTGTGCGTTGGTCAATGCGAATCGAAGGTCGCCGGTGAAATTGACCCCCTCTCCCCCGCCCGAGGGATTTGCGTCGCTGAGGCGATCCACGACGTAAGTCGCGGCCTCCGAGGGAGTGCGACTCAGGACCAGCAGCGCGCAAAGGATGCCCGCCAAACGGATTGGTGTTTCCCGCCCGCGACGAGCGCCCCTCCGAGGGAGCATCCACCCCGAATTCTATGTCACGGGAACCACCGAGAGCGAGGGCCGTAAAGCTCCGCTATCATTGTGTGGGTGAATAACATACAAAAAGAAGCGAGGACCCGATGAGGCGTGTTTTTCTGGTGGCGGTTTTGACCGCATCCGCGTCGCTTCCACTCCACGCACAGACACCGACTGCCCCGCCGAAACCGAGCGTGACGGCGGTCCCGGCCGGCCCGGATCCGGCCACGTTTTACGCGATCGGCGTTTCGGTAGCGAGGAATCTCGCGAGCCTCGATCTGTCGCCCTCGGAAGCCGCTTCGGTAATGAAAGGCATCTCCGACGGCTTCGACGGGAAGGCGAAGGGCGTTGACCTGGAAGCCACGCGAACTCAGGTCACCGCACTCGCGAGGGCTCGCGCATCGCGGCGGCTAGAAAAGGAGAAGGCCCGTGGCAAGGAATTTTGCGCGGAGGCGGCGAAGGCCCCGGACGCAGTGGTCTGGCCTTCCGGCCTCATCTTCACGCAAATCACGGAGGGATCCGGAGACTCCCCCGGCGCTTCCGACACCGTCAAGGTTCGGTATCGCGGCACGCTGATCGACGGAACCGAGTTCGACAGCTCCGCCAAGGGTCATGATCCCGCGACCTTCGGCGTCAACAACGTGATCCGTTGCTGGACCGAGGGCCTGCAGAAGATGAAGGTCGGCGGCAAGGCGCGACTGGTCTGCCCCGCGGAGATCGCGTACGGCGACCGCGGGGCTCCGCCCGCCATCCCACCGGGTGCGACACTCGTGTTCGACGTCGAGCTCGTCGAAGTCGCAAAGGCGACGCCCTCGAGCCCCCTCACACCGTCGCCGAAGCCGTAGGGACGACCACCTCGAGGGCGCAAGCTCCTCGTAGCTGGCGAGCCGTTCGTCCCAGGCCCAGCCCCCGCCGACGGCGTGGTATTTTCGGGCATCGCTTCGCCGCAACCGGACACCGAGCCAGTGGGGAAAGGGAAAAAACCGGTTTGGACCTGGCTCGTTCCTCTCCTCGCGCTTGCCCTGCTCATTGCGGCGCTGGTGGCAGGCGTTGGAACGGCGATGACCGTGCTCTGCGGGGTGGCACTCGTCGCGGCCGTCATCGTGGCGGTCCACCACGCGGAAGTCGTCGCGCATCGCGTGGGAGAGCCTCTCGGCACGCTCGTCCTTGCCCTGGCCGTGACCGCGATCGAGACGGCGCTGATCCTCTCAATGATGGTTGCCGGCGGCGAAGGAAGCGCGGTTCTGGCGCGCGACGCGATCTATGCCGCCGTGATGATCATCTGCAACGGCGTCGTCGGCCTGTGTGTTCTGCTGGGCGGACTGGCGCATCGGGAGCAGACTTTCCGGGTCGAAGGGGCCGGCGGCGGGCTTGCGGCGCTGATCGTGATGTCGGCGCTGACCCTCGTGCTGCCGGCGTTCACGACGACCACGGGGGCCGGCACCTACAGCCGCTCACAGCTCGCGTTCGTCGCCGTGACGTCCGCCGCGTTGTGGGCGATCTTCATCTTCATCCAGACCGTTCGCCATAGGGACTATTTCATCCCCGCCGCGGATGCGGCCGACCCGAACGTGCACGCCGAACCGCCGACGACCCGGGAGGCATGGACGAGCTTCGGGCTGCTGGTGGTCTCACTCGTGGCGGTCGTGGGCCTGGCCAAGATGCTGTCGCCCGCCATCGAGCGTGCGGTCGAGGCGGCCAACGCGCCGCGGGCGGTGGTGGGAATCGTGATTGCCGCGCTGGTCCTTCTGCCGGAAACGTGGGCCGCGGCGCGCGCGGCTCGGGCGGATCGCCTTCAGACCAGCATGAATCTCGCGGTCGGCTCCGCTCTCGCGTGCATCGGACTCACCGTTCCCGTGGTCGTGCTCGCGTCCATTTTCTTGCGCTTGCCCCTGGTCCTGGGCCTGAAGCCGAAGGACATCGCGATGCTGGCTGTGACATTCCTGGTCAGCGCCGTCACCCTCGGCACCGGTCGCACCTACGTGATGCAGGGCGCTATTCATCTCGTGCTCTTCGCGGCGTTTCTGTTTCTCGCGTTCGTGCCCTGACGAGGGGCTGGCAGTGGCACCGGTGGATGCCACCTGTCCGACGGTGTCGCCGGTGACGGGTCAACCGAAGAACTCGACCTGTCCCGTTTCGAGGTTGTACATGCTTCCGGCGATCCTGACGGAGTTGGATTTCTCCAGGTCAGCCAGCACGGAGCTGTGCTTGCGGACGCCGTCCATCGTCAACTCGACGTTCTTGCGCGCCACCTTGTCCACGAAGTCATAGTTCTTCGCCGAGCGGTCGCCCGAATACATGGTCGCATCCACGGCGGGGCGGATCTTGGCGAGCAAACCGGTGAGGTTGCCGAGCTTGACGTTGTCGATCGCGCCCTTGATCGCGCCGCACGCCGTGTGGCCCATCACCAGCACGACCTTCGCTCCGGCGACCTTGCAGGCGAACTCCATGCTCCCGAGAATGTCGTCGTTGGCGATGTTCCCGGCCACGCGCGCGTTGAAGCAGTCGCCGATGCCCAGGTCCATGTGGTCTCGGCGGGAGCCCGGGAATCGATGCAGCTCAGGATCACCGCGGCGGGATACTGACCCTTCGCGGTTTCCTTCTGCTGGGCGAGATAGTTGTGCGGGGACTCCTTTCCCTGGCGAAAGCGCTCATTGCCCTGCTTCATCAGCGCGATCACGTCGTCCGGCGTCATCTTGTCGCGCCTCTCTTTGGTCAGCGGAAAAGCGTACGCGACGCGCGTGCCTCCGGCGACACCCAAGATCGCCGCGGCGGACGTAATGGCGGTGGCCGTGAGGAATCCCCTGCGGTTCAAACGGTCGTCACGGAGCGTCGCGGGCGAGTTTCGGCGCATGGATGAAGGCCCTCCTTTTGAAGGGCAGTCTACGAGACTCCAGGCGTATGCGGGAGCTGGATGTAAAACAGAAAGAAGCGATTGGTGCGAAACGAACTCGAACCCTCACGCCTCGGCATTCCGGGGAGTCTCCCCGCCGGAGGTTGCCGAGTAACGCAGGAAATCCGCACTATCCAACAGCATCGCCCTCCAAGATCCGGCAAGGGCTGGGGGCACAAAAGGGGCACAACACAAGCAGCTTGCGACAAGAGGGCGGGGCGTCGGCTCCGCCCGACATCGTGCTCGTTCATCGATCGAGTCGCGGAAACCACATTGGACGGGGCACCGAAGCGGGCGCGGGCGCTCGCCGCGCCTGCCAGGTTCTGAGCGCTGCCCCGCAGCAGGATATCGAGATCCTTGGTCGCGCGGGGGTGCGCGTGGAATGCGAGGCCGAGCCACCCAAGATTTTCCCCGGACACAACGAACTTGTAAGACAATGGGCCCACCCACCTCCAAGCACCGCGGTGGCCTCAGCTTCCGTTTGGAGGAGCTTGAAAAATGCCGTCGTTCAGCGAACGCGTTCCGGGTCTGGCGAGCCTCATTGTCACCGTTCTCGCGAGTTTCTCATTGGCAGCCCCCGCCAATGGTCAGTCCTGGCCGCCGATCTCGCTGTCTCCGCCCATCACCGGTTTCAATGAGCCCGTGCACATCACCAACGCAGGGGACGGCAGTGGGCGTCTCTTCGTGTCGGAAGAGCATGGTCGCATTCTGATCGTCAAGAACGGTGTCGTATCGAGTACGCCATTCATGGACCTCTCGACTCGAGTCGGTACCCACCACGTGCACGGCGTGGCGTTTCCGCCGAACTACGCCAGCAAGCTGCACTTTTACGTCAAGTACACCGATGCTGCGTGCAACATCGTGCTGTCCCGCTTCGGCCTGACCGCCGATCCCGACGTCGCTGATCTAAACAGCGAGCAAATCGTTCTGTCATTTACACACCTGCCAGGAAACTGCGATCATTCCGGCTCAGCCCCGGCGTTCAGCCCAGTCGACGGCTTTCTGTACACCGCCGTGGGTAATGGCACTGAAAGCGCCAGCAACCCCATCGATACCTCGCAAGACCCGGGGAGGTTGCTGGGCAAGACGTTGCGCATCGATGTCGAAACCGGCAATCCCGCGACCTATACCGTCCCCGCCACGAACCCATTCATCGGCACTCCTGGTTATCTCCCCGAAATTTGGCAGCTGGGATGGCGCAATCCCTGGCGCATGTCCTTCGACAGGCAAACCGGAGATCTGTACACAGGCGATGTCGGCGAGAGCACCTGGGAAGAGATCAATTTTCAAGCGGCGGCAAGCACCGGCGGCGAGAACTATGGTTGGAGAATCATGGAAGGAGCTCATTGCTTCGGCGGCGACCCGTGCGACACCGCCGGTCTCACAATGCCGGTTGTCGAGTATGACCATTCACAAGACTGCTCCGTGACGGGTGGCTTCGTCTACCGGGGAGCCACATATCCCGGCATGCAGGGCGTTTACTTTTATGGGGACTATTGTAGTGGCCGGATCTGGGGATTGGTTCAACCGGGTGGCGACGCGCAAAGTGCGCTTCTCCTCGACACCGCCTTGGCCATTACGTCATTTGGCGAAAACGAGGCCGGTGAGCTTTTCGTCGCCGATCACACTGTTGGCGGGGCCATCTATGGAATTCGAGGCACACCGCCGGTTCCGACCGACGTCGAGATCAGCATGACCGACTCGCCCGATCCGGTCATACAGAACGGCCGGGTGACCTACAACATCGAGGTGACGAACCTTGGCCCCGGGCTGGCGACCGGCGTGAAAGTCACCGACTCCGTCCCCGCAGGGGCCACGTTCGTATCGGCAACGTCGAGCGGTATGACTTGCGTCGGAACGAAGACCGTCAGCTGCACGACTCCCACGATCGCGAGTGGAGCGTCGGTCGTAATCACCCTTGTCGTCAAAGCGACGACGCCAGGCACGCTGAGCAACACGGCCACGGTGGAAAGCAACGAACCGGATACCGACGCTACGAACAACTCGTCGACGCAAACCACGGACGTCTTGGAGGTCGTCAAATTCGGAGCCACGTCCTATTCGGTCGCGGAAGGAGGTACGTCGGTTGCCGTCACCGTCACGCGCACAGGCAACCGGGCCATCTCGGTCGGCTACGCGACGGGGAATAACACGGCAACGGCCGGGTCCGACTATGGCGCCGTCTCGGGCAGACTCAACTTTGCGGTGGGTGAAGTCTCGAAATCCTTCAGCGTCCCGATTACGAACGACGTCCTCGCGGAGGGCAATGAGTCGTTCAATGTAACTCTCAGCGCTCCAACCGGTGCAGCTCTAGGGGCGAACCGCAATGCCGTTGTAATCATTACCGATGACGATGTAGCCCCCGCGCTTGCCGTTGCTTTCAGTGCCGCCAGCTACAGCGTGAATGAATCAACCGCCTCAGCGACCATCACCGTCTTGCGGACGGGTGATACTTCGGGCGCGGTCGGCGTCGACTGGAGCGCTGTCTCAAACACCGCGACCTCGGGTGTGGATTTCACGGCACCGGGTGGAACGCTCACCTTCGCCGCAGGGGTAACCAGTCGAACATTCACAGTCTCCATTACCAACGACACGGCGGCGGAAGGCAACGAGAGCGCGTATCTGGTCCTGAGCAACCCGACTGGTGGCGCGGCCCTGGACCTGACCAGGCGGGCGGCGCCTCTGACCATTGTCGACAACGACGTTTCCTCCCTCTCGGGTTTCAAGTTCCAAAACGCCATTAACACCGCGGCGGAGAGTGGATCGAAGGCCGTCGCGGTTTCGCGCGCGGGCAGTGCCACTGCGCAGTCGGTAACCGTATCGACGAGCGATGGAACGGCCGTGGCGGGAGCGGATTACACGGCGGTAACGACGACTCTGAACTTTGCGGTTGGCGAGACGTCGAAGCCCGTGACTATCCCGATCCTGGGCGACACCCAGGTAGAAGGTAACGAGTTTGTGAATCTGACCCTCAGCAATCCGACCAACGGTGGCACGTTGGGGGCCGGAAGAAGGGCACTGCTGCTCATCACCGACAACGACGCCTATGGCTCGCTCGCTTTCAAGAACCCCACATTCACGGTTGCCGAGAGCGGACCGACGGCGACAATCACGGTGACTCGAACGGGAAATACCGCTTATACGGTCGGGGTCAGCTACGCCACCAGCAACAATACAGCGACCGAGGGTCAGGACTACGTGGCAACCTCGGGCACGCTCAGCTTCGCCCCCGGACAGACGAGTCGGACCTTCACCATCCCGATCATTAACGACACTGCACAGGACGGGAACCAGTCTGTGAACCTCACCCTCAGCAATCCCACTGGTGGCGTTGTCTTGGGCCAGGGTAAGCGTGCGATCCTGACCATCACCGACAACGACTGACGCCATTTTCGGCGTCACGGGGTCGGGGTTCGTTCAATCGTTGTTCGGGTACTCGTAGCGGCGCGACGTGCTACAACATCGTCAGCGAGAAGGACCTCTCGGAGGCGCTGGCAAAACGTGCGATCTACGAAGCGGGACTCTCGAAGGTGGCGACGAAGCGGGGCAAGACGCTCGAGTTCAGGGGCACAAGAGGGAGCACAACCGGCCGATGAGCGTCACGAGAGGCCTGTCAACACGCGCGGAGGTTGGTGCGAAAGGAGGGACTCGAACCCTCACGGTGTTACCCACAGGTTCCTGAAACCTGCGCGTCTACCAGTTCCGCCACTTTCGCAGCCGGACCGGGAAGGATAGCGACGACAGCTCGTCGGGTCAACTGCGCGCGGCGGGGTCGGTCGGCTTCCGGCGGGTTCTCGCCGGGGGACACCCCCGCGGCCCCCGCCCCCTGGCCCTAGATCGGCGAGATCGTCAGGTCTCCGCTCGAAGTCTTGACGTGGATGCTGGCGCCGCCGGTCCCGCGCTGGTAGTCGAGCGCGCGCCGGCCGTGCCGGATCTCCGTGACGTCCGCGAATCCCATGTTGACGTCTCCGCTCGAGAGGTCCGCCCGCGCGTCGAAGGCTTCGTCGGAGGGCAGCCTGAGGGAGACGTCGCCGCTCGAGGTGGTCACGTCGATGGCTTTCAGCCGCGAGCCCTGGAGACGCAGCGCGACGTCCCCCGAAGACGCCTCGGCCGAGAACTCCTCGATGTCGGCGTAGGAGATGCTCACGTCGCCGGAACTGGTCTCGGTCCGGACCCGGCGGGCTTTCACGTCGCGGGCCACGAGGTCGCCCGATTCCGCCTGAAAGCTGAAGAGGTCCCCGTCGAAGCCGTCCATCCGGCAGTCGCCGCTCGAGAACTCGGACTTCCAGCTGCCCCGGATGTCGCTCGCGCGGATGTCGCCGGAAGAGCCCTCGAGCACGATGTCGCCGTTCAGCCGGCGGAGCCGCAGGTCCGAGCTGTCGACGCTGAAGTGGAGGGCGCCCTGCACGCCCTCGGCCTCCACCCGGCCGACCAGTTGTCGGAAAGACGCGCGCAACCGGCTCTTCGGGACCCGAACCTCGAGATCCGCATAAAGAGTCGTTCCGCGATTGCGGCTCACGCGGACTCGATGCCCGTCGTAGTCGGTGTTGCTCCAGGAGCCGAAGTCGAACAGGGACCAGTCCCCTCCATCCCCCGGCTGGACGTAACGGAACGTGGAGACCTTGTCGTAGGGATAGCGCACTCGCAGCGTGGCCCCCTCCGAGCTCCCGGCGACTCGCTCGATCCGAACGGCTTCGGCCAGACTCTCGCTTTCGGCGTGCACGGTCGCGACCACGGTGACGATGTCTCCCGTGCCCTCCAGGATCCGCGTCGTGCCCGCAAGGTTTTCGATCTGGAAGCTCGAAGCGTCGGCACCGGAGAGCTCGGCGCGGATCGTTCGCACCGCTTCGGCAGCCCGAGCCGGCGGCGCGAGGAGGGTCAATCCCAGGAAAACGGCGGGCGCACGGAGCCTCATGATCCCTCCCCGGCCGGCCACAAGCCGGCCTCGAAAACGGTTACGCGCGTGCCGATGGAATGTTCCCCTCCCGAAACGCGAAACCAACTTTTCCCGGGCCGGCCCGACCTGGCCCGCTTCTGGCATTGACCAACGTCTGATGCTCAATCATCTGAAGAAGAGCTGGGGGGTCTTCAAGTACGCACCCCCCGGAGAGCGGTTCGAGCGCCTCTACAAGGCGCGGAAGGATCAAAAGGCCTCCCGACTCGTCTTTCTGGTGGTCGGACTCCTTCTTCTGGTCGGAGGTGTGATCCTGCTGTTCATCCCCGGCCCCGGACTCCCCCTGATCGCGTTCGGAGCGGCGCTTCTCGCGCAGCAGTCTCTGTGGCTGGCGAGAGTGCTCGACCAACTGGAGCCGGTCCTGCGCCGCTTCGCGAGACGAGCGAAATCCTCCTGGAAGAAGGCCGCGACACCCCTGAAGGCCGCGATCGTCTCCGGCGCCGCCCTCGTCGCGGCGGCGGCGATTTACGGCGCCTACCTCGTCTTCCTCAGGGACTAGGCCGCCGAATCTCCCGCACGCCTCCCTCTCCCGCCACGATGACCTCGGAGGCGAGGCCGCAAAAGAGCCCGTGCTCGACGATTCCCGCTCGCGCCGCGAGTCGCAACGCGAGCTCGACCGGGTCGGCGATCGGGCCGAACGCGCAATCGAGGATCCAGTTGCCCTGATCCGTCTCGTAGGGCTTTCCTCCGTAACCCTGTCGAAGGACGGGCTTGCCCCCGAGCGAGGAAACGAACCGCTCCTGGGACTTCCAGCCGAACCTCGCGACCTCGACCGGCAGGGAGTGTTTCATCCCTAGGGCCGGCGAGAGCTTCGACTCGTCCACCACGATCACGACGCGCCGGCTGGCCTGTGCCACGATCTTTTCGCGGAAGAGCGCGCCGCCTCCTCCTTTGATCAGATTGAGGGCCGAATCGACCTCGTCGGCTCCGTCGATCGTCAGATCGATCTCGCGCGGCATCTCCTCGGGCATCAGCGGAATGCCGAGGGCCCTCGCCTCCTCCTCCGTCGCATGGGACGTCGGCACACCGGTGACGTTGCGGAGCGCTCCAGACTTCAGCAGCTCTCCGAGACGCCGGGTAGCAAAGATGGCGGTCGAGCCCGTCCCGAGTCCCACGACCATGCCCGACTCGATCAGCGCGGCTGCGCGCTCGGCGGCCTCGCGCTTCCATCCGGCGACGCGCTCGCGATCGGTCGAGGCGGTCAAGACGGCTTCCCGCCTCGGGCCTTTCGATACTTCCGGATCAGGTTGTTGGTCGAGCTGTCGTGGGCGAGCTTCGGATCCGCGGGATTCTCTAGCTCGGGGATGATCCGCACCGCGAGCTTCTTGCCGAGCTCGACACCCCACTGATCGAAGGAGTCGATGTTCCAGATCGCACCCTGCGTGAAGACGCTGTGCTCGTACAGGGCGACGAGAGCGCCCAGCGTCTCGGGTGTGAGCTCGTCGGCTAGGATCGTCGACGTGGGACGGTTGCCCTCGAAGGTCCGATGGGGCACGAGCCAATCCGGCGTGCCCTCGGCCTTCACTTCCTCCGGAGTCTTGCCGAAGGCCAGTGCTTCGGTCTGGGCGAAGAGATTCGCCATGAGAAGATCGTGATGACGACCGAGCGGGTTCGCCGTGTGGAGAAAGCCCAAAAAATCGCACGGGATGAGCTTGGTCCCCTGGTGGATCAACTGGTAGAACGAATGCTGCCCGTTGGTGCCGGGCTCTCCCCAGAAGATGGGCCCGGTCTGGTAGTCGACGCGGCGCGAGTCCAGCGTCACGCTCTTCCCGTTGGACTCCATCGTCAGCTGCTGCAGATAAGCCGGGAACCGCTTCATGTACTGGCTGTACGGCATGACGCCGACGGTCTGGGCGTCGAAGAATCCGTTGTACCAGACGACGAGAAGGCCCATCAGGACCGGAAGGTTCTTCTCGAACGGCGCCGTGCGGAAGTGCTCGTCCATCGCATGGAAGCCCGAGAGCATCGACCGGAAGTTGTCGGGACCGATCGCGATCATCGTCGAGAGCCCGATGGCCGAGTCCATCGAGTATCGCCCGCCGACCCAGTCCCAGAACTCGAACATGTTGGCCGTGTCGATGCCGAACTTGCGGACCTCCTCGGCGTTGGTCGAGACCGCCACGAAGTGCTTCGCCACGGCCGAGCCGTCCTTCAGGGACGCGAGCGCCCACTCCCGGGCGGTGTGCGCGTTGGTCATCGTCTCGAGCGTCGTGAATGTCTTCGACGAGATGATGAAGAGCGTCTCCTCGGGATTCATCGCCCGCGTGCACTCGGCGAAGTCGGTGCCGTCCACGTTCGACACGAACTCGAAGCGCATTGCGCGGTCGCTGAAGTGCTTGAGCGCCTCGTAGGCCATCACGGGACCGAGGTCCGACCCTCCGATTCCCACGTTGACGACGTTGCGGATCCGTTTGCCGGTGTGTCCCTTCCAGTCTCCGGAGCGGACGCGGTTCGAGAAGGCCGCCATGCGGTCGAGGACCTGGTGCACGGCAGGGACGACGTTCTGCCCGTCGAACACGATCACCGCGTCCTTCGGAGCGCGCAGGGCCACGTGCAGCACGGCACGCCCCTCGGTGACGTTGATCTTTTCCCCCCGGAACATGGCGTCGCGCCTCTCGGCCACGCCGCACTCGCGCGCCAGCGCGAGGAGGAGACGGAAGGTCTCGTCCGTCGCCCGGTGCTTGGAGTAGTCGAGGAAGAGTCCCGCTCCTTCCACGGTCAGGCGCTCGCCGCGCACCGGATCGGCCGCGAAGAGCTCGCGCAGGTGGGTCTTGCGGACCTCGGCGGCGTGCGCCTGGAGGGCGTTCCAGGAGGGCCGATCGGTCAGGCGAGGCGCAGAGGCAGCGGACATGGACGTTCCTCCTGAATGTAGGGGCGGCCCTCGCGGCCGCCCCCCAGGGCGGGGACGGTCCGTCCACCAACGGTAAACCCCCGCCCGTAGGAGACGCCGTCCGAAGGACGGCGGCAACCCAGCCCCGCCTCTACGACCGAGGGACTCATCAGACCGGAAGAAGCCCCAGCTCGATCTCGGCCTTCGGGAGCACGATCGCCGTCTCCTTGAAGCCCTTGTCCACGCACACGAAACACGCCTTGTAGACGTTGTCCGTCCCCATCTTCATCTCCCGGCCCGTGATGAAGAGGTCCCGCGGAGGATACGGCTGGTCCAGGCGGCGCAGAGTCACCAGGATGCCCCCGCGCACCCGCGAGCGCGCCGTGATCGTGAAGCGGTGCGGCGGCTCGTGCGTGCACTCGAAGGAGACGGGCGCCGCGGCCGACGGCTCAGCGCTCACTGGTCTCCTCCCTCTGGCTCTGCTCCTTGAGCGCCTTCATGGCATCGTCCACCGTGGGATAGATGCCGAACAGGGAATCCAGATGCGTGATCTTCAGGACCGACGCGACGCGGTCGCGGGGATGAACCAGGATGAAGCGGCGGCCCTGACTCTCGAAGCGCTTGAGGTTCCCGACGAACACGCCGATCGCCGTCGAGTCGAGATGGTCGAGATTCGAGAGGTCGAGCAGGACGGCCCCGGTCTTCTCGTTGGCGATCTTGTCGAGGCGCTCCTGCAGCGCCCGCGTGGTGTCGCCGGTCGCAAGCGTTCCCGCGATCTTGACGATCGCGTGGTTGCCCCGGTCTTCCTCTTCGATTTTCACTTCGATCCCCGTCAACGCCCCTCGCCCTTATCCCCTTTGCGGACCAGAACGCTTCCTTTCGCGAGGGTCTCCTTTCCCGACGCCACGCGTCCGTCGAACCGAAACACGGACCCGAACCGGCCCGCCAGGCGAACGTCCACGTCCAGAGTCTCTCCGGCCAGCGGAAGGCGCGCGCTCTCGAAGTCGCTCACGCCGGCGAGGAAGCCGCGGCGTCCGGCTTCCGCGTCGCCGCCTTCGAGCAGCAGCGCCGCCTGCGCGATCGCCTCGGCGTAGAGCAGCGGGCTCGGCCAGCCCGCACCCATCGCGGCGCGCGAATTGGCGCTGACGCGAATGCGCACGGCACCTCCCGAGAAGCCTTCGTCCGCGGGCCGCCACACCGTGTCCACGAAGCGAAACGGGTACGCGTGCGGGAAGGCCGCGGAAGGCATCAGGCCGTCTTCTTCTGCTCGATGAAGTCGCAGAGGGCGTTGACCGACGCGAAGGCCTTCACGCCCACTTCTTCGTCCTCGACCTTGATCTGAAACTCCTGCTCGAGACCTAGAACCAACTCCAGCGCGTCGATCGAGTCCAGCCCCAGCCCTTCGCCAAAGAGCGGAGCGGCGTCGTCGATCGTCTTTGGGTCGATTTCGAGCTTCAGGCGCCGCACGATCAGGTCCTTGACCCTCGGCGCCAGTTCTTCCCGGGTCATCAGGGCTCCTTGCTTCGCGGATTATAGACGGGTCAGGCCATTCCCCCGTCGGCCCGCCAGACCTGTCCGGTCACGTACGAGGCCTTCTCGGACGCCAGAAACCCGACGACGGCGGCGACCTCCTCGGGCGTGCCGAATCGCGCCATCGGAATCCGGCTCGTGAACTCGCGCCGGGCGTCCTCTTTGAGGTGGGCGATGATCTCCGTGTCCACGAGGCCCGGCGCCACGGCATTGACCGTGATCCCGCGGGGAGCGAGCTCCTGGGCGAGCGCCTTCGTGAACGCGATCAGCCCCCCCTTCGCGGCGGAGTAGTTGGCCTGGCCGACGTGACCGGAGATTCCGCTGACCGAGACGACGTTGACGATCCGGCCCCAGCCCTTGTGGAGCATCCCCCGGATCAGCGCTTTCGTGACGCGGAAGGCGCCCTTCAGGTCCACGTCCACGACGTAATCCCAGTCCTCTTCCTTCATGAAGGGAAAAAGCGCGTCCTTGATCACGCCCGCGTTGTTGACCAGGATTTCCGCACCGCCGAAGTCGGCGGACACGCGCTCCGCCAGTGCCTTGACCTCCTCGGGCTTGAGCACGTCGGCCGCGAGTGCCAGGGCCTCTCCCCCGGAGCGCCGGATCTCTTCAGCCGTCTGCTCCGCTCGCGCGAGGTCCTTCTGGCACGTGAGGACAACGCGGGCGCCCGAAGAGGCGAGCTCGCGAGAGATGGCTCGCCCGATCCCCCGCGATCCCCCCGTGACGACCGCGGTCTTCTTCATCGGCCCGCCACTATATCCACCGCGGCCCGGACCGCCGCGGTCGTCCCCGCCGGGTGGCAGTGCGCCGAGCGATCGATCCAGCGAGCCATCCGGGACAGCATCTCGCCGGGCCCGACTTCGAGCAGCAGCCGGTGTCCGTCGGCGACCATCGCCTCGAAGGCGTCCTTCCAGAGAGTCGGAACGCAGAAAGCCGTCCCGAGGATGCGGCGCACCTCTTCCCCGCTCTTCACGACTCGGCCTTCGGGGCCGTAGTACGGCACGGCTGGATCGCGAATCGTCGAAAGCTTCGCGATCAGAGGGGCGATCGCGTCGGCGACGGGCCGCATGCGCTCGCTGTGGATCGGCCAGCTCATCTTCAGAGGCAGCACCGAAAGCGCCCGGGGACGAAGCTCGTCGAGCGCGGAGGCGACGCCCTCGGGCGTCCCGGTCAGCACGAACTGCGTCGAAGCGTTGACGTTCCCGATCCAGACGGGCCGCCGGCTCTGACGCAGGGCCTCGCAGACGGCCTCCACGGCCTCGCGGCGGGCGCCGATGACCGCGCCCATGGCGCCGCGGATCTGCCTCTGCTCGGTCTCGCGCCACACCGCGATGAGGACGTCCAGGGCTTCCTCGTAGGAGATTGCGCCGCAGGCGACGATCGCCGCGTAGTTGCCCAAACTGTAGCCCGCCGTGGCGGCGGGTCGGACGCCGGCCGCGACTAGAGCGCGGGCGGCGAGTGTGGAGACCAGAAACACCGCGGCCTGCGCCGCGAGGTTCTCGCCGAGCGCCTCGGCCGGACCTTCGAACATCAGACGAGCGAGATCTCGGCCGCAGCGCGCGGAAGTCAACGCGAAGAGCGAACGGGCTTCGGCATCGGCGTCGTAGAAGTCGCGGCCCATCCCGACCCATTCGGAGAGCTGCCCCGGGAAGAGAAACGCCGCCGACGTCACGCCGGCTCCAGGCGCGGGAGGACGTCCGACAGAGCGACGCAGCGGTCCCGCTCGAGCCATCGCCGCAGCCGCTCGGGCCAGCCGGAGAGACCCAGGAAGTGAACCGTGCGCGCCAGGGGCGACAGGCCCTCCATCGGTGGATGGGCCGGATCGATCTCCCACGGGTGCAGCGTGAAGACGGCCGGCAGACCGTCCGCGCGGAACGACTCCTCCGCCTCGGCGAGCCTTTTCTCCGAGAGCACGCGGAACGGCCAGGCTCCTCCCATCGGCAGCCGGCGTCCGAACGCGCGGCCGGTCAAGGGCGGGACTTCCGTCAATGCCCAGCCGGTCCCGGCGATGCGGCACGGCCGGACGGGGCCGTCCGGGGGTCCGAGAGGCGGAACCGGCATCATGGAGGCGTCGCACGCGAACCCTTCGGCGGCGAGGATCCTCAGAGCCGCGGCGCCGCTCTCCCGGATCGACCACTCCGCGGCCCGATAACTCGTGGACCGCACGCCCGCGGCGGCTTCGACCGATTCGCGGGCCCGGAGCAGATCCTCACGAAACTCATCCGGGCTCATCTCGTCCGCCCTCTGGTGGAGGTCGCCATGTACACCGATCTCGTGGCCGCGCCGGGAAGCCTCCGCCACGAGCTTCGGGTAACGCCGCGCGACCCAGCCGAGGACGAAGATCGTCGCCCGATGCTTGCCTTCATCCAGCGCGTCGAGGAGGGTCGCGAGGGTCGTCTCGATGCGCGGCGCAAAGCCCTCCCAGCGGCGGGGATCCGAGTAATACCCGTCGCCGCAGACGTGGAACCAGTCCTCCGCATCGATCGTCAAAACGCGCGGCGCGCGGCCGGGAATGCGGAGAGGCGTGATCGTCGGGTTGGACACGAGGCCGGGATTGTACGCGGGCGGGCACGAGGGCCGCCCCTAAGACCGTGGGGCGGGGCGGGGGGTCGGCGACGCCGCCCCTCAGTCCATCTCGAAGACCTTGTAGTACACCGCCCCCCACGAAATGATCCACGTGTCGCGGAACGGGCGATAGTGCGAGCGTCCACCGTAGATGGCGCGGACGGGCACGTGCGTGAATCGATCCACGTGGCGCGCCGCCTTCAACAGGATCTCCGTTTCGATGATGTAGCCGCTCGCGTTCAGCGCGAGCTTTCGCAGGACATCCGAGGAGACCACGCGGTAACCCGACTGCGCGTCCTCGACCTCGAGCCCCGTCATCCGGGTCAGAATGCGGCTGCCGATCTCGTTGGTCCGGTACCGGTACGCCGGAATCGCGTCCGGCTCCCCCATCCGAGATCCGATCACGAACTGTGCCCCGTTGCGGGCCGCGTCGAGGAGCGTCGGAAGGTCCGCCGGATCGTGCTGGCCGTCGGCGTCGACGAAGGCCACGTGCGTGGCGTCAGTGGCGAGCAGGCGCTCGAGGCCCGACCGCACGGCCGCGCCCTTCCCCCCGTTCGTGCCGCGGCGCAGAACCTCGGCGCCGGCGGATTCCGCTTCGGCGGCCGTCCGATCCGACGAGCCGTCGTCGACGACGAGCACGCGTGCCACGCTGCCGCGGATCCCGCGAACCACCGCAGCGACGGTGCTCTCCGCCTCGTAGGCCGGAACGAGCGCCGCAGGGCGAAAGGGTTTGATCACGCCGAGATCCTAGCGTGGCTGTCGAACCCGTAGCTCCTTTGGGCTCTTCGACATGCGTTGACTCCCCCGGGGCCTTGTGAAAAAGTTCGCGTGCTCCATGCCTCAATCATTCGTTCCCATCCTCATCCTGCTCATCCTCGCCGCGGGGATGGGCGGCGTGATCCTGATCCTCAACTTCCTGGTGAGCCCCCGGCTGCCGACGCGCCAGAAGCTGACGACCTACGAAAGCGGCATGCCCCCGATCGATTCGTCGCACAAGCGGATCTCCATCCAGTTCTTCGTGATCGCGATGGTATTCATCCTGTTCGACGTCGAAATCGCGTTCCTCTACCCCTGGGCGCTGGTCTTCCGGTCGGCCGGCTGGCCGCTTTTCCTCGAGATGTTCGCGTTCCTCGTGGTCCTGGCGGTGGGGTATGCCTACATCTGGAAGAAAGGCGCGTTCGACTGGTGAGCCACACTCGCTATCGCGTCGCGGAAGCCGGAGAATCCCGGAAGTTCCCGCCGGAGGCCCTGGCGCAGATCGAGAGGATCCTCGAGCGGTATCCGACCAAGCAGGCGGCGCTCCTGCCGGTCCTGTGGGTCGCCCAGGAGACCTGGGGCTGGATCTCGAAGGAGGCGGCCGAAGAAGTCGCCCGCATCCTGGAGCTGCCCCCGTCGCACGTGGACGGCGTGCTGACGTTCTACACGATGTACAACCTGCGGCCGACGGGCAGGCACCTCCTCCAGATTTGCACCTCGATCTCCTGCCACCTCGCCGGCGCCCGGGGGCTCGTCGACCATTGCCGTAAGCGCTTCGGCATCGACCTCGAGGAAACCACGCGCGACGGGAGGTTCACGCTCGTCGAGGTCGAGTGCATCGCCGGGTGCGATCGGGCGCCCTCGATGATGGTCAACGACAAGTACTACGAGCCGATGGACGAGAAGAAGCTTTCGACCCTTCTCGACCGGCTCTCCGGAGAAGCCTGACCGTGGAACGCGTTCTCTTGAAGCGGGTCGGCACCGCGAATTCGAGGTCGATCGAGACCTACATTAAGGACGGCGGCTACGAGGCTCTCCGGAAAGTCGTCATCGGAGGCATGACGCCCGAGCAGCTGACCGAGGAGGTCAAGAAGTCGGGCCTGCGAGGCCGCGGCGGCGCGGGCTTCCCGACGGGCGTGAAGTGGGGCTTTATCCCCAAGGACTCCAAGAAGCCGATCTATCTCCTGTGCAACGCCGATGAATCCGAGCCCGGCACGTTCAAGGACCGCCTGCTGATGGAGGAGGACCCGCATCAGGTCCTCGAGGGCGTGATCCTTTCGGCTTACGCCATCAAGTGCAAGACCGCGTACATCTACATCCGCGGCGAGTTTTACGACGGCGCGCGCATCCTCGACAAGGCGATCGAGGAAGCCTACGCGAAGGGCTATCTGGGTAAGAACATCCTGGGCTCGCAGACCTCGATCGACCTCTACGTTCATCGGGGCGCAGGCGCGTACATCTGCGGCGAGGAGACGGGGCTCATCGAGAGCCTCGAGGGCAAGCGCGGCCAGCCGCGCATCAAGCCTCCCTTCCCTGCCGTGCACGGGGTCTTCGGCTGTCCGACGATCGTCAACAACGTCGAGACCCTGGCCTGCGTGCCGCACATCGTCAATCGCGGCGCCGAGTGGTTCGCCAAGATCGGGCGCAACGAGAAGAACTCGGGGCCAAAGCTCTACTGCATCTCGGGGCAGGTCAATCGTCCCGGCGTCTACGAGGCCGCGATGGGACTCCAGCTGAAGGACCTGATCTTCGGCCAGGACTACGCGCAGGGAATGAAGGGCGGCAAGAAGGTCAAGGCGGTGATCCCGGGAGGCGCATCGGCGAACATGCTCACGGCCGCGGAGATCGAGGACTGCCCGCTCGACTTCGACGGTGTGGCCGCCAAGGGCTCGATGCTCGGCTCCGCCGCGATCATCGTTATGAACGAGGACACGTGCATCGTGGACGCGGCGCGGAACCTCTCGAAGTTCTTTTCGCACGAGTCCTGCGGCCAGTGCACGCCCTGCCGCGAAGGAACCCCCTGGCTCTACACGGTTCTCCATCGAATCGAGGAGGGCGAGGGCCGCGTCGAAGACGTCGATCTCCTCGAGCGGATCTGCAACCAGATGGCCAACGGCATGACGATCTGCGTCTTCGCCGACGCCGCCATTGCGCCTCCCCTTTCCTCGGTCAAGAAGTTCCGCGACGAGTACCTCCACCACGTGCAGCACAAGCGCTGCATGGTGGGTCCGAAGGCGGCGCTGGTGACCGCATGAGTAGCGCGCCCGCGACGCCTCCTCCCGCCGCTCCTCCCCCGCCGCAGAAGGACACCTTCACGGTGATCTTCGACGGGCGGTCGATCGAGGTACCCAAGAACATCAACCTGATCGAAGCCGCCAAGCTCGCCGGCATCGACATCCCCCACTTCTGCTTCCACCCGCGCCTCTCCGTCGTCGGCCAGTGTCGTATGTGCCTGGTCGAGATCGAGGGCATCCCCAAGATCCAGGCCGCCTGCACGGTGCCTCTGAAGGACGGGCTCTCGGTCAAGACGACCACCGAGAAGGTCAAGAGCTCCCGCGCCGCGACGATGGAGTTCCTGCTGATCAACCATCCCCTGGACTGCCCGATCTGCGACCAGGCCGGCGAGTGCACGCTCCAGGACAACGCCTTCGGCTACGGCCAGCAGCTCTCGCAGTACGACGAGAAGAAGCGCCAGTTCCCGACCTTCGACCGCACGATGATCGGCCCCAACGTCATCGCCGACATGACCCGCTGCATCCAGTGCACGCGCTGCATCCGCTTCTGTCAGGAGATCGCGGGAACGGCCGAGCTGACGTTCCTGGACCGCGGAGGCCGCACGCTCGTCTGGACGCACGAGGGAAAGCCCCTCGCCAACGACTGGTCGGGCTGCGCCGCGGATGTGTGCCCGGTCGGAGCGCTCACGCTCCAAGAGTTCCGCTTCCGCAGCCGAGTCTGGTACCTCGCGAAGACGAAGTCGGTGTGCCCCGGCTGCAACGTCGGCTGCAACACGTCGATCGAGTCGAAAGAAGAGATCGTCTACCGGTTCCTGCCGCGCTTGAACCCGCCGGTCAACGACTACTGGCTCTGCGATCACGGCCGACTCCTCGCCGAGAGCCTGAACAACCGGGACGTGCACCGGGCGACGGCCAGAAACGGACAGGCCGTCACGGACGTGATCGTCCCGATCGGCATCGAGCGCATCGGCGAGGAGATCCGCAAGACGGTCGACACGACGGGCCCGTCGGGCCTGTTCTTCCTCGGATCCGCGCACCTCTCCAACGAAGAGAACTTCCTGCTCCGCAAGATCGCCGACCAGGTCTCGTGCCCCAACCGCGACGTCGTCGTGGACAAGGCCCGCGTCCGCAAGATCAAGTCCGTCCATGGCTGGGTCGAGGGCGACGAAGCCGCGGCCAACTTCCGCGGCGCGCGCGACATGGGCCTCTCGCCGGGCAAGGGCGGCTACGGCCTCGATGCCGTGCTATCGGGGAAGGCATCGCCCGAGGTGGTCGTCGTCGCCGACGCGTCGTTTTCCGCGATGGCGGACGATCCCGAAAAAGTCGCGGCGCTCCGGCGCGCCCGGTTCGTCATTGTGCTCGCGCGCGAGTCCAACGCGCTCGTCCGCGCGGCCGATGTGATCCTGCCGGCAGCCTCTCTCGCTGAAAAGGAAGGCACGTTCACGAACGTCCAGGGACGCGTCCAGAAGTTCGAGCGGGCGTTTCTTCCCAAGCCGCCCGTCCGCGCCCACTGGGAGCTCCTTCTGCTTTTGGCCAACGCGCTCGGCTACGGATCGCGCTTCTGGACCCCGTCGGATCTGCTCCGCGAGATCGCGCGCGAGGTCGAGGCGTACCGGCACGTTAAGGAGACGGAGCTCGAGGGAGGCATTCTGCTCAAGAAGGGCGACTTCGCCTGGACGGGCCAGCCGTGACCGCCCTCGACTGGACGATCGTTGCCCTGCGGGTGGCCGTTCCCGCGCTGACCCTTCCGGTTCTGGTGATTCCGTTGACCTGGCTCGAGCGCCGCGGAGCTGCGTTCATCCAGGACCGCGTCGGACCCAATCGCGTCGGTCCCTTCGGGCTTCTCCAGGCCGTGGCCGACATGGTCAAGATGTTCACCAAGGAAGCGGTGACGCCGGCGCACGTCGACCGCACGCTCTATTACCTCGCGCCCTGCATCGCCGTCTTCTCGGCCCTCTCGACATTCGCCGTGGTCCCCATCGGGCCCGCGCTCCGGATCGGCGAGCGGGAGATTCCGCTGATCGGCGCCGACGTGAACATCGGCATCCTCTACGTCTTCGCGATGACCTCGCTGTCCGTCTACGCCATCGTGCTGGCCGGCTGGGGCTCCAACAACAAGTTCTCGATGATGGGAGGCATCCGGTCGGCCTCCCAGATCATCTCGTATGAGCTCGCGATGACGACCGCCGCCGCGGGGGTGATCCTGGCCGCGAGCTCGTTCAGGTTGAATGACGTCATCGCGATGCAGCAGGGCACCTGGCTGGGCTTCATCCCGCGCTGGAACGTGTTCATTCAGCCGCTGGGTTTCCTGATTTTCTTCGTATCGGCCTTTGCGGAGACCAACCGTCTCCCCTTCGATCTGCCCGAGGCGGAGCCGGAGCTCGTCGCCGGTTACCACACGGAATACTCGGCCATGCGCTTCGGAGCCTTCCAGATGGCCGAGTACGTCAACGTCGTTGTCGCCTGCGCGATCACGGCCACGCTCTACTTCGGGGGCTGGTCGCTTCCCGGGTTTCACCCCAAGGGCCTCCTAGGCGTTCTCCTGTCGGTGCTGGTCTTCACCGTGAAGACCGCCATCTTCATCTGCATCTTCATCTGGGTCCGATGGACGCTGCCCCGCTTCCGGTACGACCAGCTCATGACGCTCGGATGGAAGGCGCTCCTTCCCCTGGCTCTCGTCAACCTCTTCTGGGTCGCCGCCATCGAGATATGGAGGCTTCGCTCGTGAGCGCCTCTCGCCTGGTCTTCGACCTCGCGATGGCGATGGCCGTCGTCTTTTCGGGCATCATGGTCGTCAACCGCAACCCCGTAAAGAGCGTGCTGGCGCTGGTGGTGGCCTTCTTCGGGCTCGCCATCGGCTACGTGCTCCTGTTCGCGCCGTTCATCGCCGTCATCCAGGTCATCGTCTACGCGGGAGCGATCCTGGTCCTCTTCCTCTTCGTCCTGATGCTGCTGAACATCGGCAGCCAGCCGCAGGAGAAAAGCAGCCGGCCCATCCAGACGGTCCTCGGCGGCGCCTCGATCGTCGTCTTCGCCGCCCTTCTGCTCGGCACGCTCCGAGGATCTGGATCGCAAATCCCGAGTCTCGGGGCCGAGAACCCGGCGGCGCTCGTCGACGCCGGGATTCTCGCGCGCACGCTCTTCTCCGGATACCTGCTCCACTTCGAGGCGGTCTCGGTGCTCCTGCTCGCGGCGCTGGTGGGAGGGTTCGTCCTGGCCCGGCGGGAGAGGCGCGCATGATCGTCGGAGTTCCCCTGTCCGACGTCCTGCTCGCCTCCGGCGCTCTCTTCTGCATCGGGATCGCGGGAGCGCTCCTGCGCCGCAACGCGATCCAGATCTTCCTGTCGGTCGAGCTGATGATGAACGCAGCCAACCTCGCGCTCCTCGGCTACGGCGCGTCGTTGCCTTCGCGCGAGGGCCAGATCATCGTCTTCTTCGTCATCGCGATCGCCGCCGCGGAAGCCGCCGTGGGGCTGGCGATCTTCGTGGCGCTCTTCCGTCACACCGAGACGATCGACGTGAACAAGATTCATCTCCTGAAGTGGTGAGGCGCGACCACCGATGACCGCGCCACTCTGGCTGATCCCGGTGATCCCGCTGGCGGGATTCGTCGTCAACGCCCTTCTCGGCACGCGTCTGGGCAAGCGGTTCGTTTCGGTCGTGGGCTGCGGAGCGGCGGGGCTGGCCACCATCGCGGCGTACACACGTGTGATCCCGTTCCTCTCGGGCGACGGCGCGCCGGTGTTGGAGACCTACGGAAGCTGGATCAGCGTCGGCGACCTGTCCATCGATCTCTCCTTCCGCCTCGACCCGCTGTCGACCCTGATGCTCGCCTTCGTGACGTTCGTCGCGTTCCTGATCCATATCTACGCGACCGGGTACATGCACCACGAGGCGACCGACGCCGGGTACGCCCGCTTCTTCGCGTACCTGAACCTGTTTCTCTTCGCGATGCTTCTCCTGGTCCTGGCGGAGAGCTTCGTTCTGATGTTCGTGGGCTGGGAGGGCGTGGGCCTCTGCTCGTACCTGCTCGTGGGCTACTACTTCTGGGAGGGCTACGCCGCGGAAGCCGGTCGAAAGGCCTTCGTCGTCAACCGGATCGGCGACTACGGCTTCCTTCTCGGGATGTTCGCGATTTTCACCACCTTCGGCTCGCTCAACTACACCGAAGTGTTCTCGAAGGCCGCGGCCGATCCGGCGAAGTTCGCGCCGGGCCTCGCGATCATCTGCTTTTGCCTCTTCGTCGGCGCGATGGGCAAGAGCGCGCAGGTCCCGCTGTACGTCTGGCTCCCCGACGCGATGGCGGGCCCGACTCCGGTCTCGGCCCTCATCCATGCCGCCACGATGGTCACGGCCGGCGTGTACATGGTCGCGCGGTGCAACGTTCTCTTCCGCCTGGCTCCGGACGTCATGCTCTTCGTGGCCGCGATCGGCTGCTTCACCGCGATCTTTTCCGGCATCATCGCGGTCGCGCAGAACGACCTGAAGAAGGTCCTGGCCTACTCGACGATCTCGCAGCTGGGCTACATGTTCCTGGCCTGCGGTGTCGGCGCGTTCGCCGTCGGTATGTTCCATGTCTTGACCCACGCCTTCTTCAAGGCGTGCCTCTTCCTCGGAGCCGGCTCGGTGATGCACGCGATGAGCGGAGATCTCGACGTCCGGCACATGGGAGGCCTGAAGTCGAAGCTGCCCATCACCCACGCGACTTTCCTGATCGCGGCGCTCGCGATCTCTGGGATTCCCCCGCTCGCCGGCTTCTTCTCGAAGGACGCGATCCTTTCGGTATCGTTCGAACACGGCGGCTACGGGCGCCTGTTCTGGGCCGTGGCCCTCTTCACCGCCGGCCTGACCGCCTTCTACATGTTCCGCGTCGTCTCGCTGACCTTCTACGGCCGCTTCCGCGGGACGCATGAGCAGGAGCACCACGTCCACGAGTCGCCGACGTCCATGACCCTTCCCTTGATCGTCCTCGCGTTCCTGTCCGTCGTCGGAGGATGGGTGGGCCTGCCGGCGGTCATCTCGGAGAACGGCAATCGCATCGGCCAGTTCCTCGCGCCGATCCTGGTTCCCATCGCCGGACGGGAGGCGGCGCACGAGGCGCTTCCGCACGCCACCGAGTGGCTCCTGATGGCCGTGTCGGTTGCGGTCGCGGCGGCCGGCATCCTCCTCGCCTGGAAGTGGTACGCGAAGGACGAAGGGCGCGTCCCGGCGAAGATCGCGGGGGCGTGGCCGGGGTTGTACTCCCTGGTTGCGGAGAAGTTCCGGATCGACGAGCTCTACGACTTGCTGATCGTGCGTCCCTTCGAGTGGATCGCCCGGGTGCTCTGGAAGGTCGTCGACGTCCTGATCATCGACGGTGTCTTGAACGCCGGCGCGTTCTTAGTCGAGCTCGCCGGCGACTTCCTGCGGTTCCTCCAGACGGGCAACGTCCGCAACTACGCGCTCAGCTTCCTGATCGGCCTGGTGGCGCTGCTGCTCTTCGTCGTGGGGGCGTTGTAGATGTCGGATTTCGTGCGCGAGCACCTCCTCTCCGTCCTGGTCTTCCTGCCGACGGCGGGCGCGGCGGTACTGCTGCTCTTTCCGAAGGCGCTCGAGCGCGAAGCCAAGATCTTCGGTCTCGCGATCGCCACGGCCGTCGCCTTCCTCTCGCTGCCTCTCTGGTGGCGGTTCGACGTCCTCCAGAAGGGTTTCCAGTTCCGCGAGCAGGTGCCCTGGATCCCGCCGCTCGGGATCTCCTATTCGCTCGGCCTGGACGGCATCTCGCTGGTGCTCGTCCTCCTGACGACGATCCTGACTCCCGTCGCTCTGCTCTTCTCGCTCTCGCACGTCGAGAAGGAGGTTCGCGGCTTCTCGATCGCCTTTCTGGTGCTCGAGACCGGGATGCTCGGCAGCCTCGTCGCGCTGGATCTCGCCCTCTTCTACGTCTTCTGGGAAGTGATGCTCGTCCCGATGTACTTCATCATCGGCATCTGGGGCGGCGCGCGGCGCATCTATGCCGCGATGAAGTTCTTCCTCTTCACGATGGCGGGGAGCCTGCTGATGTTCCTCGCGATCCTCTACATCGCGATCCGGCACCACTCGGCGACCGGCGCTTGGTCCTTCGCCTTCGAGGACCTCTATCGCCTGTCCTTTTCGGGACGCATCGAGACACTGCTCTTCGTCGCCTTCGCCCTGGCGTTCGCGATCAAGGTGCCCGTCTTTCCCCTCCATACGTGGCTTCCCGACGCGCACACCGAGGCTCCCACGGCGGGCTCGATCATCCTGGCGGGCGTGCTGCTGAAGCTGGGCGTATACGGCTACCTGCGCTTCGCCCTGCCCCTCTTCCCCGAGGCCGCCATGCGCTACGCGCCGTGGCTCGGCATCCTGGGCATCATCGGCGTCATCTACGGCGCGTTCGTCGCCTATCCGCAGCCCGACATGAAGCGGCTCGTGGCGTACTCGTCGGTATCCCACCTGGGCCTCGTCGTGATGGGCATCGGCGCGTTCACCACCATGTCGCTCCAGGGCTCGATCCTCCAGATGGTCAACCACGGCCTCTCGACCGGCGCGCTGTTCCTCCTGGTCGGCGTCCTCTACGAGCGCCGGCATACGCGTGAGATCGAGGCGTACGGCGGGATCGCCGGCATCGTTCCGGTGACGACGGCGCTCTTCCTGATCGCGACGCTCTCCTCGATCGGACTGCCTGGCCTGAACGGCTTCGTGGGCGAGTTCCTGATCCTGATCGGCGCCTGGGCTTCGCCCCATCGCGGCTGGGCGATCGCCGCCGCGACCGGCGTGATCCTCTCGGCCGTCTACATGCTGACTCTCGTGATGCGGGTATTCTGGAATCCGCTCAAGAACGAAGAGAACAAGAAGCTGACGGACATGCGTCCGAGCGAGCTCGTGGCCGCGGGAATTCTCGTCGTCCTGATGGTCTGGATCGGGACGCGGCCCAACGACATCCTCGACCGGCTCCGGACATCGGTGGAGGCGCTCCAGGAGACGGTCTCGGCTAAGCGGCTCGCCCTCGCGGAGAAGGGATCGGCGCTCCCGTGACCGAGACGTTCGTGCAGTTCACGCGAGAGGACATGGCGGCGATCGCTCCCGAAACGGCGCTCGCCGTGGCCGGCTGCGTCATTCTGCTGCTCGAGGCCTTCGCGCCGAAGCTGCGGCGGTGGTTCGCGTCGCTGGCTCTCCTGGGAGTGGCCGCCTCGCTCTATTTCCTGGCGCGCGCGCCGTTCGGGACATCTTTCGGGGGAAGGCTCGAGACGTCGACCCTGACGCTCCTCGTCGGCCTCTTCCTGGGAGGTTGCGCGGCGCTCGCGATCCTCGTCGCCAAGCCGTATCTCGAGCGGTCGGGAGAAGAGAAGGGCGAGTTCTACGCCCTCATTCTGTGGGGGCACCTCGGCGTTTCCCTGATGACGCGGGGCCTCGACCTGCTGATCATCTTCATCGGTCTGGAGACTCTGTCTCTCGCTTTCTACGTGCTCGCCGCGTTCTTCCGCGGCGTCGAGGCGTCGTCGGAGGCGGGGCTGAAATACTTCTTGACCGGCGCCTTCGGCTCGGCGTTCACGATCTACGGCGTGGCGCTGCTCTTCGGAGCGGCCGGAAGCTCGAGACTCGAGGCCCTGACCCGTCCCGGCCTCGCGCAGAGCCCGGCAGTGGCGTTCGGGCTGCTCCTGCTCCTGGTCGGCTTCGGTTTCAAGATGTCGCTCGCGCCGTTCCACGCCTGGGCGCCCGACGTTTACCAGGGCATGCCCACTCCCGCAGTCCTCTATCTCTCGGTCGCGCCCAAGGGAGCGAGCCTGCTCGTCCTCTATCGCGTGTTCTCGGCCGTCTTCGCGTCGGGCATGCCGGATCGCTTCCGGACTGCCGTCGCCGCGCTGGCGATCCTCTCGATGACCCTCGGCAACGTCGTCGCGCTCGCCCAGCGCGACATCAAGCGGCTCCTGGCCTACTCCGGAATCGCCCACATGGGCTACGTCACGATCGCGCTCGCGGTATTCGGCCGCGAGGCCCTGGCCGCCGCGATCATCTATTTCTTCGCATACCTCGTCTCCAACGCCGGCGCGTTCGCCGCGGTCTCGGCGCTCTACCGGGACGAGACCAAGGCGCATCCCGTGGCGCTGCTGGCCGGAGAGGGCCGACGGGCGCGATTTGCGTCGGCGGTGCTGGCGCTTTGTTTCTTCTCGCTCGCCGGAATTCCCGCAACCGCCGGATTCATCGGCAAGTTCTTCGTCTTCAAGGCGGCGCTGGAACAGGGACTCTATGCCCTCGCCCTGATCGGCGTCGCCAACAGCCTGGTGTCGATCGGTTACTACCTGAAGGTGGTCTATGTGCTCTACATGCGGGAACCCGTCGACGTCCAGGGGCCTCCGCCGCTCGCCCCCGCCGACGGGCTCGCGCTCGCCCTGTGCGCCATCGGCATCATCGCGCTCGGGATCTTCCCGACCGACCTGATGCAGATCGCCCGCCGGGCCGCCGAAATTCTTCCGCTCGCCGGTCCTTGATTCCCGGCGATCCCCAACCGCGCACAGCGCAGGAGAGAGACGAATGGCATCGAAGCGCAAACCCGCCCCGGCCGCGTCGAAGAAGCCGAAGCCGCCCGCTCCCCCGTTATCTCCCGAGAACCTCAACCCCTTCGAGTTCGCGCAGCGGCAGTTCGACCGCGCGGCGGACCACCTCGGGCTCGACGCCGGGGTCCGCGACGTCCTGCGCCAGCCCAAGCGGCAGCTGACCGTTTCGATCCCGGTGCGGATGGACAACAAGAGGGTCAAGGTCTTCATCGGCCATCGCGTCCAGCATTCGATCGCCCGGGGACCGTCGAAGGGTGGGATCCGTTTCCACCCCGGCGTCACCCTCGACGAGGTCAAGGCTCTGGCCATGTGGATGACCTGGAAGTGCGCGGTCGTCAACATTCCGTTCGGCGGCGCCAAGGGAGGCGTCACGGTCGACCCCAAGAAGCTGTCGGACTCCGAGAACGAACGGCTGACCCGCCGCTATACGTCGGAGATCTCTATCCTGCTCGGGCACGACAAGGACATCCCGGCCCCCGACGTCTACACGACGCCGCAGCACATGGCCTGGATCATGGATACCTTCTCGATGACCCAGGGCTTCTCGACGCTGGGCGTGGTGACCGGGAAGCCGATCCAGCTCGGCGGTTCCGCCGGACGCAACGAGGCCACCGCGGAGGGCTGCTTCGTCGCGATCGAGGAAGCGGCCAAGCGCATGCGCCTGCCGTTGAAAGGCGCGACCGCCGCGGTCCAGGGTTACGGCAACGCCGGGATGCACGTGGCCCGTTTCCTCGACGAGGCCGGCGTCCGTGTGGTGGCGGTCTCGGACTCCCGGGGCGGCATCTACGACAAGAAGGGGCTGCGCGTCGAACTCGTCAACGCGGCCAAGGAGAAAAAGGGGTCGGTCACGGCCTCGCGCGGCCAGAAGATCTCGAACCCGGAGCTGCTCGAGCTGCCGGTCGACATCCTCGTGCCCGCTGCGCTGGAGGGGGTCATCACCCGCGAGAACGCGCCGCGCGTCAAGGCGAAGATCGTCGCCGAGGCGGCGAACGGTCCGACCACCCCGGACGCCGACGACATCCTGCGCTCCGCCGGCACCGTCGTCATCCCGGACATCCTGGCCAACGCAGGCGGCGTCACCGTGTCGTACTTCGAGTGGGTCCAGGACCTCTACTCGTTCTTCTGGGATCCCGACGTCGTGCGCAGCCACCTCGAGCGCACCATCCGGCGCTCCTACGACGACGTGGCCGAGACCGCGCGCCGGCACGACACGGACCTGCGCACCGGCGCGCTGATCCTCGCGGTCGGACGGGTCGAGGAGGCAACGAGGATCCGGGGACTGTTCCCCTAGGAGCAGCGCGGGCGGGGCCGAGCCCCGCCCCTACAGGTCGTAGGGGCGGCCCTTGTGGCCGCCCTCACTCCTCGATCAGGATGGCCCGCACGGGCGAGGCGTCGAGGTCCTCGAAGCGCAGCGGCAACGCCACCAGGCGGTATTCGCCCTCGGGCACCTCGGAGAGGTCCAGGTCCTCGAGCAATGCCACGCCGCGCGACAGCAGCGCGCGGTGGGCCGGCAGGTCCTCCGCGTCCTCCGGGTCGATCGACGCGGCGTCCGTGCCCACCAGCATCGTGCCCTTCTCCGCGAGGCGGATCGCCGCGAGCGGCGAGAGCGAAGCCTTGCCGCCGCTGCGGAAGAGAACCCTCGGCACGCCGAGCGACTTGCGCGGCAGGGCATCCGGCCCCACCTCTCCGAGGCCCGGCAGGACGACCACGCGGGCGATCCCGATGTAGGCCGCGAGCGGGGCCTCGCCGATTCCCATCCCGTCCGCGAAGACGTGGGCCGGCGCGTCGGCGTGCGTTCCGCAGTGCGCGCTCATCGTGAAACACGTCGATCCCCACGGCGCTCCGCCGGCCGCGCTCGCCGTCTCTCGCCACGAAAAGGGCACGTCGCCCGGCCAGACGGGCGTCGTCTCCGAGATCTTCCGCGAGATGTCGTAGATCTTCACCGCATCCGCCGCAGCGTCTTCTTTTCCGCGAAGCGCTCCGCGACGTGCGGATCGTAGCCCTTGTGGCCCGGGTGGATCGGAACGTCCCGGTATTCGGCATCGCAGCGGTAGCAGATCGTCACCGGTTTGATCCGCGCCGCCACGACCCAGTCGATCAGGACCGTCGCGAGAAGGACGGGCGTGAACCAGATCCATCCCAGCCGCCAGCCCACCAACAGCGCCACGCCCAGCGACGCCGCCATGATCAGGCAGCCCAGCCGCTGGTCGAAGTCCTTCTGGAGAAAGAACGTGCGATTGCCGCAGAAGCCGCACGACTCGACGCCTTCGGAGGAGAGCGCTCCCTGCCAGCTCGCCCCGTACGCGCGGCCGCACTTCTCGCAGGCGAATTCTCCGGCTTCGTTCTCTCCGTGCTCCCGAGGCGTCAGGCAGTCGGGGCAGTAGTGCCGGGCGCGCACGCTGGTCTAGGCCGGGAAGCCGGTCGCGACCGTCAGGTACGAGGACAGCAGCTCGCCGATCAGGACGAAGACCAGCGCGACGTAGAGAAGTCCGGTGGCCGCCTGGTTCGATTTCATCTCCGCCGTTCGCCAGATGAAGTAGGACAGCGCCAGCGGGCCCGCGATGCCCCAGAGCACCCGGAACAGGAAGAACAGCGCGTCGTGCTCGAGCGAGAGGAGCGCCGAGAGCCCCTCGGTGCCGCGATGCGCGACCACCGCCGCGGCCAGGTACGCCGTTCGAAACGCCGCGAGCCCCGCGAAGAGCGCCGCTCCCCGGGCCAGCAGCTTGAACGGGAGGGATCGGGAGACCAGGTACCAATGGCCCAGGTTCATGATCAACAGTACGGCGCCGAACAAGAGGCCGCCCGCGACGGCGCCCACGACCGTCCACACGCTTCCGCCCGGCCGCGGCGCCGCCAGAGCGACGCGCACCAGACCCCACCCCGCGCACAGCGCGCCTCCGAGGAGCAGAGGCCACGCCGTCCGCGCCCGGTCGGCGTGCGCCAACAGCGTGTAGAGGACGAGCTGAACAGTTCCCAGCGCGACTGCCTGAAACGGGATGCCCGCGGGCCGCGCCGCCAGGGCCAGCGCCCCGAAGACCGCCGCCAGGCCTCCGTGCAGGCTGAAGAAGCCGCGTCCGAGGGTCTTCGGCGGGAAAAACAGCAGCAGGAACGCCGTTCCCGCACAGGCTTCCAGCAGGAAGAGTCCCAGTCCCGAAAGCGCCATGGGGCGCCGATTCTATCCGGTCAGGATCGGCGGCTCACTCCTCCTCGAGGAAAAAGAACGATCCGTCCTGCGTCGTGTTGTCGAGCTGCACAACGTAGGACGAGGCGTAGAAGTCCGCCGTCACCGCTTCGACCTGGACGACCAGCGTGTGAACCGTGCTCGGGATCGCCGGATCGTTGAAGATGTTGTTGATCTGGAAGACCTCGTTGGCCTCGAGGTTGTGATGAACGATGTCCGCGACGAAGAACTCCTTCAAGAGCGCGCCCGTATCGCCGTTGTAGTACTGCACGCGGACGTCGGTCGCGCCCTGTCCCTGGGTATCGCCCTCGTTGATGATGCCTAAATTGGCGCGCGTGCTTCCGTCATTCCCGAAGACCCCGCCCCGGGAAGCCCCGAGGACCCGGAAACGGCTGCCGGTCGCGCAGTAGCAGCGCCCGGCATATGCGAGCCCGATGGTCCCGCCCGCCGGCCCCGCGCTGTACGTCCGTGCGACCGCCGCAGCCTCCTCGCGCGAGTCCTCCGCGATGGCATCGTACGTCACGAGGAGAGTGCCGAAGATGTTTGCACTCGCGTCCGTCGCTCGAATGCGTCCCGCGTTCTTGAATGCCTGGATGATGTCGTCGAACACCACGACCCGCCGCGGCCCGAGCGCCGGCGAGAGATCGTACGTCACGACCTGGAAGGTGTTGTCCACCAGCGATCGATAAGACAGCTGCATGTGGACGGGTGTCGTGACCGAGTCGTTCGCGTTCGAGATCGTGACCGACGTTCGGAAGAACGCGGCCCCCTGGATCTGCGCGACCACCGGAATCGACTTGGTCGTCGCCGCGGTTGCGTCGGCGCAGACCAGCCCACCCACCACGATGGAAATGGCAGAGATATCCCGCAGCTTCATGGCAGTCCCCCTTTGAATTACAAAGAACGAATTGCGTCCGAGATCTCGTCGACAGAGCCTATCAATCCATGGTCACCTTCCGCGACCGGAACGAAGCGCGATCCGGCCGCGAGACTCCCGCTCGACTCCCAGCGCTGCCAGGTCGTCTTTACACCTTCATAGGGAACGCTTTCATCCTCCTCTCCCATCACGACTACGACCTTCTGCCTCGGAGGATCCCGATCCACCGTCACCTCCGCCATCTCCTCGAAGAAACGGCGGTGAATCTCGAGGTCCTTGCCCTGGCCGTGGTGGAAGAACCGCACCGGATCCCCCGGCGCCAGCTTCTCCGTCCAGCGCTTCCCGAATCCCAGCGCCGGCGCGACCAGGACCAGCGGAGCCGTCATCCTACGCCTGGACGCCTCCAGCGCCACCAGCGCCCCGAGCGAGCTCCCCACGACGACGTCCGGCTTCTCCCGCCGCGCCGCCCGGACCGCCTCCTGAACGATCGCCTCGAACCGGAGCCTTTCGAACGAGGGCCGATTCAGGTCCGGTGCGACCAGCCGGTACTCATCGGCCGGCAACATCTCGCGCAGCAACGCGATCTTTCGCCCCTGAGGCGACGACGCGAACCCGTGCAGGTAAAGGACGGTCCGCACAAGGGCGGAGGATAGCGCCGTGGCAGCGAGGCTAGAAGAGGAACGGTAGCAGGCGCTCGAGAGGGCGGGGGCGAGAGCGTATGGGGTAATGTGATGTTGCCAATTCGCGCTACAAACGTCTTGCGTGCTTCCAGAGCCCAGACCACGTTTGCAGCATCAGATTCCCCTTGTCATTACGAGTCGTCGAATAGCGACCAGCCGTGCCTTGATGTCCTTTTCCTGTATCGTAGCGACGTGCTGGAGAGCACCCTGCAAGAGCGCCACACCCGCCATCAC
>JBKOZO010000064.1:0-26227 GCA_046725935.1 Acidobacteriota bacterium | reverse complement strand
CCAGATCTCCTCGGCTGTAAACGGGACGATCGGCGCCTCCGCGGCGGTCAGGGCGCGCACGATTCGGTACATGGCTGTCTGCGCGGACCTCCGCTCGATAGACCCGGCCGCCGATGCGTACAGGCGGTCCTTGAGAATGTCCAGGTAGAACGCCGAAAGCGTGGTGGCCGAGAAGTTCACGAGCTGATGGTAGATCACGTGGAACTGGTAGGTCTCGTATGCCTCGCGAACCCGTGTCAGAACGGCACGGGTCTCGGAAAGCGCCCAGCGGTCGAGCGGAAGGAGGCGGTCCGGCGCAACCGAGTCCGATGCCGGATCGAAGTCGTAGAGGTTCGACAGCAGGTAGCGCGCGGTGTTCCGGATCTTCCGGTACCCCTCGGCGCAGCGCGCCAGGATCTCCTCGGAGATTGGCGTGTCATCCCGGTAGTCCAGCGAAAAGACCCAGAGACGCAGGATGTCCGCGCCGTAGCGGCGGGTCAGCTCCTGGAGCTCGACGACGTTCCCCAGCGACTTCGACATCTTGCGCCCCGACACGTCCTGGAAAAAACCGTGCGTGATGACGGACTCAAACGGGGCGTCTCCGAGGAGGGCGACGGAGGTCAGAAGCGACGACTGGAACCAGCCGCGGTGCTGGTCATGGCCCTCGATGTAGACGTCGGCCGGGCGTTTACCGTCCTCGCGCGTCAGCTCCGGCCATTCCCCGGAACGCAGCACCGCCATGTGCGACACGCCGGAGTCGAACCACACGTCGAGGATGTCGGTCTCCTTCTCGAACGCGTCGAAGCCGCGGCGGTCGGCGTCCGGAGGAAGAAAGTCCTCCGCGGGCCGCGCATACCATGCGTCGCCGCCCTCCCTCGCAAAGATGCCGGTCAGCCGCGCGAAGAATTTCTCCTGCTCCGCCGGCGAGTCGCGCCAGGGATAGATGTCCGCGCGTTCACCGTTGCGCATCGCATAGAGGAGCGTGATGGGGGAGCCCCAGCGGCGCTGCCGGGAGACCACCCATTCGCGCCGGTTCTCGACCATTCCGGCAATGCGCGCCTCTCCCCAGGCCGGGATCCACGTCGTGCGGCGGATCGCGGCGAGAGCGCCGGTGCGGACGTCGGTCTTCGGGTCGTCCAGGCGCACGAACCACTGGACGGTCGCGCGGAAGATCACCGGGTTCTTGCAGCGCCAGCAGTGCGGGTAGTCGTGCCGGAAGCCCGACTCGTATGCGACGAGGGCGCCCGCCGCGCGCAGGTCCTCGACGATCTGAGGGTTTGCATCGAGGACCTTCTGCGCCCGGTACTTCGCGACGGTCGTGAACCGGCCGCCTTCGTCCACGGGCGAAAGGATCGGAAGGCCCTCGCGCCGCCCGATCTGGAAGTCGTCCTCGCCGTGCCCGGCAGCGGTGTGGACGAGGCCCGTGCCCGCGTCCATCGTGACGTGTTCGCCGAGCACCACGCGGAACGCCCGCGCCTGCTCCTCGGGCGTGAGCTCGCCGCGCGACTCCGGCGGGAGCGGATGGCGATACCGGATTCCCTCGAGCGAGCGGCCGGGGAGCGAAATGACCGGTTTCCAGGCCGCCCAGCCCGCCGCCTCCGCGACGCTTTCGGCGAGGCGCTCGGCGACGAGGTAGTGGCGTCCCTCGGCCTCGATCCAGACGTAAGTCTCGTCGGGATGGACGGCGATCGCGACGTTGGACGGGATCGTCCAGGGAGTCGTCGTCCAGATCAGCAGCCGCGCATCCGGGAACGGCGTTCCCTCGGCCGGAAAAGCGACGGTGATGGCCGGATCCTCGCGGTCCTCGTACTCGAGCTCCGCCTCCGCGAGCGCCGTCCGGTCCGTGAAGCACCACCGCACCGACTTCAGGTCGCGGAAGAGCAGGTCTTTTGCGTAGAACTCGCCGAACGCGCGCGCGATCGTGGCCTCGTATCCGTAACTCATCGTCAGGTACGGGTGCTTCCAGTTGCCGCCGACTCCGAGGCGCTTGAACTCCTCGCGCTGGATGTCGATGAACTCCTGCGCGTACTCGCGGCACGCCCTGCGGATCGCGACCGCGTCCATGTCCCGCTTCTTCGATCCGAGCTTCTTGTCTACCTTCTGCTCGATGGGAAGCCCGTGGCAATCCCAGCCGGGCACGTAGGGGGCGTCGAAGCCCAGAAGGGTCCGACTCCGGACGATGCCGTCCTTGAGGATCTTGTTCATGGCCGTGCCGAGGTGGATGTGCCCGTTGGCGTAGGGCGGACCGTCGTGGAGGATGAACTTCGGTCGGCCGGCCCTCGCCTTGCGGATCGCCCCTTCGAGGTCCATCGCGTCCCAGGCAGCGAGCCGCTCGGGCTCCCGCCTCGCCAGGTCCGCCTTCATGGGGAAATCCGTCCGGGGGAGGTTCAGCGTGCTCTTGTAGTCGCCTCCCTCGCTCATGCGAGGGGGAGTGTAGCCCAACGGGTCAGCCGCGCTCCTCGGTCAGCAGGGCGACGACGGCGGCGGCGATGTCGCGGCCATGCGTGATGGTGACCTCGGAACGGCGCACGTTGAGTGCCCGCGCCCGATCGAGCGCCTTCCCGTGGAAGGAGAGCAGCGGCTTGCCTCGCGCGTCGCGCCCGACCTCGATGTCGCGGAATGCGAGGCCTCGCCATCCCAGACCCAGGGCCTTCATGGCCGCTTCCTTGGCGGCGAAGCGGCCGGCCACGTGCTCGGCGAAGGCTCGGGGATGACGGCGCTGGCTCCGGATCTCGCCGGGACGAAACACCCTCTCGAGGAAGCGCTCGCGGTGGCGTTCGAGGACGCCGGCCACCCGCTCGATCTCCGTCACGTCGAGCCCGAGCAGCAGGCCGATACCGTCCGTCACTCGAGGCCCTTCAGCCCGAAGAAGCGAGCGATCTTCGCGCGCAGCGATTCGGGCTCGCCGACGGACGCGGACCCCCGGGCGCTGTCCAGTCGGTCGGCGGTCCTCCGGCGCCGCTCCAGGATGATCGCGTCGAGCTTCTCGACGAGCGAGGGGTTGGCGCGGAGCAGCGGCGCCAGCGTGTCCTTGTCGATCTCGATCAGCGTGGCCTCGGTTGCCGCCTTGGCCGTGGCCAGGCGGGGCTCGCCGGTCAGGAGGCTGATCTCTCCGAAGGCGGAGCCGGCCTCGAGGATGGCCACCTTCTGGCTCGCGCCCCCGCCGCTCCGGGCCGAGATCCCCACGAGGCCCGACTCGATGACAAACATCGACGAAGTCGTGTCTCCCTCGCGCACGACGACCTCACCGGGACCGAAACGGTGCCGCCGGGCGCCTGCGGCCAGCTCGCGCCGCTCCTCCGCGGACAGGGGTGCGAAGAGATCCCCGTGCAGGGCGTCCGGCGTCACCGACGCGAACGTTGGGACGCGAAGGGGACCGGCCGCGTACTGGTGCTGACGGATGACGGGATACGCGAAAGCGAGGCCCGCCCGCTCGAGGTGGTACCAGACGCGTTCGCTGACCAGGTCGTCGATCTCGTGGAAGCGGGCATAGTCCTCGAGCCAATAGCGCAGCTCGTAGATCACCGCGAAGTCCGCGAACTCGCGCAGCTCGACGACGGGCGCGGGATGCGTCGCGATGCCGGGCACGTCGTGGACCGCCTCTTCGAGCACCGAGGAGACGCGGGCCGGCGGAGCGTCGTACTCGAGGCCGACCTTCAGGCGGCGGGCCATGGGAAAACCGCCGCGCCGATAAACCTCGAGACGCTCGCGGCTGGCCACGCTGTTGGGAACGAGAATCACGTAACCGTCCAGGGTTCGGATCTTGATGGCGCGCCACGTGAGCTGCTCGACCAGGCCGATCTGGTCCCCGGCGCGGATCATGTCTCCCACGTGCACCGTGCGCTCGAGGGCCAGGGCGAGCCCCGCGAAGAAGTTGCCGAGCGTCTCCTGGAGCGCGAGGCCCACGATCGCCGTGATGATCGCGGACGTCGTGAGGATCGTGGCGAGGTTTGCCTTGAGTGTCGCCTGGAGCAGGACCGCCAGGACCAGGGCGAACACCACGATCCCGACGATCTGGCGAAGCAGATCGGGCGCGGACGTTCCCCGGCGGAGGCGATAGCCGACGTCGAACGCCAGATAGTCCAGCAGGCGTGTGAGGAGAAACCCGCCCGCAAGCCCGATGGCGAACAGGCCGTAGTTGCGGGCGTGGGAGTCCGTCATGGGGACGCCGAGCCCCGACAGCGCGAGCACGGCGCCGGAGACCAGCACGAAGAGCACGAGAGCGGGAAGGATCCGCCGCGTTCCCGAGAGGAAGTCCGATAGCGGTACGGTCATCGCTCGGCGATCCGCTCGGCGACCGCGCGCGGGTCGCCGGCCTCCTGGAAGAGGCGCACGGCCGCGATTCCGGAGATCCGGTCCGCGTAGGGCTCCAGATCCGACAGGCGCGACTCGTCGATGCCGCCGATCGCGAAGACCGCGGCGCCGTGCTGCTGCAGCGGTGGAAGCGCCTCGAGCACTCGCACGCCGAGGGGCGCGCCGTATGCGCGCTTGGAAGGCGTGTCGAAGATCGGCCCGATGACGACGAGGTCGGCGCCGGCGGCGATCGCCTCGCGCGCCTCCTCCGGAGCATGCGTCGACACGCCGACCCGAAAGCCTCGCGGCGTATGGGAGCGGACGCGGGAGAGTGGAAGGCCGTCGGCAGGGAGGTGGACGCCCGCCGCTCGGGCCGCCAGCGCGACGTCGAAGCGCCCGTTGACGAAGAGAACGTCGGGGCCGAGCTTCTCCCGCGCCGCGCGGGCCCGCTCGAGGAGGTCCCGATCCGGGGTCTCCTTCTCACGAAGCTGGACGAGGAGACCCGGCGCGCCGGCGAGAGCATCCAGGGTCTTCGCGAAGGCGGTGTTGCCGATGGCCGCGCGGTCGGTCACGTACAGCATCTTCATTCGCGTCCCGGCAGCGTCGTCGGTTCCTCGTTCAGCGACCGAGACAGCATACGAAGGTCGGCGACGCCGGCGGCGAGGTGCACGAGCCCCAGGCCCGAGATGAACCCCCGGAAGAAGCCCGATCCGAAGAGCCCCGGCATGGGCGCGCGCCCCGTCCACGGGCGCAGCACCAGGTAGACCCCCACCGCCGTGCAGTAGAAGACGAAGAGCGCATTGCCGAGGAGTGTGAGCAGCCGGCGCACGTGCCGCGATTCTACGAAAAAAAGAAGCCGCGCCTCGTGGCGCGGCTTAAGGAGGAGGAAACCTCAGGAAGACTCAGGAACGTCCCGGACGGCCCGAATGACCGGATCCGCGGGATGGCGGAGCGGCCGGGGCCGAGCGCGGAGCGGGCGCCGACCGGGGCGCGGGAGCAGCCTGCGGCGGCGCCGAGCGCGGCGCCGGAGCCGAGCCGTACGAACGGGGAGCGGGCCCCCGGTCCATTGACCGCGGAGGCGCCGATCGAGGCGAGTAGTCGCGCGGTGCGCGATCGTAAGTGCGTGGGGCGTAGTCGTTGCGCCCGGCCTCGCGATTCCGATAGGTGTACCCGCGATACGGAGCGGCGTCGTCGCGTCCGCGGGGCGACCGGTCCACGCCCGAACGGGGCGACCGGTCCACGCCCGAACGGGGCGACCGGTCGAAGTCCTGTTCGCCCTGGTTGCGGCGGCCCGGAACGGCGCCTTCGATCACGCGCCGCGCGGGCGGAACCTCGGAGCGGGAACGCCACTCTTCTCCCCGGCGGTCGGTGGGCTGCCGTCGGGCCGGCTGATCGGCGAAGTCACGGGCGCCTTCGCGCGGGCGGCCGCGCCAGGAGTCGGCGGGCGCCGATCGCTCCGCCGGCATGCGCTCCAGAGAGCGCGGGGCATCGGCCGAGCGGTCGGGCGCGGAGCGGGACGAACGGCCTCGCCAGTCTTGGGCGCCTGCATCCGGACGCGAGGGCGCGGTCCGGGCATCGCCGAGGGCTTCGTTGCGGTCGCGCGGCTGCGCGCGCTCGATGTCACGCCCGCCGGAACGGTCGAGAGCCCCGATCTGGGACCGGTCGGTCGTCGTGGTTCCACGGCCACGGTCGACGATCGTGGCGCCGCGAGGAGCCACCTCCGCCGCCCCCGGGCCGGAGAGACCTCCCCGGTCCGCAACGACCGTGTGGCGCTCGAGAGCGTCCATCGTCTCGCGAGACAGGTTCTGCTGCCGTGCCAGGACCGGGGCGAGGAGCTGCGAGTCGCGGCCCGCCGTCCGCTCGATCGTCTGCGGCGCCTGTCGGATGTGCTCCTGGAGCGCGGCGCGCGCTCCGCCGGTCGTGGAAACGCGATCCACGACGATCGGCCGCGAGGAGACCGAGATCTGGTCCCCGAGCCGGCCCGCGAGGCGCGTTCCCGGAGTGACGGTCAACCGTCCGTTCACGTTGCCGACGTTGCTCGCGTTCGTGAAGTTCCAGCCGCGCATGTCGACGTTCCGGGTCGAATACCGTCCGTTGATCGCATAGGCGACCTGACGGGTGTTGCCCCCTCCCTGTCCGCCCTGGCCCCCGTTGCCCCAGTTTCCTCCATGCCCGCCGTTCCAACCGTGGCCTCCGTCGCCTCCATGCCATCCGTGGCCGCCGTGCCAGTTGTTGTAGTACCCCACCGGGCACCAGCCAAAGTAACCGCCGGAGTAACCCCAGTAGCACCACGCCGGCGAGTAGATGTAGCCGGGAGACCAGCACCAGCTGTTCCAGCCGATGTCCCAGAACCAGCTTCCGTAGTGGAACGGGTACCAGCCCCAGGGATCCCACGACCACCAGGTCAGGCCGACCGGCGTGTAGTACCAACTGCCGTAGGAGTAAGGGCTCCAGCCGACGGCGACGTTGGGACGCCAGACGTAGGACGAGTAGGTCGAGTTGTAGTCCCAATCTCCGTAGCCGTCGAGCGACTGGACGTCTCCCGCGTACTGGTCGTCGCCGACGTAACGGCCCGAGGCGCTCGGGGTGTCGTACGTGACCTCGAGACGGTCGCTCGCCCAGAGATCGAAGCGGTCGCGAGAGAAGCTCCCGCGGGCGATCTCGGGCTCCTGGTCGCCCTGGACGACCAGGTAGTTGCCGGCCCGGACCGTGTAGGAGCCCGAGCGGGCGCGAACCTCCGCGGAGCCGGCGCGCACGACGACGGAAGTTCCGCGCCGGGCGTCGGCGTTGACGCGAACGCGCGAGCCCGAGCCCGCATAGATCGCGGCATCCTCGGTGTCGATTCGCGGGACCGAACGCTCGTCCGATCCCAGGACCGAAAGAATCACCGAGCCTTCCGAGAGCGTGATCTCGGAGACCTCGTCGTCAGTGCCCTGCTGCCCGGAAAGAGACTCGAATTTGACCCGCGTGCCGCCGCCGACGTGAAGGACGTTTCCATCGGCCAGCGCGACCTCGGCCCGGGCGGGATCCTCGGTTCGGATCTGGTCGCCCGTCGAGATCGGCATGTTGCGGCGCGCTTCGACTTGACCGTTCAAGCTGGAGTCGACCGTCACCTGCCCGGTGGATTCCCGGATGTAGGTGTACGCGCTCCTCCCGTTGTCCGCCAGAGCCAGGCTCGCCGGAAGGGCGGCCCCGGCTGCCAGTAGAACGAGACGCTTCAAGTTCATGGTTTTCCAGTTCTCCCCGCTCCAACGAATTGCGAGCCATGTGCCACGGCGGGTGCTTGCCGCTCCGAGCAGAATGTGCTTTAAATCGAGTACTTATGGCAGCGGGTCGGAAGGGGCAGTGGGACGTTGTGTCACGTCGGGGAGACAGCCAGCGGGGCATGGAGGACAGGCCCTCGCGCGATGCTTCCCGAGGGTGCGGGGCCCGGCGCCGTTGATCCGCGACATCCTCCGATACGGGGATCCGCGGCTGACCGCGGAGAACGCCGAGGTGGACCCGTCCACCGAGAACATCTCCGGACTCCTCGCCGACATGGTCGAGACCTGCCATGCGGCTCCCGGCGTAGGCTTGGCGGCGCCGCAGATCGGCGTCAATAAGAAGGTGGCGATCATCGACCTCTCCGTGGGCGCCGATCCCGGCGCCGTCATCGTTCTCGTCAACCCGGTGGTCGTGGAGGAGTCGGGGGAGCAGAAGGAGGACGAAGGCTGCCTCTCGGTCCCGGATCTGTCCGAGAAAGTAGTGCGTCCAGCCCGCGTCCGGGTGCGGGCGCTGGATGCGAATGGGGTACCGCGCGAGATCGAGGGCACGGGGCTTCTCGCCCGGGCCCTCTGTCATGAGACGGATCACCTCGACGGCCGCCTGTACGTGGATCGTCTTCGGGGCTTGAAGCGGGAGCTGACCTGGCGAAAGATCCGCCGGCAGAAAGAGAAGGGGATCTGGTGAGCCTGAAGGTCTTCAACACGCTCGGCCGGCGCGAGGTTGAGTTCGCTCCCCTGGAGCCGGGGCACGTCCGGATGTACACGTGCGGACCGACCGTCTACAACGCGGTCCACATCGGCAACATCCGGACCTTTCTCTGGGAAGACGTGCTGCGCAGGCACCTGAAGGCGAGGGGCCTGCGGGTCACGCAGATCATGAATCTGACGGACGTGGACGACAAGACGATCCGCGGGGCGCAGCAGGCGGGGGTGCCGTTGCGCGATTTCACGGCGAAGTACGCCGAGCTCTTCTTCCGCGACATCGACCGGCTGGGGTTCGAGCGCGCCGAGCTCTATCCGCGCGCGACCGACCACGTTCCCGAGATGCAGGAGCTGACGGCCAAGCTGCTCGAACGCGGACACGCCTACGAATCGGAAGGCTCGGTCTATTTCCGGATCTCGACTTTCCCGGACTACGGGAAGCTGTCTGGGATCGACTTGACCCAGGCGCAGCGCGGAGAGCGCGTCGCCGACGACGAGTACGAGAAGGAGGACGTCAAGGACTTCGTCCTCTGGAAGGCGGCCAAGCCGGACGAGCCTTCATGGAAATCGCCGTGGGGTCCGGGCCGACCCGGCTGGCACATCGAGTGCTCGGCGATGAGCATGAAGTACCTGGGGACGCACTTCGATATCCACACAGGCGCCGTCGACAACATCTTTCCGCACCACGAGAATGAGATCGCCCAGAGCGAGGCGGCGACCGGACAGCCCTTCGTCGACGTCTGGCTCCACGCGGAGCACCTGATCGTGGACGGCGAGAAGATGGCCAAGTCGAAGAACAACTTCTACACGCTCGACGACGTGCTCGCGCAGCGCAACGACCCGGTCGCGGTGAGGTACCTGCTTCTTTCGGTTCCGTACCGCAAGAAGCTCAACTTCACGTGGGACGCGCTCACCGGCGCGGCCGCCGCCGTCGAGCGCATCAAGTCGGCGCTTTCCCGCATCGACGAAGCGGCCGGCGCGGCCGGTGCCAAGCCCGGTGCCTTCCCGGCCGCGGAGCGGGCGCAGCGGTTCTCGGAGGAGTTCTCCGCGGCGCTGGACGACGACCTCAATACGGCGAAGGCCCTCGGTGCCGTGTTCACGTTCCTCGCCGACGTCAACGCCGCGCTTGCGGAGGGGACGCTCGACGCACCCGGCGCTGGGGCCGCCGGCGCCGCGCTCCGGCGCGCCGACACCGTGCTCGGCGTGCTGCCGGCGAAGGACGACTCGCTCGACACCGAAATCGAGGCCCTGATCGAAGCTCGAAACGCCGCTCGCAAGCGCCGTGACTTTGCGACTTCGGACAGCCTTCGCGACCAGCTTGCAGCCCGCGGCATCCTCCTCGAAGACGGCCCGACCGGCACGAGGTGGAAGCGGGCGTAAAAGAAGCGGGCGTAAAATTTGTCCATGTCCGCGGCCGCGATCTTCCTGGTCCTGGCGCAGATTGCTCCGACGCCGACTCCGCCGCGTACCGTCGCTGGAAACGCCACGGCCGATCTCATCGTCGCGAAGTCTCTCGCGCTCGGAATCGACTTCGCGGCCGCCCCGGGGAAGTCCCGTGCGTCCACCGCGGACCTGCAGGCACGCGCCGAGGCCGCGCTGGGAAGCTGGCTCGATGCGCAGATTCAGATCCCTGACGATTCGATCGCAGAGCCGCCGAAGGCCCTCTGCGACTATCTCGACGAACGGCGCGAGCCTGTCTGGGCGATCGTCGGCGCTCTGGAGAAGGGGAGTCCGGACTGGGGCGAGCGCGAGGGCGACGAGTTTTGGCCTACGAAGGTACTCCTCCCCACGGTGACACTCGAGAAGACGCTGCTCGTCGTGGCGCTGCGCGAGGAGCGTGAGGGCGATCCGATCGCGGCGAGTCGCGCCTTGGAGGCGGCTTGGTCACTCGGGCTCCCGGTGGGAGGGCGCGGATTCCTGATCGACCGGCTCGTCTCCGGCACCATCGAGAGGCTCCAGTCCGGCGCGCTGCGCAAGCTAAAGGAACCCACTGTTCCGTGGATGGGGAGGCTGGCGGCGGGCGCGTCTTGGACGGGAATGCTGGACGCCCTCGAACGGGAGGCCAGGTCGGGCTCAGGACTCGCGAGCGACGACTTCACGAAGGCGATGCGGCGCCTCTCAGGCGCCGTCGCCGAGCACTACCGGAAGCTTTCGGTCTGCGACGCGAGTCGGGAGACGGACGAAGACATCTGGCGCGTAGTCTCGAGCGAGATCGAGATGGATCCCAATCCAGGCATTCGCGCGAGCGCCGAGCCGCCGGCGCGGAACGAGCGCCTCGCGGAGGGGGACGATGAGCAGGAGCCGTCGGCCGAGGAAGGGGAGCAACGGCTCTACTTCAAGGATCTCCTACCGACGGTGACCTCCGCGCTGCGGCGGGCTGCCCGGCTCGCGGTGGACAAGGAGTTGACGCTGCGCATCCTGGAGCTGCGACTCGACCGGGCCGCTTCCCGCGACGGCAAGTGGCCGGTGAAGCCGGCGAACGCCACTTCGGGAGCGTGTCTCGAGGCGTCCTACGCCTACGCGGCCGACGGCGAGGGGATGGAGATCCGGTTCGAGGGCCAGATCGCCTCGCCGGACGTCCGGCTGACGTTGCCTCTCTCCTTTCACACCGGAAAGTCCGCGCCCACGCCGAAGCCGTCGCCGGCCTCCGCGCCGATCCCCGCTCCTGAAGCGCCTTGACAGTGTGCCTCAGCCGGCGGGATGACGCCTCCGCAATGAGCGTCCTCCTCGAGGACGGGCCCGCCGGCACGAGGTGGAAGCGGGCCTAGAATTGGTCATGGCCGGAGCAGCCTTGCTGTTGGTTCTGGCGCAGGTGCACGCTCCGGGGGCGCCTCCGAAGCCTTCCGCCAGAAACTCGACAGCAGATCTGGTCGTCGAAAAATCTCTGGCGCTCGGGATCGACTTCGATCCACCCGGACCCGGGCAGACTCGCCTGGCGCCCGAAGACGCGCGAGCCTATCCCGGCTACGCCGCGGGTTCCTGGCTCGACGCACAGATCCAGGTTGCCGACGACTCCATCGCGGAACCGCCGAAAGCGCTTCGAGAGTTTCTCGAGGCACGGCGCGAGCCTCTATGGGCGATCGTCGGGGCGCTCGAGAAGGGTTCGCCGGAGTGGAAGGCAACGAACTCTGAGGAGGAGATCCCGCGCCTGATGCCGTGGATTCGGCTTCACAAGTTGCTTCTCGTCACGGCGCTGGCTGAGGAGCACGACGGCAATGCGATCGATGCCGAGCGCGCCCTCGAGGCGTCCTGGTCGCTCGGGCGCCTCTTCGAGAGCGAAACGACGCTGATCGCTCGAATCCTCTGCGTGGCTGTCGAGCGATGGCAGGCCGGCGTCCTCCGGAAGTTCAAGAACTCACCGCCGAGCTGGATCGACCGTTTCAGCGGCGACGAGCCCTGGCGAAAGGTTGCGGCGGCCCTCGTTGCGGAAGGCAGCCTCTCTCTTTCGAGGGAGCCCTCAGTGGAGCCGGATTCTTCCCGGAAGCTGAGAATGAAAGCCTGGGGAGCGATGTCCGAGGCATTGCTCCGCGCCTCCCCCTGCGACCGCGAGGCGTTGACGGCCGAGGCAGTCTTTCGTCCCTTTGCTGCCGTCTACCAACTCGAGTCCGGCGAAGAAGCGCGGGCTATGGAGTCGATCTTCCGAGACATCGTCATGCCCAACATCTCTTCGATGATCCGTCGGACCGCCCGCCTGATGGTGGACCGCGAACTCACGCTGAAGATCCTGCAGCTGCGCCTGGCGCGGGCGGCTTCGCGCGACCACCGTTGGCCCGAGGAAGCCGAGGTCACCTCCGCCGTCTGCCCGGGAGCAAACTATGCCTATCAGGCCAGCGAAGCCCGCATGCGGATTCGCTTCGAAGGCTCGGTGGACGAACCCGAGGCCGGCGTGGTCCTGCCGCTCGAATACTCGACGCTTGACAGCCCGGCGCCGCCAGCGCCATGATCGGCGTCCCATGACCGTGTCGCGCGGGAACCGTAGCTGGTGGTGGCGGGAGTCAACCCGGTAGGGCGGAGCACGCCCTGCCGACGGCCAGTCGGGCGGGGCGAATCGAGAGACAGAATCCAGACCCCCGGCCCGAGAGGGCTCGGGGGTTTTTGATTTGATGGCGAGACAACTTTCCCTTCCCGCCCGCGTGGCGACGCTCGCGCCGCGCTCGGTCGTGGACGCGCGGCGGCTCGTCGAACGCGTCCCGCCGGGAGCCGACGCCATCGAGTACCGACTGGATCTCGCCGAGGAGATGATTCCTCCCGCAGCGCTCCTGTCGCTCGACGCGCGGCCTGCCATCCTGACGTACCGATCCCTCTCGGAGGGCGGCCGGTTCGCCGGCGGCGACGAGGACTATCGCCGGGTCGTCACCGCGGCGTACGACACCGGCGCGATCGTGGACGTCGAGCACGCTCGAGGCGTTCTCGACGACCCGGCTGCGCTCCCGGAGCGCGAGCGCGTGATCGTGTCCCAACACGCACCGTTCTCGCTGCCGGAGGACTGGCAGACGCGTCTCTCCGCCATGCGCGCCACGCGAGCGCGTGTCGTCAAGCTCGTGGCGGGCGCCGGGGACCTTTTGGCGAGTCTCCGAATCGCCGAGCTTCAGAGGACGCAGGACGGCGCCGCTACGATCTTCCCGATGGGGCCCGCGAGCCCTCCCGGCCGAGTTCTGTCGGCGCTGCTCGGGGCGGCCCTCGTGTACGGGCCGGTGGAGCAGGAGACGGCCTCCGGACAGATTCCGCTGTCCGATCTGCTCGATGTCTACGAGGTCGACCGGCCGCGGCGCGTCGAGGCGCTCTACGGGATCCTCGGCGGCAGCCCGGCGCGGTCCCTGTCCCCGCGCCTGTACAACGCTCTCTTCCAAGCGCGCGACCTCGATTGGCTCTACCTGCCTCTTCCGATAGTCGACTTCGAGCGCGAGGCGCCGACCTCTCTCGAGAACGATCCGCCATTTCGAGGCTTCGCCGTCACCCAGCCCTGGAAGCTGGCGGCGGCGCGCGCGGGCCGGGCGTCGGAGGACGTGATCGCCGTCGGCGCGGCCAACACGCTCTTCCTGGAACGTGGACGTTGGCGCGCCGAGAACACCGACGTCGACGGAGTCTTCGATCCGCTCGCCGACCACGATACGGGCGAGGGCCGTAGCGCCGTCGTCCTCGGTGCCGGAGGCGCCGCGCGGGCCGCGGTCGTCGCGTCGCGCCGTCTGCGCTACGAGGTCGTGGTCGCTGCGCGGCGGGATGCCGAAGCGGACCGTGTCGCATCCGAGCTGCAGGTCGATTCGATGGCCTGGGCCGACGTGCCGCAGAGCGAAGCCGACCTCTACGTCAACACGACGCCGGTCGGCTGGAAGGACGGCGAGCCCTCGGCCATCCCGACGGTTCTCTTCGAAAATCGTCCGCTGGTGTTCGACTGCGTCTACCGCCGCGACGGCCGCGAGACCTCCACGATCCGGGAGGCGCGCGCCGCCGGTTGCCCGACGATCGACGGATTGCAGATGCTTGCGGCCCAGGCCGTGCGGCAGGCCTCGCTGCTCGGTGTCGAGGGAGTGACGCACGAGGAGGTGCGGCGGATCCTGACGGGAGCCCCTTCGTGAGTCTTCGTGACGAAGAGCGCTGCCGGTTTCTCGAGAGCTCTCGCGAAGGCGCGTGCGTGCCGGTGGCCCGCGTCTTCCCGTCCGACTCGCTGACGCCGGTGACGCTCTTCCGCCGCATGCGCGCGGCGGGCGAGGAGTCGTTCCTGCTCGAGAGTGTCGAGGGAGGCGAGTCCGTCGCGCGATACACGTTTCTGGGGACGGCGCCGTCGGCGCGCTGGACGCTCCGGGACGGGAACGCGACGATCGAACGAGGCGGCATCTCCGAGACGGTCGGTGGAGCGCCGATTCCCGCCCTGACGAGACTGGTCTCGCGCGAGCCGTTCGTTCCGGGTCCGAACCTGCCCCCGCTCTCGAGCGGGGCCGTCGGATTCCTCGCTTACGACGCGGTGCGCCTCTTCGAGGAGATCCCGGACCGGCATCCGCGCGAGAGCGCGATTCCGGACGGGCTCTTTCTCCTCTTCGATGCCGTGGCCGCGTTCGACCATCCGCGTCAGCGACTGTTACTCCTGACGACGCTCGACCGCACGCGCGGCGAGGCCGCCGAGGCTGTGGTGGACGCCGCGATCCGGCGGTTGGACGGTCTGGAGCGATTGCTCGGAGCGGTGAATCCCGGGCGCTTCCCGTCGAGCGGAGTGCCCGGCCGGTTCGAGCCCGTGATGCCGCGCGAGAATTTCCTTTCGGCCGTGCACGCCGCGCGCGAGGCGATCGCGGCGGGCGAGGTCTACCAGGCGGTCGTCTCGCAGCGTTGGACCGCTCGGCTGGATCTGGATCCCTTCGACGTCTATCGCGCCCTCCGCACGCTCAACCCGTCGCCCTACCTCTTCTACCTGGAGACCCGGGAGGCGAGCATCCTCGGCTCCTCTCCCGAGATGCTGGTCCGCTGCCGGGGTAGGCAGGTCGAGACGCGGCCGATCGCCGGCACGGCGCCGCGGGGCTCGACAGCCGGGGAAGACACGGCGCTGGCGGAGAAGCTCCTCGCGGACCCCAAGGAACGCGCGGAGCACGTCATGCTGGTGGACCTCGCGCGCAACGACCTCGGCCGCGTGTGCGAGATCGGCACGGTCGGTGTCGCGCGCTACGCCGCGGTCGAGAAGTTCTCGCACGTCCAGCACCTGGTCTCCGAGGTCCGCGGGACGCTCGCGTCGGGCGCCGGAGCGGCCGAGGCTCTGGCGTCTTGTTTTCCGGCGGGGACGCTGACGGGTGCGCCCAAGATCCGCGCGATGGAGCTCATCGACGAGCTCGAGGCGTGCCGGCGCGGGATCTACGGGGGCGCCGTCGGCTACTTCGACGCCGCAGGCAACTGCGACATGGCCATCGCGATCCGAACGGCCGTGGTCGAGAAGGGCCTTTGGAGGATTCAGGCCGGAGCGGGGATCGTGGCCGACTCCGTGGCGGAGAACGAGTACCGCGAGGCGGAGTCCAAGGCCGAGGCGCTCTTCCGGGCGATCGCGCTGGCGCGGGAGTGGGTCGGGCAGGGGAGGCTAGCGTGATCTTCGTCGTGGACAACTACGACTCCTTCACGTTCAACCTGGTGCAGGCGCTCGGCAAGCTCGACCGCGACGTGAAGGTGGCGCGAAACGACCGCTTCGATCCCGAGGAGGCCCTGTCCGCCCGGCCGCGCGCGATCGTGCTCTCGCCGGGGCCCGGCCGGCCCGAAAAGGCGGGCCGCTGCCTCGACACGATCGAGACCGCGGAGCGCGAAGGCATCCCCCTGCTCGGGGTCTGCCTCGGCCATCAGGCCATCGGCGCCTTCCACGGCGCCCTCGTAGACCGAGCGCCCGAGCCGCGGCACGGGAAGAGCTCGTGCGTGTCGCACGACGGCACGGGACTCTTTGCCGGAATGTCCCAGCCGTTCGAGGCCGGGCGATACCATTCGCTCGTGGTCCACGAAGACACCCTGCCTGCGGAGCTCGCCGTCATCGCGCGCAGCGAGGACGGGCTCGTCATGGCGCTCGCCCATCGGACGCTCCCCGTGTTCGGAGTGCAGTTCCATCCCGAATCCGTGCTGACGCCAGAGGGCGAGAAGCTGCTGGCGAATTTCCTGGAGATCACGCGGTGAAGAGGCCGTCACCGGGCGGTGTAGGGGCGGCCCTTGCGGCCGCCCATTGCGGGCGGGCGGGGACAAGCCCCGCCCCTACGCGCTCGCTGGAGCTCGCGCGATGACGCCGAACGTGGCCGAGGCTCTCAGGGTCGTAGCGTCGCGCAAGCCACTGCCGCGAGCGCTGGCGGAGGCCGCGTTCGGCGATCTGATGGACGGGCAGGCCACGGAGGCCCAGAAGGGCGCGATCCTTCTCGGCATGGCGACGCGCGGAGAGACCGCCGACGAGATCGCAGGCGCGGTCGAGGCGCTCCGACGCCGCATGCGCCGCGTTTCGAGCCGGCGCGCGCCGTTGCTGGACACCTGCGGTCCGGGAGGCCTGGGTCGCGACCTCTTCAACCTCTCCACGGCTGCGGCCATCGTAGCGGCCGGCGCCGGCGCGTCGGTCGCCAAGCACGGCAATCGCTCGATCTCCTCGCGGGTGGGATCGGCCGACGTGCTCGCCGCCGCGGGGGTGCGTGTGGATCTCGATCCCGAGAAGGCGGGGAACGTCCTCGACGATACGGGTCTCGTCTTTCTCTTCGCTCCGGCTTTCCACCCCGCGATGAAGGAGCTCGGCACGGTGCGGCGCGAGCTCGGAATCCGCACGATCTTCAACGCGCTCGGACCGCTGGCGAACCCGGCCGGCGCGACACGGCAGTTGATCGGCGTCGGACGGCCGGAGCTGGTGAGCCTGCTCGCAGACGCGCTGGCCTCGCTCGGCAGCGAGCGCGCGATCGTGTTCCACTCCGAGAACGGGCTCGACGAGCTCATCCCCGGCGTGCCCGCATTCGGCGTCGAGGTCCGCGGCGGCTGGACGCGTCCCTGGCGCTTCGATCCGTCGACCCTGTCGCAGAGGCCTGTAGATCTCTCGGAGCTCGCCGGCGGAGACGCCGCGGCCAATGCCGCCATGCTGCTGCATCTGCTCGAGGGAGAGCCCGGCCCGCGCCGCGAGGCCGTGCTGGTCAACGTCGCCGCGGCCCTGGTCGTGGAAGGTCGCGCGAAGGACGTCGCCGAGGGGTACGAGCGTGCCCGGGCCGCGGTCGATTCGGGCGCCGCGCGCGAGAGCTTCCTGCGGATGAAGGACCGCGCTGCCGCGGCATGAGCGACATCCTCGAGAAGATCGTCGCGGACAAACGCGCTCGGCTCGCGCGAGGGGAGTACGCGCGACGCAAGCCCGCCGACCGGCCCACGGACGGTGCGGCGTTCGTCGCTTCGCTGCGAGAGCCGGGGATGCGCATCGTCGGCGAGATCAAGGCGAAGTCGCCGTCGGCGGGCGACATCCTTCCCGGCGCCGACGGAAAGATCGAGAACTACGCGCTGTACTATCGCCGCGGGCGAGCGGCGGCCATCTCTGTGGTGACGGAGGAGGACCACTTCGGCGGCCGGCCCGACTGGCTTCCGAGGGCCAAGAGCATCTCGGGACTGCCGGTTCTCATGAAGGACTTCTTCGTGGACGAGCGTCAGCTCGACTTCGCGGTCGATCTCGGCGCCGACGCCGTTCTCCTGATCGTCCGCGCGCTGACGGACGCGGAGCTCTCCACTCTCGCCCGCGGCGGGCGCGAGCGCGGCCTGGCGGCGGTCGTGGAAGTCCATGACGGGGCGGACATCGCCCGGGCCGGTGCCATTTCCCCGGAAGTCCTCGGGGTCAATGCGCGCGACCTGGCCACGTTCCAGACCGACTTCGCCGTCCTCGAGACGCTTGCCGGCGCGATTCCCGAGGGGCCCGTGCGTCTGGCGGAGAGCGGGGTCCGCACCCGGGAGGACATCGAGCGTCTTTCGAAATCGGGGTACCGGGCCTTCCTCGTGGGCGAGGCGCTGCTGCGATCCGAGGATCCCGAGGGGGACCTTCGGGCCTTGCGCGGATGACGGCCGTCAAGATCTGCGGTCTCACTCGCCGCGAGGACGTCGAAGCGGCGGTCGCGCTCGGAGCGGATCTGCTCGGCTTCAACTTCGTCGAGTCGTCGCCCAGGCGAATCAGCCTCGAAAGGGCGCGGGAGCTCGCCGCCGGCGTTCCACCCGAGGCCCGACGCGTGGGTGTCTTCGCCGAAGAAAGCCGCGCCGCGATCGCAAGCGCCATCGCCGAGGCTGAGCTCGACCTCGTGCAGCTCCATCGGCACGTGACCACCGATGACCTGGCCTGGTGCCGGGTCCCGATCATCGCCGCGGTCGCCGGAGAGCCGCCTCCTCGCAACGTTCTGGAGCGTCTCTTCGCGATCCTCTGGGATTCGAGCACCGGCCGCGGCGCCGTCGGCGATTGGAGCCTTCTCGCATCGCGCCGCGCGCTGCCGGTGCGTCAGTTCCTCGCGGGTGGGCTCGATCCCGACAATGTCGGCGACGCGATCCGGCGTCTCCGGCCCGAGGGTGTGGACGTCGCCTCCGGCGTCGAGAGCGCGCCCGGGATCAAGGACGCCGACAGGCTCGAGCGCTTCTTCGCGGCGGTGCGCGAGGCGGACCATGACGCCGCGTAGGCGCGCCGGCTACTTCGGCGCGTACGGCGGCCGGTTTGCGCCGGAGACGCTGATGGCTCCTCTCCAGGAGCTCGAGGCGGCCTTCGAACGTTTTCGGCGCGACCGCCGCTTCCGCTCCGAGCTCGACGCGCTGCTGCGCGACTATGCCGGCCGCCCCACGCCGATGACCTTCGCGGACCGCCTCACGGCGAGGGCGTGCGGAGCGCGCATCGCCCTGAAGCGCGAGGACCTCCTCCACACCGGCGCCCACAAGCTCAACAACGCCCTGGGCCAGGTCCTGCTGGCCAGGCGGATGGGCAAGACGCGCGTCGTCGCCGAGACCGGTGCGGGGCAGCACGGAGTCGCGACGGCCGCGGCCGCCGCCAAGCTCTCGGTTCCATGCCGCGTCTACATGGGCGAGACGGACATGGCCCGCCAGGCGCCGAATGTCGCGCGCATGCGGCTGCTCGGCGCCGAAGTCGTCGGCGTCGACTCCGGCTCGAAAACGCTCAAGGACGCCATCAACGAAGCGATGCGGGACTGGGCCGAGAACGTCGCCACGACCCACTACGTGCTGGGGTCGGCGCTCGGGCCTCACCCCTATCCCACGATCGTGCGGGAGCTGCAGTCGGTGATCGGACGCGAAGCGCGGTCGCAGTTCCGAAGGCTCTCCGGCGGCCACGACCCGAAGGCGATCGTGGCGTGCGTCGGCGGAGGATCCAACGCGATCGGGCTCTTTTCGGCGTTCCTGCGCTCGCGGGCGAAGCTCTACGGCGTCGAGGCGGGAGGACGCGGGGCGGGGCCCGGGGAGCACGCGGCGCGCTTTGCGGGAGGGGCGGTCGGAGTCCTGCACGGGACCAGGACGATGCTGCTCCAGGACGCGGACGGCCAGACGCTCCCGACCCACTCGGTCTCCGCGGGGCTCGACTATCCGGCCGTCGGCCCGGAGCACGCGGCCCTGCACGACGACGGGCGCGTCGTCTATACGAAGGTCTCGGACGAGGAGGCCCTCGACGCCTTCGCGCTGCTTTCGGAGACGGAAGGCATCGTGCCGGCCCTCGAGTCGGCGCACGCTCTCGCCTTCGCCGTCGGCCTCGCGCGCCGGCTGCCTCGGGCCGCCTGGATCCTCGTCAATCTCTCTGGCCGCGGCGACAAGGATCTCGACGAGTACTTCCGTCTGCGGCCGGATTCCGCGCGGTGAGCCGGATCCCGGACGCCTTCGCGCGGGCGCGTCGGGAGAATCGCGCGGCCTTCGTGGCCTACCTGACCGCGGGGGATCCGACCCCCGAGGCCACGGTCGAGCTGGCGTGCGCTCTCGCGAACGCGGGGACGGACGTGCTGGAGCTCGGAGTCCCGTTCTCCGACCCGATCGCCGACGGCCCCGTCATCCAGCGGGCGGGATCCCGCGCGCTCGCCAACGGCACCACGCTCGCGACGGTCTTCGAGATCGCGCGCCGGATCCGCGATTCGGCGCGGCTTCCGATGGTCCTCTTCTCTTACGTGAATCCGCTTCTCCGGCGGGGATTGCCGCGCACGGCCGCCGAGGCCAGCGCCGCGGGCTTCGACGGGGTGCTCCTGACGGACGTTCCTCCCGAAGAGGCGCGTTCCGTCCGGGATCCTTTCGCCGACTCCGGGCTCGACACGATCTTCCTGGTCTCGCCGACGTCGCCGACCGCCCGGATGCAGGCGGCGGCGCGCCTGTCGAGCGGCTTCCTCTACGTCGTCTCGCGGCCGGGGACGACCGGAGCGCGGTCCGTGCTCGCGCGCGAGCTTCCCGAAACGGTACGTCGGGCGCGCAAGGCCGCCGGAAGCCTACCGATCGCGATCGGATTCGGCATCTCCACTCCCGAGACGGCGCGGAGGGCGGCGAAACTCGCGGACGGGGTCGTCGTCGGCTCCGCCCTCGTGCGCGCGGCCGAGGAAGCGGGGGAGCGGAGGGTCGAAGCGGTCCGCAGCCTGGCGCAATCTCTCGCCGCCGCCTGCCGGCGCGGCGAAGCCGGGCGCGCGTGATGAGGACCGAGGGAGAGTGCCTCAAGCTCCTGCGCCGCCCCAACCTGGCGGCCGAGACGCTCCAGGAGATCCTTTCCGATCGCGGCGCGCGGAAGTTCCACGCCGTACGCCGGGCGCTGGCCGCCCATCCCAAGACTCCGCGCGGCGACGCGCTGGCTCTGGTCGCCACCCTCTTCTGGCGTGACTTGGCGCACCTGTCGGCCGACGCTCGCGTCCATCCCGCGATCCGGCGGGCCGCCGATCAGGATCTGCTCCGCCGTGTCCAGGACATGGCCGTGGCGGAGAGGGTGGACCTGGCACGGACGGTCGGCCGAGGCGCCCTGATCGCCCTCAGGCTGGATCCGGACACACGAGTCCTGGCCTCGGTCCTCGAAAACCGGTACACGATCGAGGCGGACGTGGTCCAGGCCGCCCTCCAACCTCTCGCGACCGCCGACACTTTGTCGCTGATCGCGGCGCATCCGCGGTGGGGACCGCGTCCTGCCGTGCGAAGCGCTGTGCTGCGGAGCACAAATCGGCCCGAGGGCCTCGCCCTGGCGCTTCTGCCGAGGGCGACTCTCGAGGATCTGAGGGGAGTGCGCGACTCGCCCAGGTCGTCGGAGCTCCTGAAGGCGTGCGCGGAAAGAGTTCTTGCGGAGCGCATCGGGGAGGACTAGCATCAAAGACCAGCTTTTCCGGGGAGACGACCGATGGGCGAAACACCGATCCTGACCTTCGGAGAAGAACTCCGTCGGGAGAGGCTCATCCGAGACGTTTCGCTGGAGGAAATCTCGGCGGCCACCAAGATCTCGGTGCGCCTGCTGACGGCACTCGAGAAGAGCGACGTCGCGAAACTGCCCGCGCCGGTCTTCACGCGCGGCTTCATCCGCGCCTATTCGCGGCACCTGGGTCTGGATCCGGACGAGATGGTCAACGCGTACCTCGCCGACGTCGCCCCGGACAAAAACCGCGACGCGCCCTCGCGGAAAGGACGGATCCGCTCGCGGTTCTTCCGCGGTCGCCGCGCCGCGGCGGGTACGATCGTCGTCAGCGTCACTGGGATTCTGCTGCTCCTGGGCCTGATCGCGCGTCCCCAGCGGCGGAGTGAACCCGTCGCGCCGCTCGTCGCGCGGCCGGTCGAATCGGTATCGTTCAAGAACGTCGCCGTATCCCCCGGTCCCGCGCCCGCGATTGCCGAAGACGTCCCGGCGCCGCAGCCCTCGGCGACGCCGGCCGGAGTGACGATGCTCCTCGAGTTCGATCAGGATTCGTGGACCGAGGTTTCCGCCGACGGCGCCTCCGTGTTCTCCGGTCTGATTCGCCGCGGGGAGTCGCGCCGCTTCGAGGCCCGTGACGGATTTCGTCTCACCCTCGGCAACGCCGGGGGAGTCCGCGTCACGGTCGACGGCCGCGCGCTCGAGCGCCTCGGCACCGCGGGCCAGGTCGTGCGCAACCTCGCCGTGCCGGGCCCGCGGCTGACGCAGAGCTAGTCCGCGTTTCCATCGCCCTTGGCCGATACCGATACCCCCACCTCGGCCGAGCCACAGGATCTGGTCTCGATCGTCCGGACGGCGGATGCCCCGCGCGACCTGCGTCTTTTCGCCGCGCGCGGCCTGCTGCCGCTCGAGCGCGCCGACTCAATGCGGGCGCTGCTGGCGGTGGTCGATGACCCCGATCCGGAAGTGGCGGGGTACGCCGCCCAGACCTTCGCGCAGCTGCCGCCCGACGACCTCGTGCGTTTCCTGGAGGCGGACAGGCCCACGACCGACGAGATCGACGCTCTCAGCCGCTACAGCGAAGACGCCTTCGTTCTCGAGCGCATCGTGCGCCATCGCGGGACAGGCGACGCGACTCTCCTGCGCCTGGCGGCCACCGTGACCGGAGCTTCCCAGGATGCGCTGGTCGTCAACCAGGTGCGGCTGCTCCGTCAGCCGGCCCTGATCGAGGCCCTTCTCGCCAATCCCAGCCTCGCCGACGACGGGCGCCGCCGGCTCAAAGAGCTCAACGAGGAGTTCTTCGAGAAGGTGGAACGCCGGCGCGAGCAGGAGCGCCTGCGCCGGGAAGAGGAAGAGCGCCGAGCGCACGAGGAGGCCGAGGGGATCGTCTTCTCGGACGCGGCCGATGCGGACGAGACCGCCGGAGGAGAGCTCGCCCTCGGCGAGGCCAGCGCCGCGGAAGCCGAGGAGTTCAGCGCTTCGAATCTCGCCCAGGTCTACCGGCGGATCGCAGCCATGACGGTCAAGGAAAAAGTGGACCTCGCCCAGAAGGGAACCAAGGAGGAACGCCGGATCCTGATCGGGGACATCAACAAACTGGTCAGCCTCGCCGTGCTCAAGTGCGAATCCCTGACTCCGGCCGAGATCGAGACCTTCTGCAGCATGCGGCACCTCCATACCGAGGTCTTCCACGAGATCGCGACGACGCGGGAATGGATCAAGAAGCCCAAGATCCAGATTGCCCTGGTCAGCAATCCGGCAGTCCCGTTGAACGTGACGCTGCCTCTGGTGAAGTACCTCGGCATGCGCGACCTGAGGAACATCTCGCGGGACCGCAATCTCCCCGAGGCCGTCCGGATCTCGGCGCGCAAGATTCTTTTGGAGAAAAGAGGCTGAGGACGCGGCCCGGCGCGTCCGACCCGGCGCAAACGCTTGCCGGAAGAAGGGGATTCCCATATGTTAGGCTTCGTTGAAAAAACGCGCTGCGCGGTCGAGGTTCCAACACGATGTCTCGAGACGTTGACTACTACGGACTGCTCGGCGTGGCGAAGGACGCCAGCGCGACCGAGATCCGTGAGCGCTTTCGTACGATCGCCAGGGAGGCCCACCCGGACCGGGCACCGGCCGCCCGGAAGGCCGAGGCGGAAGCGAGGTTTCAGGAGTTGACAGAGGCCGTGAACGTTCTGACCAGCCCCGAGCGGCGCAAGGCATACGACTTCGACCGGGCCGCCGCCAAGGCGGACCCGGAAGCCGACGCCATCGCGCAGAACTACCTCGCTCAGGGGATCGCGGCGTACAAGGAGCGGAAATTCGCCGAGGCGGCCGGCAACTTCCAGCTCGCCACGCATCGCGACCCCAAGGACGTCAAGGCCCAGCACTATCTGGGTCTGGCGTCGGCCCGTGCCAACGACATGCGGGCGGCTGTGAAGGCGATCGAGGCGGCCATCGCCCTCGAACCGCACAACGTCACGCTTCTGAAAGACGCCGGCGCGATCTTCCGGCAGGCCGGCCTCCTGACGAAGGCCGAGAAGGTCTACCAGGAGGCGCTGCGCTGGGACGCATCCGCAGGAGACGCGCGCAAGGCTCTCGACGAGATCCGGGCGCAGCGGGCGCGCGGGTGAAAGAAACCGGCGCGATGGCGGGGATCGAGGCCTACGGTCTGACCGACGTCGGGCGGAAGCGCAAGCACAACGAGGACGCGTTTACGCTCGACGAGATCGAGGGGCTCTTCATCGTGGCCGACGGGATGGGAGGCCATGCCGCCGGCGAGGTCGCGGCCAAGATCACCGTCGAGACCATCGGCGAATTCATCGCCGCCACCCGCCAGAAGGAAGAGGCGACCTGGCCTTTCAAGTACAACCACGAGCTCGCCTTCAACAGCAACCGCCTCGCGATCGCGATCGAAAAGGCCAACGAGCGCGTCATGTCCGCCGTCGCCGCGCAGCCCTGGCTCAAGGGGATGGGCACGACGGTCGTGGCCGGACTCCTGAACGAGAAGGTCCTCTCCCTCGCCCACGTCGGCGATAGCCGCGCCTACCTCTACCGCCATGGCGAGCTCACGCGTCTGACGGACGACCACTCGTGGGTCCACGAGCAGGTGTCCGCCGGAATCCTCACCGAGGACGAGGCCAAGACCCATCCGTTGAAGAACGTCGTCACGCGCGCCCTCGGCGGAGGGCCGTCGGTCTCGCCGGACCTGCGCGAGATGGAGTTCACCAAGGGCGACGCGTTTCTCTTCTGCTCCGACGGGCTGACGACCATGCTGTCCGACGAAGAGATCCGCGACTCGGTCGCCGCCGACCAGAAGAAGGACGCGCAATCCCTGTGCGAGAACCTCGTCGCGCTCGCCAACGACAAAGGCGGCGTGGACAACATCACGGTCGTCTTCGTGCGTATCCCGGATCACACCGCCGACCGCCCCAAGGACTCCGCGTCCAAGGAGAAGGCCTCCGGAGGGTCGGCCAGGTAGGCTTCGCCGGCCGCACCCCAACGTCTCCGCCTCGGGCTGCGTATACCGTTTGACGAGTCGGCGCCCGAGGACTACCCTCGCGAAATGGCGATGAACCGCCGGTCCGGAAAGCTTCGTCCCCGCATCCTCGCGGGATGCGCACTCGGAGTGCTCTCCGCCGCCTCGGGGCTCGCCATTTCGCCGATTTCCGACGAGACGTTTCTGCATCAGGCCGTGGCGGCCTACGCCGCCGGCGGCTCCGCCGCCCCCGATCCCGACGTCTGGGCGCTGGCGGCAGCGCCGGTTCTGGACTTCCGCGCGCACCCGTCGGTCCTCGGCCGCCTCTGGGTACAGGAGCTGGCCCGTGGAGCGGGCGAGGGAGTGCTCGCGCGCCGCGCGCGCGAGGAGGCTGCCGGCAGCGGTGAGGCGCCGGTGACCGCGCTGACGCGGATCATCGCGGAGACCGCGCGCGGCGACGGCCTCGCGCTGGTCCGGACCGCGGCTCGGCTCTTCACGGGTGTCGAGCCGGAGGCTTCGCCTTCACGGTTGAAGATCTTCGACCTGGAGGCGGGCGCGCTCGACGCGGCCTCGCCCGGTCCCTTGGCCGTCCGGCACCGGACGCTCCTTCCCGAAGGCAGCACGGAGACGCTTCGGATCGGTTGGCCCGCCGACGGCAGCGAGGGCGCGGCGGTGGTCCGTTACGAGGACACGGCCCTGCCGCCGGACGTGGTGTTCTTCCGGGCGGGCGAACACCGCTCGATCCCGCTCTCCGGCGTGGCGCGCATCGACTTCGTCGTGGCGGGGTCGGAGGGCGGCGTCTCCACGGTCCAGGCGCCGGTGGATTGCACGCGCGTCGCGGGCTTGCCCTATTCGCACCTCGATGCACGCGCGACCGCGGGACCCGAGGGTCCGCGCCTCCGGTGGACGACGGCGAGCCACGACGGGATCTGGGGCTGGGCGATCTTCCGCGAGGAAGTGCGGGCGGATGGACAGATCGCGCGGACGGGCCCGCAGCTCGTCCCGTCGGCCGAGCGCGCCGAGGAGAGCTTCGGGTACGTCTACGTCGACACGCGCGCGTCGGCCGGGACGTTCTACCGGTACACGGTCTGGGCCGTGACGGACGAGGGTCTGCTCACGCGCGCTTTTTCCGCGACGCTGAAGACGTCGGACTGAGCCGACGGCGGAAGACGTCCGACTAGGGGTTCGGGCTTGCGGCTGACGCGAGACCTCCTCCGCCAGGCGGTCGCGTCGGCGGGGATCGTGGCGCTGCTCGCTGCCGGCTTCGTGTTCTGCATCTCCCGCGGGCCGCTGACGCTGCGGCCTCCCGCGACCGTCTTGTCGAATGCTCACCCGGTGATGAAGGCGGACGAGCCGTTCCTCGTCTACCTCATCGGGTTGCGGGCTCGACTGCCGAGGGGCGCGACGGTCGTCGTCCTCTCGCCGTATTCGGCGACGGACCTTCCGAACGGACCTTCATATCTGCTCGCGATGGGGCAGCTTCCCGGGCACCGGGTCGTCCCGTGGACCGTTCTATTCGATCCTTCCGCGAAGCCGCCCCGGTTCGTTGCCGCGTTTCGCCGGGGCTTCCACGACGATCGCTATCGCCTGGTGTCGAGCACCGTCGAGGATCAGCTCTGGGAGCTGGCGGCGCCGGCACCGGCTCACTCGAAGGCGCCATGACCGGCGCGGTCTACATAGCCGTCCTCGCCGGGCTTCCCGCGCTCGGCTGGGGAC
>JBKOZO010000063.1:0-3161 GCA_046725935.1 Acidobacteriota bacterium | reverse complement strand
ATAGAGTCGGCGCATGCGAGGCGCGATTCCGCCGGCCGGCGCGGGCGAGCGCGACACGGTCGTCGACGGCGTGCGCTGGCGCTCGAGGGAGATCGAGGGCCAGGGCGAGCCCCTGGTCTTTCTCCACGGCCTCCTCGCGTCCTCGGCATCGTGGCAGGACGTCCTCGCCGGATGCTCGAGCGGCCGGCCCGCGATCGCCGTCGATCTGCCGGGTTTCGGGTGCTCGGATCGTCCCTGGCCCCACGACTACACCGTCGCGGGCCAGGCGCGGTCACTTCTCCGATTCTTCGACGCCCGCGGCATCCGCCGCGCCGTGCTCGTCGGCAACTCGCTGGGGGGCGCTCTCGCTCTCTATCTGGCCGTCGAGCATCCCGAACGAGTGGCCGCGCTGGTTCTCGTGGACCCGGCGACGCCGCAGGCCCGCATCCCATGGACGGTACGGCTGGTGCGTGCGCCGCTCCTCGGCGAAGCCGCGCTGGCCCTGGCTCTTCGACCCTTCGTGTCGGTGTGGCTGAAACGGGGACTCTACGCGCGCGCCTCGCGCGTGACCGACCGCGAGATCGACGACGCCTGGCGGCCGCTGAAGATTCGCGGCACCCGGCGCGCGGCGCTGGCCGCGATCCGGACGGACCCCCTGGCGTACCGAGGTCTCGAAGCCCGGGTCCGTGTCCCGACACTGGTGGTCTGGGGAGAGCGGGATCGGCTGCTGCCCGCGTGCGAGGGCGAACACGTCCGCTCTCGCATCGCGGGCTCGGAGCTGTTGATCATCCCCGGCGCCGGGCATCTCCCGCAGCGGGAGCAGCCCGAGGCGTTCGCGCGGGCCCTCGCGGAGTTCCTCGAGCGGCTTCCCGCCGGCTAGGAGTTCTCTCCCGTCGCCCTTCATTCGCAGTTGGCCGGATTCTTCCAGCACGGGAGCCTCGATCCCGGCGTCGGAACGGGCAGCGGCTTGACCCGAAGGCGCCCTCCGACGACGACGGGATCCCGAAGCCTCGGAACGACGACGGGGCCCATCCGCGCATCGGAAGGCTCGACGGCGAGCTCCGAGCTCGCGGAGACCTCCTCGTGCCGATCCGAAGCCGCGGCCTCGGGCCCGCTGCAGTTGGCTGGATCTTTCCAGCAGGGGAGGTGCGAGGGAGGAGGAACCTTCGGCGGAGGCGATACGACTCTTCCCTGACCCTGACCCTGACCCGGACCCGGACCCGTGATCTCGTCGGCGCCGTTGCAGCCGACAGATAGCGCGACGGCCGCGAGAGCCGCCAGAACCCATGTCCACAGCCTCTTCATGACCCTCTCCTTTCGCGGGTCGAAGTCGCCCGATTGCGCCTCGCCCTTCGTGGGCTAAGATCGATCGACGGGCGCGGCGATGTCTTCAGCTCGGGATGCGGTTTCGACGGGGTTTCCGTCAGGCCGGAGATGAGGCTTCTCTTCGGCGACTGCGCCCTGGACCTCGATACGCGGGAGCTGTACCGGGGGGAGAGCGCGATTTCGCTGTCTCCGAAGGCTTTCATGCTCCTGGAGCTGCTGGCGCAGCGGCGCCCGAAAGCCGTGTCGAAGGCGGAGATCCACGCCGCCCTCTGGCCCGATACGTTCGTCACCGAGACGAATCTCGCCAACCTGGTCGTCGAGTTACGGGCCGCCCTCGGAGACGACGCGCATGCCTCGCGCGTCCTTCGGACGGTGCCCCGCTACGGCTACGCGTTCTGCGCCGAGGCGCGGACCGTCGCGACTTCGCCCGCGGTGGCGCCCCTACCCGCCGCCGAGCATCGGCTTGTCTGGGGCCGCCGGGAGGTCGCTCTTTCCGCCGGAGAGAACCTCATCGGGCGCGATCACCTGGCGCTCGTCTGGATCAACGATGAATCCGTGTCGCGCCGCCACGCACGCGTCGTGGTCGGCGAGGACGGCGCCTGGCTGGAGGACCTCGGGAGCAAGAACGGCACGTTTCTCCGCGGGCGGCGGATGACGAAGCCCGCGCGTCTGGAAGACGGCGAGGAGTTCACGGTCGGCCAGGTCGCCGTGCCCGTTCGCTACCACGCGTTCGTCAGAGACGGCACGACGCGCACAGGTCGTGCGAAGTCGCCCGAGCTGCTCCGCTGACGCCGCTCGCGCGAGCCGCTCAGCGGCCGCAGCGCAATGTGACCTGGTCCGTGATGACGCGAGGATCCGGAGGCGTCTCTCCGAGACCCAGCGTGTGGAGCGCCTCGTGGATGATCGTGTTCGCGGCGAACCCGACGCTCCAGCGCTGCTTCGCGGAGAACTGGTCCCAGCAGATCAGGACGGCGCGGCTTCCGGGATTGGTCCAGGCCAGCACCTGGCTGTTCCGGCACGGTTCCGTGGACCGGCCGTCGTAGAACAGGACGAGTCCCAGGTACGAGGGGGCGCTCGTTCCGGTGTCCCCGAGGTTCAGGTCGAGGCGGCGGCCGCCGGCGTCGGTGAAGTCCGTGAAGATCTCGGCGCAGCGGCTGTCGGAGAGACGGCGAAACGCCTCGTCGAGGGACGGCTGGAGCGCGCGGGGCAGGCGCCGGTCGATGAAGAAGGGAATCTTCAGAGTCGAGATGCTCGCCGGAGCGACGAGACCGGCGTCGGCGCCGGTCTCCGCGAGCGCCGCCGCGGCCGCCAGGAAGAACGCCGCGATCGCCATCGCCCGCTCCCTCGCGGCGATCCTCGCCAGCGGCACGTCCACGGGACGTCTCCCGCGGAAGAGGACGCGTGCCCGGGAATTCGCGGGGCGCCTCCTCCGCTATCTCTGACGTTCGCCGATCGAGCCGGCAGCGGTCTTGATGGATCTCTTCGAAAGTCTTGGGTTTTTCGTGAGGAACGGCGATGCGCGTTCGATTCGGTGAGTGCACGTTCGACGCGGTGCGCCACGAGCTCCTTCGCGGAGACGTCCCGGCGCATCTCTCCCCGAAGGCGTTCGAGCTGTTGCGGCTGCTGATCGAGCGCCGGCCCCGCCCGATCTCCAAGGACGAGCTCTTCGAGAAACTTTGGCCCCGGACATACGTCACTGAAGCGAGCCTCGCTGGTCTCGTCGCCGAGATCCGGCGCGAGATCGGCGACGAGGCGCGCTCTCCGCGCCACGTGCGCACGGTGCACGGCTACGGCTACGCGTTCGCGGACGAGGGCGCCTCGATGGCGGACGAAGGCGTCTTCCGTCTGGTCTGGGG
>JBKOZO010000062.1:0-32850 GCA_046725935.1 Acidobacteriota bacterium | reverse complement strand
ATCCACGACTATCTGTCGCGTTCTTCGTATTGGGCCAAGAGCATTCCTCGCGAGATCGTGGACCGCTCGATCCTAGGCTCGCTCTGCTTCGGGGTCTACGACGGCGATTCGCAGGTCGGCTTCGCGCGCGTCATTTCGGATCGCGCCACATTCGCCTACGTCTGCGACGTCTTCGTCCTGGAATCGCACCGCGGCCATGGGCTCGGGGTCTGGCTGATGGAGACGATCCGTGCCCACCCGGATCTGCAGAATCTCCGGAAATGGGTGCTTACGACGCGCGACGCACATGGGCTCTATCGGAAGTCCGGATTCCGAGAGGTCGAGGACCCGGTGCGTTATATGGAAATCCTCGACCGCCAGATCTATGAACGAAAGTAAGGCGAAGCCCGACTGGTGGCGCGAGTTCTTCTCGGGCCTCGCCGTCGAGTTCTGGCAGGTGGCGCTCCCCGAGGAGGCCACGCGCGCCGACGTCGCGTTTCTCTGGGAGAAGCTTCGTCTCTTCGAAGACGCCCGCGTGCTCGACGTCGCCTGCGGCGCCGGCCGGCTGATGCTCCCGCTGGCCGAGCGGGGCTGCTCGATGTCCGGGCTGGACATCTCGGACGAGTTCCTCCACGCGGCGGGACGCGCCGGCGCCGAGCGGGGACTGCCGCTCGACCTTCGCCAGGGCGACATGCGCTTCCTGCCCTGGACCGACGCGTTCGACGCCGCCTTCTGTTTCGGCAACAGCTTCGGCTTCCTCGACGACGAGGGGCACGCCGCGTTCTTCGAGTCGGCGGCGCAGGCACTGGTGCCGGGAGGACGTTTCGCGCTCGACTACGGGCAGGCGGCCGAATCGATCCTGCCCAGGCTCGTCCCGCACGAGGAGGCGCAGGTGGGCGACTTCCGATTCATCGAGGACAACCGCTACGACCCCCGGGAGGGCCGCGTGGAGACGCGCTACACGATCGTGCGCGGCGACAGGACCGAGACCAAGCTCGGGTCCCACCGCGTCTACACGGCCAACGAGCTCATCCGGATGCTCGACCGCGCCGGTCTTGCGACGGTCGAGCTGCTCGGATCCCTGGAGGGAGAGCCCTTCGCCATCGGCTCGCCGCGCCTCATCCTCGTTGCGGAGACGCCCTCAGGCTCTTCAAGACCGACCAGAGGCTGATCAGGGTCCAGCTCCCTTCGAGCACGGTCAGGCCCAGGTTCCGGGCCTCGACCGCGAAATACGTCAGGATCGCGGCTCCGGCCAGGTTCAGCAGGAGATAGCCGCGGTCCTCGGATCTCAGCCGGCCGGACTGTTGACCGGCGAACGCCAGAAGGATCATCGCGGCGCCCACGAGCGAGACGACCTGGCCGATCATCGGCCGACTCCCGCATGCGATCTCTCCACGGTCAGCCTCCCTTCGGCGTCTCAGGCTCCTCGGAGGGAGCCGGGTAGCAGGCCAGGACCAGGCGGTAGGGTCTCCCGCGCCCGGGACGTCCGTTCTCGAGCCGGTTGGGCGAAGAATGCCTCGCGATGACGTCGACGACGGCCCTCCGGATGGCCTCGGCGAAGGCGGCCCGGTCCGCCGGGGTCTCGAACCGGAATTGCGACTTGATCGAGAGCGTCGTCAGCGGCTGCTGCCGCGCGGCCGCTTCGTCCGCTGCGCGGGCGACGTCCGCGCGGACCTGCTCGTTGAGCGCCAGGAGGTAGTCGGCGGACGCGGTGTCCTGGATCGTGCGCCAGTCGGCGGCGACCGGCCCGAGCAGTTCCGGGGCGAGCACGAAGGAGCGGGCGGTCGCCACGTAGCGCTGCTCGATCAGGTTGCGGCGGCGGCGGCGTTCGGCGGCTCTCAGGAACCCGGCGCGTTCGAGCTCGCGGACGTGGTAATTCACCCGCTGACGGGGAAGCCCGACGCGCCGGGCGAGCTCGGTCGCCGAAACGGGCTCTCGGGCCATGGAAAGCAACCGTAACCGCAGCGGGTGCAGCAGGGAAGCAGCCCGCTGCACGGTGGTGACGCTCTGGAGAGCAGCCGAAAAGCCGGCCATTGACAAATAGTTTTGTCCGTACAATCCAATTTGTCAATACCGGGCTGATGCGCCGTATCCGACTCTTCGCGCGTAGTTATGTCGTGACCTGCGCTCTCTTCGGATCCGACTTGCGCCCGTACAATCCTGACGTGCCTCATTTCTCACTCCTCCGACCCGCGGAGCCCCCTCGGCCATGCCAAAGCTCGGTCTGACGGGCGGCGGCATGACCTCCCGAATGGCCCGCGCGGAGCGCAACCGCGGCGGCCGGGCCCGGCCCGAGGAGGACGCGAAGAAGAAAAAGAGCCTCTCCTGGAAGGTCATTGCCCGGGACGCTCTGGAGCTGATCGCCGCCCGCCGGGGCCGTCTGACCCTCGGGCTGGGACTCATGCTGATCAGCCGTCTGGCGGGCATGATCCTGCCCGGCACGACCAAGATCCTGCTCGACGACGTCATCGGGAAGGGCCGGCGCCAGCTGCTCCTCCCCCTCGTCGCCGCCGCCGGCGCCGCGACGCTCATCCAGGCGATCACCGGCTACGCCCTCTCGCAGGTCCTCGGAAAGGCGGCCCAGCGTTCCATCACCGAAATGCGCCGCGCCGTCCAGTCCCACGTCGGACGGCTGAAGGTGGCGTTCTTCGACCAGACCAAGACGGGCGTCCTCCTGTCGCGCGTCATGACCGACGCCGAAGGCATCCGGAACCTGGTGGGAACGGGACTGGTCGAGCTCGCCGGAGGGCTTCTGACGGCGGTCTTCGCCCTGGCGATCCTGTTCTACTTCAGCGTCAAGCTCACACTGATCGCCCTGGGCGTCCTCTCCCTCTTCGGCCTCGTGCTGCTCTACGCCTTCAAGACGCTGCGGCCGCTCTTCCGAGAGCGGTCCAAAATCAACGCCGAGGTCTCGGGCCGCCTGACCGAGTCTTTCTCGGGCATCCGCGTCGTCAAGGCCTATCGCGCCGAGCGCCGCGAGGCCTTGATCTTCACCCAGGGCGTGCACCGCCTCTTCCGCAACGTGGCGAAGACGATGACCGGGTTTTCCGCGGTCTCCTCCTTCTCGACGCTGCTGCTGGGGATCGTCGGGGTGGCGATTCTCTGGGTCGGCGCCCACGAGATCGAGGCCGGGCGCATGACGGTCGGTTCGTTCGTTTCGTTCACGCTCTATCTGGGTCTCCTCGTCGGGCCCGTCATCCAGATCGTCTCGATCGGCAGCCAGATCACGGAGGCCTTCGCCGGCCTCGAGCGGATCCGGGAGCTTCGCGAGGAGCTCGCCGAGGACGCGGGAGACGCCGCGCGGGAACCGCTGCCGCCGCTCGAAGGCGCGGTCGAGTTTCGCGACGTGTCGTTCTCGTACGAGGAGGGCGTGCCGGTCCTCCACGACGTCTCGTTCGCCGCGCGGCCGGGCACCGTCACCGCTCTCGTGGGCCCCTCGGGGGCCGGCAAGAGCACGATGATCGGGCTCGTCGCGGCATTCTACCGGCCGACGCACGGCTCGGTTCTGGCCGACGGGCGGGACCTCTCGAAGGTCCGCCTGTTGGACTACCGCGCCCAGATCGGCGTCGTGTTCCAGGACAACTTCCTCTTCGACGGCACGGTCTTCGAGAACATCGCCTACTCGCGCCCCGACGCTCCCCGCGAAGCGGTCCTGAAGGCTGCGGCCATCGCGCGCTGCGACGAGTTCGTCGAGAAGCTCCCCGACGGCTACGACACGATCGTCGGCGAGCGCGGAGTCAAGCTTTCCGGGGGCCAGCGCCAGCGCGTCGCGATCGCCCGGGCCATCCTCGCGGATCCGCGCATCCTGATCCTCGACGAGGCGACCTCCTCGCTGGACTCCGAGAGCGAGGCCCTGATCCAGGAGGGTCTCGCCGAGCTGATGAAAGGCCGGACGACGTTCGTCATCGCCCATCGTCTCTCGACGATCCGGCGCGCCGACACGATCCTGGTCGTCGAGGGAGGACGGATCGTCGAGAGGGGACGCCACGAGGAACTGCTGGCCCGCGGCGGCCGGTACTTCGACCTCTACACGCGCCAATACGGCCTCGAAAGCAACCTCTTCCTGAACCCCGGCGAGAACGTGCGGGTCGAGGACGATTCGAAGGTCGCGCTCTCCTCGGCCGACTCCGGCGCCGTCGGCAACTTACCCTTAGTGGGCGGCGGCGGCCCCGGCGAGTAGAGCACTCATCCTGCCCTCGAGGCGTCCGGCCGCGAGCGCGACGGATCGCGTCTCGGCGCGAACGGGCCCGCGCAGAAACTGGATCACCTCACGGATGACAAGAGCGCTCCGCAGGATCTTGTGGTGCCCCAGGCCCCGCGTCTCGAGCAGCGTCGCCTGCGGCCATGTCTGCGCCACGGCCATCCCGTCGCGGATCGGCACGCGCCAGTCGCCGCGGTCGTGCACCACGAGCGTCCGTACCCGGGGAGGCGACGTCAGCAGCGTCAGATCCCGGAATCGGACGCGATAGCGCTGCTGCAGACTTTCCTTCATGCCGGCCGTCGCCGCCTCCGACAGTCGGAGATAGCGCGCGAAGCGGGAGGTGTACTTCTCCGGATCCACGAACGGGGCCACCAGCACGGCGGCCTCGACGTCGAGACCGTCCCGGGCGGCGAGCGCGCACGCCGCGGCTCCCATCGAGTGTCCGATCACCGCCACCGGCGCGACTTCGGAGGCGACCGCGCCGATCGCCTCGACGAAGTCGGGCAGCGAGGCGAACCATCCGTCCGACGTGCCGTGCGCCGGGGCATCGAACGCCGCGACACCGAAGCCGGCGGCCGTCAGCGGCGGCACGAAGCGGCTCAGACGTCCCGCGTGCCCTCCCCATCCGTGCACCAGAAGGACGCGTGGACCTGACCCCCATTGCCAGAGGGCGATGCGTCCCTGCGAGCCGCGCACGAAAGCGACCGTTCCCCCCGACAGGACGCGGCGCTCGCCGGGCCTCGGCGCGCAGCGCGGAGGACGCAGGAACGCCAAGGCCGCGCACTTCGCGCTGACTGTGTGGGACAGCCGCCCGATCACGTTGAAGACCTTGCGCGCGGCCTTCACTTCCTTCGTCACGCCGATCCTCATTGCGAGTTTCGGGCCACGGGTGCCCCGTTTTGGAACGAACGTTGCAAAGCCTGGAGAGCGGGAGGAGATCATGCCTCGACGGAAGCGAAACTCCGCCCGATCCGCCGCGCGTCCCGGCAAGCGCCGCGTTCGCTACGCCGTCGTGGGTCTGGGACACATCGCGCAGGTCGCCGTCCTGCCGGCCTTCCGGCATGCCTCGGAAAACTCGGAGCTCGTGGCTCTCGTCTCCGACGATCCCGTCAAGCGCGACGCGCTGGCGCGGCGGTACCGGCTCTCGCAGGTCTACGACTATCGCGGCTACGCGGACTGCCTCGCCAGCGAAGAGGTCGACGCGGTCTACATCGCGCTGCCCAACCACCTGCATCGCGACTACGCCATCGCCGCAGCCGAGGCCGGAAAGCACGTCCTCTGCGAAAAACCCCTCGCCGTGACCGAGAAGGAGTGCGAGGAGATCATCGACGCGGCCTCGCGCAAGGGCGTCCGCCTGATGACGGCCTACCGGCTGCACTTCGAGGGCGCAAACCTCGAGGCCATCGAGACCGTACGGTCCGGCCGGCTGGGACTGCCGCGCCTCTTCGCGTCGGTCTTCACCATGCCCGTCGAAGACGATGACAACATCCGCCTCGGCCCCCACGAGAAGGGCGGCGGCCCGATCTACGACATCGGGATCTACTGCATCAACGCCGCGCGCTATCTCTTCCGCGACGAGCCGACCGAGGTCTCCGCGTGGTCGGCAACCCGCGACGCGAAGCGATTTGAGAAGTCGGGCGAGATGATGGCCTGCCTGCTGCGGTTCCCCGAAGAGAGGCTGGCCTCGTTCACGTGCAGCTTCGGCGCGGCCGACGAAGGCTGGTACGAGGTGGTCGGCACAAAGGGATCCCTGCACCTCGATCCGGCGTACGAATACGCCCAGCCGCTGGAGCTTTCGGTGACCGTCGACGGCCGGACGCGCAAGCAGAAGTTTGCCAAACGCGACCAGTTCGCGGCCGAGCTCGTCCACTTCTCCGACGCCGTGCTTCGCGGCAAGGACCCCGAGCCGTCGGGACGCGAAGGACTCGCCGACGTCCGCGTCATCCGAGCGCTTCTCGAGAGCGCCAAAACGCGCCGGCCGGTGCGGCTCGACGAGTTCGAGCGCCGGCGGCGTCCCTCGCCGTCGCAGGAGATACGCAAGCCCCCGGGCTCGAAGCCGCGGCTCATTCACGTCGAGGCCCCTTCCGGCGGCTGATACCCGCGCCGCGCGGCCGACCGCGGCCTTGCGGCCTCCATCCGTATCGGACAGAATTCCGAGACGGACCCCATGGCGCGCACGGCAACAAGAATCCTCGTCGGCGCGGTGCTCGTCATCCTGGCCGTCATCGCCCTCGCCTGGGTCCTCGACTCCAACATCGTCCGGCTGCGCGAAGGAGCCCGGCAGGTCGAGCACACCCGGTCGGTCGTCATGGAGGTCGAGGGCGCGCTCTCCGCCTTGAAGGACGCCGAGGCCGGCCAGAGAGGCTACCTGCTGACGGGGGAGGCCGAGTACCTCCGCCCCTACCTGGCGTCGATCGCCGTCGTCCGCAACCGGCTCGGACAGCTCGAGAAGCTGACCGCTTCGAACAGTCAGAAGGGACGGGTGGCGGAATTGCGCCGCCTGACCTCCGCCAAGCTCGACGAGCTCGCCGAAACCATCCGCCTGGCCGAGTCCGGCGACCGCGCGGCCGCGGTCGCGATCGTGCAGTCAGGCGAAGGGCAGCGCCTGATGGACCATATCCGTGAAATCGCCGCCCAGATCGGGAACGACGAGCGGACCGAGCTCCATCGCCGGGTCGTCGAAGCGGCCGATGCCTCCCGGCAGGCCCGAGAGGTGGCGACCACCGGCGCGGTCCTGCTCCTGGCCCTGCTCCTTGCCTTCCTGTCTCTGGTCCGCTCGGATCTCGTGGGCCGCCGCCGCGCCGAGGAGCAGGCGCGCGCGAGCGAAGCCGAGCTGCGCACGACGCTGCGCTCGATCGGCGACGCGGTCATCGCCACCGACCGGGATGGCCGCGTCACATTTCTCAATCCGGTGGCCGAAGAGCTGACCGGCTGGACCGAGGCGGAGGCGGCGGGCCGCGGCGCGCATGAAGTCTTTCACATCATCAACGAGGAGACCCGGAAGCTCGCCGAGAGCCCGATCTCGCGGGTCCTCCGGGAGGGCGTGGTCGTCGGGCTGGCGAATCACACGGTGCTGATCTCCAAAGACGGCCGCGAGACGCCGATCGCCGACAGTGGCGCTCCGATTCGGGACGCGGCAGGAAGGGTATCGGGGGTCGTGCTCGTTTTCCGGGACCTCTCCGAGGAGCGCGCGGCCATCCGCGCCGCCCGGCGCTGGGCCGCGATGGTCACTTCCTCACAACACGCCATCGTCGGCGAAACGCTCGAACGCATCGTCACGGACTTCAATCCGGGCGCCGAGGCCCTCCTGGGTTTCAAGGCCTCCGAGATGATCGGGCGCAACATGGCCGAGCTCGCGCCCCCCGGGCACCCGGACCCGGCGCCGGAGGCGGTCCGCAAGCTCCGCGAGAGCGGAAACATGGTGGAGTTCGAGACGCAGCGGGTCACCAAAGACGGGCGGACCCTCGACATCCTCATAGGCCTCTCCCCCGTGCGGGACGACGAAGGGAAGATCGTCTCGATGTCCGCCGTGTACCGCGACATCACCGAACGCCGCCAGGCGCGGCAGCAGTTGATCGACGCGCGCCGGAAGGCCGAGGAGGCGAACGCGGCCAAGGACCGGTTCCTCGCCACGCTCTCCCACGAACTGCGGACGCCGCTCACCCCGGTCATGGCCTCGCTGCACCGGCTCGACCATCGAGGGAATCTGCCGCCGGACGTGGCCGACTCGCTCGCGCTGATCCGGCGCAATGTCGAGCTGGAGGCCAGGCTCATCGACGACCTGCTGGATTTGACGCGCATCGCCAGCGGCAAGCTGGAGCTCGACCGGGCGGCCGTGGATCTGCACCAGGTTCTCCAGACCCTCGTCCAGAGCTGCCGGAGCGAGCTCTTCGAGAAGGGACTCCAGGTCAGGCTGGAGCTTTCCGCCGAGGACCACTTCTGCAGCTGCGACTCGACGCGCCTGCAGCAGGTCTTCTGGAACCTTCTGAAGAACGCGATCAAGTTCACGCCGGGAGGAGGCACCATCGCGGTCCGAACCCGCAACCCCGCACCCCAGCGGATCCGGATCGAGGTCGCCGACACGGGCCGCGGGATCCGCCGCGATGTTCTCCCCCGGATCTTCGACGCGTTCGAGCAGGGAGAAGCCACGATCAGCCGCCGCCAGGCGGGTCTGGGCCTGGGCCTTGCGATCGCCAAGAACCTAGTCGAGCTGCACGAGGGCGTGATCACCGCCGACAGCGAGGGCGAAGGCCAAGGCGCCACTTTCGCCGTGGAGCTCGGCACCACCTCGGAGCGGCCGGCGCGCGTCCTTCCGGGTCATCCGGGTTTTGCCGCCCGCAGCGCCGCCTCCGTCCTGCTGGTCGAAGACGACCCGGACAGCGGTCAGGCGCTTCGCGACATGCTCCGCGAAGAGGGCTTCGAGGTTCGCCTGGCGAGCAACGTCGAGAACGCCCTCCGCGCGTTCGCGGAACGGCCGTGCGACGTCCTGGTCACCGATCTCGGGCTCCCGGACGGCAGCGGCATCGACCTGCTTTCGAAGTTGAAGCCGCTGCGCCCCGGGCTCGTCGCGATCGTTCTCTCCGGCTACGGCATGGAAGACGACATCCAGCGCAGCCAGCGCGCGGGGTTCTCGGCCCACTTCGTCAAGCCGCTGAACCTCGGGCGCTTGATCGAGGCCATCGACCGCGCCGCCTCGCGGACCGCCGGGACCAGCGCCGCCCCGACGGGCTCTTAGACGCTCGCTCCTAGCTCCGTCGCCCGCCCAGGAACCGCAGCAGGAACAGGAACAGGTTGATGAAGTCGAGGTACAGTGAGAGGGCTCCGACGATCGCGTAGGAACCGACCCGTCCCTCCGGCACCGCGAGGGCCATTGCCTTCAGCCGCTGCGCGTCCCAGGCCGTCAACCCCGTGAACACGATCACGCCCACGACGGAGATCGCGAACTGCAGGGCCGCGTTGTGCCAGAAGAGGCCGACGACCGAGGCCAGGATGACCCCGATCAAGCCCATGAACACGAACTGGCCCACGCCGGCGAGGCTTCGCTTCGTGGTCGTCCCGTAGAGGGCCAGTGCGCCGAACATCCCCGCGGTGACGAAGAACGTCGTCGCGATCGAGGCTCCGGTGTACGCCAGGAAGATGAAAGAGAGGGTCGCTCCGTTCAAGGCCGAATAGACCAGGAACAGCGCCGAAGCGGTCGAGGGCGCAAGCTTTTCGACGCGGGCGGAGAGGTAGAAGACCATCCCCAGCTCCGCGAGGATCAGCCCGAAAAAGAGGATGCGGTTGGAGAAGATCGCCTGGACCAGGGTGGGCGAGCTCGCCACTCCGACGGCGACGGCTCCCGTCAGGCCGAGGCCGACGAACATCCACCCGTAGACTTTGCGCAAGAAGGCCGTGACCCGCTCGGCCGCGCCGGCGGCGGTCGCCGTAAAGGCCGAGGACGGCGTGATTTCCAGTTCCTTCATGAATGCTCCCTTCGAAGAGCGGGATTCTATCCCCCGCTTCAAACGCAAATGTAGAATCCGATCTTCCAGCGTGAGCGACGACCGCAAGTACCGGCACCGTGGGTACATGGACTCGGGATCCGAGCCGGCCAAGCGCCGCCCGGGAGCCGGTCCCCGCCGCGACGACGGGGCGCCACGGGGACGCGGGATCGATCAGGACAAGGCCGTCGTCTTTCGATGCAAGCACTGCGGCGAGAAGGTCCTCGACCTCGATTCGATCGGCGTGGCCGCGACCTGCCGCAAGTGCGGCGCGGCTCTCCATTCGTGCAGCCAGTGTTCCCACTTCGACACCTCCGCCCGCTTCGAGTGCACGCAGCCGATCCCGGCGCGGATTCCCAACAAGAAGGCCGCCAACGAGTGCACCTTCTACGCCCCGGCCAAGACATTCGACCTGACCGGCAGCCGCGGCGAGGCCGCCCCCGACGACGCCCGCGCCGCCTTCGACGCTCTCTTCGGCAAGAAATCGTAGGGGCGAGGCTTGTCCCCGCCCGCGGGCGGCCACAAGGGCCGCCCCTACGCGCGCGTCACTAATCTCCCCGCCTCCGCCACTGCGGTGCGCAGGACGGCGCGCAGCATCGCCGGCGTCAGCTTCCCCGTGAAGGTGTTCTGCTGGCTGGGGTGATACGTCGTGAAAATCCGGTCCTCCCCGATCGCGTAGCGGCTCCCATGCGCAAAGCGCGGCCTCGGCCGTGGCAACTCGACTCCTTCGCGCGCCAGCGCGCGCAGGAGGGCGCCGAAGGCGAGCGCGCCGAGGGCGACGAACACACGCGGACGCTTCAATAGCGTGATCTCGCGCTGAAGGTACTCGTGACAATTGTCGAGCTCCGACGGCAGGGGTTTGTTGCCGGGCGGCGCGCAGCGGCACGCCGCCGTGATGAGCGCGCCTCGAAGCTTCAGTCCGTCTCCGGGGCCCTTCGAGACCGGCTTGTTCGCCAGGCCCACCGCATGGAGCGCCGCGTAGAGGACGTCCCCCGAACGATCGCCCGTGAACGTGCGTCCGGTCCGATTGCCGCCGTGGGCCGCCGGCGCGAGCCCGACGATCGCGATGCGCCCCGTCGGATCGCCGAATCCCGGAACGGGCTTCGCCCAGTAGTTCTGGCCGGCGTATCGGCGGGGTGGATGGCGCGCCACCTCCTCGCGCCAGCGGACCAGACGCGGGCACCGCCGGCAGGCGACGATCTCCCGCTCGATCCTCCGGAACTCCTCAATCGCGCCGATAGGTCCCCGTCAGCTTCGCCTCGGCGAGAACGTGGCCCTGCATGGCGGACTCGACCTCCGCCTTGGTGGCGCCGGGCGAGAGTCCCAGCTCGCGGTCGAGCGCCGAGAGGCGAAAGTTGTAGTGGTGCACTCCGTGCCCCTTCGGCGGGGCCGGGCCTCCCCATCCGGTCTCCTTGTAGTCGTTGCGCCCCTGGACGCCGCCCGGAGACGGACGGTCCGCCTTGCGAACGCCGGACGGCAGCGACGTCACCGAGGGCGGCAAGTCGTAGTAGACCCAGTGAACCCACGTGCCTCGCGGCGCATCCGGATCGTCGCAGATGAGCGCCAGGCTCCGAACGCCGGCGGGCAGGTTCGACCAGGCGAGGGGAGGCGACACGTCTTCGCCGTCGCGGGAGTGTCGTTTCGGGATCGGCTGACCGTCGCGGAAAGCGGTGCTCTCGAGCTTCATGGCGAACCAGGCTACTTTTTGGCGGGCAGCGGCTTGGGCACGCCCATGGCGCGCCAGAGCTTCTTGTTCTCTTCCCAGTTCTTCTCGGCCCGCTTGCGCGCGGCCGCCGCCGCCGCGGCCCGGGCGTCGTCGGGATCGGGGGCGGGGGCGTTGTCCTCGGCGGTCTTCTCGGCTTCCTTCGTCTCGGTCACGACCGAGATTCTAACCGGCCTTTCTATTCGATGATCAGGAGGCCGATCATCCCGTTGTGTTGCTCGGGATCGCCGCCGCACTCGGTCTCCGTGCAGCCGAAGGCGTACGTGCCGCGCTGGAAGGGCTGCGGGGCAAAGGACGGGATGACGAAGTCATGGCCGGCGAAAATGTCGTGCGTCTCCGGGAGGCCCAGCTCGGAAATCCCGGTGAATCCGTGCCGCGGGTTGGGCGTGCCCGGAAGGTCCGCGTTCCGGAAGACGAGGCGGTAGGTTGTTCCGACCGACAGGCGAAGCGGCGAAGAGACCGGGCCTCCGGGCGAGAAGTCCCAGGCCTTGACCGAGATCACGATCTCCTGCGGCCCGGAGGGCGCCGCCGCGTCGGGTGCGCCGATCACGAGAACCGGATCGGTCGTGGCGTTGTCGATGACGGCGGCGTACGAGAAGACACTCGAGGATCCGCCGCTCTCGACCACGATGACAGCGTTCGCCGTCGCGCGGGCGCCGGCGCCGGCGGCGGCGAAGACGTCGTTGATCTGTTCGCCCGAGTGCGGCGGCAGACTCGCCGGCAGCGCGGCGGTTCCGACGAGCGTGCCGCCGTCGTATATCGAGAAGCGCGGCGTGACTGACTCCTCGCCCGGATTGAAGACGCCGACGTTGGTGCGGAACCCGGCGCCCGGACCGCCGTTGCGGACCGAGGTCAAGACCGCGACCGGCCTCGCCGCCGCGAGCGGCAGCCCAGGGACGAACATTCCGACCGTCGGCACGGGCGCCGTCGAATAGAGGCGGCTCGAGACGACGAGCGTGCCGTCGGCGCCGGAGTGCGTCAGCTCGATTGCGCCGGCGGAGTCCGGCGAGGAGAAGAGCGAGACGCAAACGTCGTCGAACGCCCGGGACTCCCGCGGTGCCAGCGTGAAAGTCTGCGCCGCCGACGAGCACGACCCGATGAAGCATCGGTACTGCGCCGTGACGGTCAGGGGCGCCGTGTAGGACGTGTTGAACGCCCGCACGTCCGAGAAGAAGGGAGCCAGGCCGCGGACCGAGGCCGCCGCCGGAACCACGACGGTCTCGGCGCCGGCCGCGCCGGCGAACGCGAGACAGAGGATGCCGAACCGCGCGATGCGCATGGTCCCTCCGGCGTTTGGACGACGGAGGCCTGACGCGCGTTGACAAAAAAAAGCCGCCCCTTTCGGGGCGGCCCAGGAGGAACCGGAAGTCTCGCGTGCTGAGACTGGCTATTGCGTGACGTTGATGGTGCCGGTCATGGCCGCTCCGTGCACTTCGCAGAAGTAAGGGAAGGTTCCGGCGGTGCTGAACGTGTGGTCGAAAGTGTCTCCCGATGCGGGAGTGCCCGAAGTGAAATTGCCGTCGAAGGTACAGCAGTTGCCCGAGGCCACGTTGTGGAACCCGGCCACCCAGACCCAGTGGACCGTCGTACCCACGGTGATGTTGGTCGTGCTGGTGCCAGTGGTGGAGTCCACGAAGTTGTTGCCGCCCTGGCCGACGTTGACCGTTTGCGTGCCTCCCGCGGGCGGCGTGGGAGTCGGGGTCGGGGCAGGCGGAGTCGGGGTCGCCGTCGGATTCCCGCCGCCCGGCGTCGCCGTCGCGACAGGCGTGATCGGCTGCTGCGGCTGGTCCTCGGCGCCGACCACGAAGATCGGGTCGGTCGTGGCGTTGTCGATCACCGCGGCGTAGGTGAAGATCGGCTGCGCGGAGGAGACCACGATGGCGGCGTTTTGGGTTTCGTGGGCGCTCTGCCCCGCGGCGTTGAAGATCGCCGAGACCTGCGCCCCCGCGTGCGCGCCGACGTTGATCGTCACGGGGTTGCCGACCTGATTGGTTCCCCCGTCGAAGATCGTGAACGTCACCGAGGTCGCGGTCGCCGTCCGGTTATACACGCCGACGTTCGTCCGGAAGCTGGGCCCCGCCCCTCCGTTGCGAACCGAGGTCAGCACCGTCGTCGGGAAGGCCTCCGCGTCGGGCAGTCCCGGGATGAACATGCCCACGGTCGGCTCGGGCTCCGTCGAGTAGAGCCGGCTGGTCACCACCAGCTGCTCCTGGGTGCCCGCATACCCGAACTCGATGCCCCCCGCCGTGTCAGGCGCGTTGAACGTGTTGAGCACCATGTTGTCGAACGCATGCGACTCGCGCGGCGCCAGCGTGAAAGTCACCGACGGCGTGCCCGCCGTACAGGGAGAAGGGATGAAGCAGTGATAGGTAGCCGTCACGTCGAGACTGTCCGTGTAGGACGTATTGAACGCGCGCACGTCCGAGAAGAACGGCGCGCCTCCCACGAACGACGCCGCCGCGGGCAGCGTCAGCCAGTTCTGGGCCGTCGCCGCTCCCCCCGCGAGAAACGCAAACACTCCAACCGCCAGCAGAAGTTTCCTCATGTAATTACCTCTTTCCTCAAGCTCGGGAAGGCTAACGTCAGTCCCGATCCACCATTCCGCCCTTTAGAAAGTCTTAGGGCTCTACGCACGTATAATCCTCAGCCACCGTGACTTCGTCCGCTGTCGAGACGCTCCGCCGCGGCGCCGTCGACCTGATCGACGAGCAGGACCTGGAGAGAAAGCTCCGGAAAGGCCCGCTGACCGTGAAGGTCGGTTTCGATCCATCCGCCCCGGACATACACCTCGGCCACACGGTGCTCTTGCGAAAAATGCGCCACTTCCAGGACGCGGGCCATCGCGTCATCTTCGTCATCGGCGACTTTACCGCGATGATCGGCGACCCGTCCGGAAAGAAGACCACGCGACCGCAGCTCTCGCGCGAGGAAATCGCCGCCAACGCCCGGACCTACACGCAGCAGGCCTTCAAGATCCTGCACCCGGAAAAGACGGTCATCGACTTCAACGACCGCTGGCTTTCGGCATTGGGCTCGGCCGGATTCGTGAGGCTCGCCGCGAAGGTCACCGTCGCGCGGATCCTGGAGCGGGACGATTTCCAGAAGCGCTGGAAGGCGCAGCAGCCGATCGCCCTGCACGAGCTGCTCTACCCTCTGGCCCAGGGCTACGACTCGGTGGCGCTGAAGGCCGACGTCGAGCTCGGCGGCACCGATCAGCTCTTCAACCTCCTCGTCGGCCGCGACCTGATGCGGGCCGAGGGGCTCGAGCCGCAGGTGGTGCTGACGGTCCCGCTGCTCGTGGGGATCGACGGCGTGGAGAAGATGTCCAAGTCGCTCGGCAACGCGATCGGGGTCCTCGATCCTCCCGGCGACATGTACGGCAAGGTCATGTCGATCCCCGACTCGCTCCTCTGGAGTTGGTACGAGCTTCTGACCGACGAGCCCGAAGCCTCCATCGCCGAGCGCCGGAAGCGCGTCGAGTCCGGGAAGGAGAACCCCAGAGACTCCAAGGCGAACCTGGCGCGCGCGATCGTGACCGATTTTCACGGCGCCGAAGCGGCCGCGCGCGCAGAGGAAGACTTCCGGCGCGCGTTCGCCCGAGGCGAGGTTCCCGAAGACGTCGAGACGCGGGAGCTTTCCGCCGAAGGCGGCGCTCCCGCCGCGAAGACGCTCGTGAATCTGGGCCTCGCGGCGTCCATGCGCGAGGCGCGCCGGAAGATCGACGAGGGCGCCCTGAAGGTCTACGCCGACGGGGCGGGTTCGCCGCGCGAGGTGCGCAACCCCGACGAGAGCCTCGCCGGCGCCTCGCCGACGGTGCTTCGCCTCGGACGGCGCTTCATTCGCGTGGTCTGGAAGTGATCGAAACGGGCCGCGGCTCGATCGTCTCCGCCGCCGGCCCCGCCGCCTTGGCGCGCGGACGGCAGGAGCGGCAGATGCCCCGCATCTGGTGCGTGTGGGAGAGGAGCACGAACCCGTAGCGCTCCGCAACCTCGTCCTGGAGATGCTCGATCCGGGGCTCGAAGAACTCGATCACGCGCCCACAGTGGTCGCAGATCAGATGATCGTGGTGGTCGCCCGCGCGCAGGCGCTCGTAGCGGTATCCCGCCTCTCCGATGCGGACTCGTCCGACGATCCCGGAGTCGACGAGGAGCTCGAGCGTCCGGTAGATCGTGGCCCGGGAGATCTTCTTGTGCTTCGAGCGCAGCCGCACCAGCAGCTCGTCCGCTTCCAGATGCTCGTGGCGGCTGAAGATCTCGTCGAACAGAGCCTGGCGCTCGGCGGTCAGCTTCAGGCCCCGCCGTTCCAGATACTTGCGGAAGATGCCGAGCTCTCGCTTTTCCATGGGCCACCTTTGGGATTGCGACTCTGTCTCAACTAGGTTATTCTCACGCCCCCTCTTGGATGTCAAGCGGGGGGTCACGGAGAAACGCCCATGTGGCAAGGATTCACGATCGCGTTGCGGGAAGGAATCGAGGCGTTTCTCATCGTCGCGCTGACCCTTTCGTACCTCCACCGCACCGGCCGCGCGTTCCTGTCGCGGGCGGTCTACGCCGCCCTGGCGGTTTCGGTCGTCACCTGCGCCGGCGCGGGGTGGATCTTCTCGAAGGCCTCGAATCAGCCACTCTGGGAAGGCATCCTCGCCCTCGCCGCGGCGGCGCTGGTCGGAAGCCTGCTCGTCTACATGAAGCGCGTTTCGGCGCGGCTAAAGAGCGACATCGAGAGCCGCATCGAAGCCAGCGCCCGTTCGGCGAGCGCCTCGCGGGCGTTCTGGGGCGTCTTTTTCTTCACGCTTCTGATGATCACGCGCGAAGGGATGGAGACCGCGCTCCTGATCGCGACGGCGCTCTTCCAGCTGAAGTCCTCTGCGGTGATGATCGGTCTGGCCGCTGGTCTCGTCGGCGCGGCCGCGATCGCCGTGCTCTGGACCCGACTGGGGCGGGGCGTTCCACTGAAGACGCTGCTCAACGTGTCGGCCGTCTTCCTCGCAATCTTTCTGCTGCAGCTCGTCCTCTACGGCGTGCACGAGCTGTCGGAGGCGCGGCTCTTCCCCGCGTCCCAGGCCATCCACGACGCGACCGAAGTCCTGGGCCCCGATGGGAAGATCGGACAGCTGCTGTCCTACGCCCTCGCGGTGATTCCGACGGCGTGGCTCATCGGGCTCTGGTGGAAGCGACGGCGGACCACTTCGGCGCCGGCCGCGCCGCTCAACGCGGCGGAGCCGCGGTCGCGCCAGGCGTCGGCCTAGCCGATCCCGGAAGAGTCGGAACGGGCGTCGTGGCCGAACGGCCCGACCGCATCATCGCCTCGATCACGTCCGAGGAGACGCCCGCGGCGCGCAGCTTCTGGATGTCGTAGGTCGTCAGCGAGTAGACGATCTTCGCGCGCCGCACTCTCGCCAGAAGGTCCTTGTTCGACACCCCCGCCTCTTTCGCCTTGAGAATCGCCTCGTAGGATTTCACTTCACCGGGCCGGGGCGTGCCGACGTAGGGTTGATCCGGAACCCTCTGCGCCGGCCCCGCCTTCGGGGTCTTGGCCGCGGCGGTAGGGGTGATCGCTGCCGTGGGTTGCGGCGTCGGCGCCGCGGCCAGAAGCCCGGAGAAGAGGACGATCGGGAGCGCCGTCATGCCGCCGGCATTATGGACTCTCCCGTCTCGGTTCCTTCCCTTCTTCGGGGCTTGACGGCCCGGCCCGGCCTCTCCTATCTTTGCGATTGAGACTGAATCTCAATCTAGATCGAAGATGAGGATCGCATTGCTTCTCGCGCTGCCTTTGGCCGCCTCAGCGGACCCAGCCCCGGTCACCGTCGCACGCCGTGTGGCCCTGATGGGCACGACCGCGGACCTCGCCGTCGTCGCCGCCGACCGGGAGCGGGGTCTCGCCGCTTCGGAGGCCGTCGTCGAGGAGCTTTCCCGGGTCGAAGCGCTCCTGACGACGTGGCGCCCGGGCGGCCCGCTCGCCCGCCTGAACGATGGACCGGTCGGCCAGGAACTCAGGATCGACCCCGAGCTCCTGACCACTCTCTCGGAGGTCTTCGCCTGGTCCGGACGCACCGAAGGCGCCTTCGATCCCACGGTCGCTCCGCTGGTTCGGGCCTGGGGCCTGCGCGGGGCTGGTCGCATCCCCTCCTCCCGGGAGCTCGCGGCGGCGCGTCACGCGACCGGGCTCTCGCTCTTCCGGCTCGATCCCTCCGCTGGCACCGCTGCGCGTCTCGCCCCGGAAGCCGGCATCGACGAGGGCGCCTGGGGCAAGGGTTACGCCCTGGACTGCGCCGTGCGACGTCTGGAATCCGCGGGAGTCCGGGATGCGCTCGTGGACCTCGGAGGCCAGGTCCTGGCGCGTGGCGCGCGCTCCGGCGGCGAGCCCTGGACGATCGCGATCGCGCACCCGCGCGACCGGCAGAGAGCGGTCCTGACTCTCGCGATCGAAAACGTTTCGGTCTCGACGTCCGGAGATTCCGAGCGCCGCCGTGTCGTCCACGGGCGATCCATCGGACACCTGCTCGATCCGCACACGGGCGAACCGGCTCCCGATTTCGGATCGTCCACCGTCGTCGCGCCCTCGGGCCTGGCCGCCGACGTGCTGTCGACGGCGTTCTTCGTGCTCGGGCCCGAGAAGGGGCTCGCGCTCTCCGAGAAGCTGCGCCGCGAAGGCGTCCGCAACGAAGTGCTGTTTCTGATCGACCGGGGCGGCGACACGCTCGACGCCGTCGCCTCGCCGGGGATTTCACTGCTCGTCGTTTCGACCGATTCCAGGGCCGTCCACGGCCTCCCGATCACCCAACACTGAGGAGGAACGACCCCATGCTTCGTCTTTCCCGATTCCTGATGATCTGTCTTCTGGCCGCGCTTTCGACTGCGGCCGCTCTCGCCCAGGCTCCCGCCCCGACTCCGACTCCCGTTCCCGGATCCCCTGAAGAGCGCATCCAGAAGCTGGAGAAGCTCCTCGCCGACACGCGCGCCGAGATCGCCGCGATCAAGGCTTCCGCCGACGCCACGACCGAGAAGCGGCTGGCCGAGATCGAGAGGCGCATCGACGTCCTCGCCGCCGAGATCGAAGCGATCAAGCTCGGCGAAGCGGAGAGCGGCGCCGTGGCCGCGGCTCCCGCTCCGCAGCCCACGGCAGTGGCGGCCGCGCCGACCCCGGCACCGACACAGCAGTCCACGGGCCAGCGCTATGGCCTCGGGCTCTCCGCCGCCAAGGTCTACGGCATCAAGCGCGGCGTCTCGATCGGAGGCTACGGCGAGGCGCTGTACCAGAACTTCGACAGCCGTGACCAGAGCGGCGACCCCACCGGCAACGACGACCAGATCACGCTCCTGCGCGCGGTCCTCTATCTGGGCTACAAGTTCGACGACCACTTCGTCCTGAACTCGGAGATCGAGTACGCCAATGCCGTGGTTGGCCCGGACAAGGGCGGCGAGGCCGAGGTCGAATTCGCCTACGTCGACTACATGAATTCCCGCGCTTTCAACGCGCGGGCCGGCCTGGTCCTGATCCCGATGGGACTCGTCAACGAGCAGCACGAGCCCACCGCGTTTCTGGGCGCGCGGCGGCCCGACGTCGACGACGTCATCCTTCCGACGACATGGCGCGAGATCGGCGGCGGCGTCTACGGCGAGTGGGGACCGTTCTCGTACCGCGGCTACGTCGTCAACGGGTTGAACGCCGCGGGCTACACGGCCGAGGAAGGCATCCGCGAGGGAAGACAGGAAGGATCCGAGGCCAAGGCCCGGGATTGGGCCGGAACGGCGCGCCTGGACTTCGTCGGCGTGCCGGGACTTCTCGCCGGCGCCTCGTTCTTCTCGGGCGACTCCGGCCAGGGATTGCGTACGCCGGCGGGCCGCGAGATCGACGGGCTCACCACGGTTTTCGACGTCCACGCGGACTGGCAGTGGCGCGGACTGTGGCTGCGCGGCGTATATGCCCGCACGACGATCTCGCAGGCGGGCCTGATCAACGAGGCCCTCGGGTTCGTCGGCGACGAGTCGATCGGCAGCCGCCAGGAGGGCTGGTACCTGTGGGGAGGCTACGACGTGCTCTCCCTGATACCGGGCTCGAAGATGTCGCTGATTCCGTTCGTGCGCTACGAACAGTACGACACCCAGGCGGCGGTGCCGGCGGGCTATGCGCGCAACCCGGCCAACGACAACCAGGAGCTGACCCTCGGTCTCGAGTTCAAGCCGATCGACCGGCTGGTGTTGAAGATGGACTGGCAGCAGCGGCACAACGAGGCCCGAACCGGTGTGAACCAGTGGAACGCCGCACTCGGATACATTTTCTGATGTGAGCCCCCCAAGACTTCTCTCCGCGGCCGTGGCTGGCGCCCTTCTGGCGGCGCCCGCCGCGGCCAAGGTCTATCTGACGCGGGAGGAGGCGCTCCGGCTGGCTTTTCCGGGAGCAACCGTCGAGCGAAAGACCGCGTTTCTGACACCCGAGCAGCAGAAGCAGGCGCAGAAGCTCTCGAGGGATGAAGCGCTCCCGGGTGCGCTCGTCACGTACTACGCGGCGACCAAAGACGGCCGCGAGGTCGGCACGGCCTACTTCGACGTCCACGTCGTGCGCACGATGCCGGAGACGATCATGATCGCGGTCGATCCCTCCGGCGCCATCACGCGCATCGAGGTCCTCTCCTTCTCGGAGCCCGAGGAGTATCTGCCCCGGCCGCAGTGGTACGCCCAGTTCACGGGAAAGCCGTTGAACGACGAGCTCTCCATGAAGCGCGCGATCCATCCCGTCACCGGCGCGACACTGACGGCTCGCGCCACGACCGATGCGGCCCGGCGCGTCCTGGCGCTGCACCGCGTTTTGCACCCGTCCGCGGCCGAGGCGAAGCCCAGATGAAGCGCTGGGAGGCCTGGTGGAATCAGTCCGCCCTGATCGCCGTCTCGCTCACCGGCCTCTTCTACGGGATCTTCAAGTACTTCGTGCACGGTTCGGATCCCTACTCGCGTGTCGGACATCCTCTGCAGCCCTGGATCCTCAAGGCGCACATCCTCGTGGCGCCGTTTGCCCTGATGGGCGTCGGCCTCATCCTGCGTCGCCACGCGCTCGCGCGCATCCTGAGCGGCGAGACCAACGGCCGGCGCAGCGGGATCGCGATGCTCTGGCTCCTGCTTCCCCTCGGGATGACGGGATACCTCATCCAGGCGTTCACGGCGCCGGGCTTCGCGCGCGGGACCGGTTACACGCACGCCGCGCTGGGCGTCGTCTTCGGACTCGGTTACCTCTTCCACCCAAAGCGGCGGACTCCGGCGGATACGGGGACCGACGAAGCCTGAGTACCCTCACTCTGACCCTCTCTCCTCCCGCCGGGGGAGAGGGATGCCTTTGGAACTTCTGCGGCGCTGAGACAGGTGTTCGCGGCGCGACCCGACCACCGAAGGCAGACCTCCGGCAGTAGGGAACGCCGTGCGAAGCACGGCGGTAATAGTCTCCCGACCGGAGGGAGGGAGGAGGTTCGCGCAGCGGGAGCCGCAGCGCAGCGAGGAGACCAGGCGGGCGGTCGAGCGCTGTTCCGCGAGCCGCCCGCCGGTGCGCCGGATGGTGAGACGCGCGTGAGTTGCGACAATGGAGGCGCAGGTCTCCTCGCAAGCGAAGGCGACGGTTAAAACACCCAGGTCAGTCCGGCCGAGTAGGTCGGCTTGATCTCCTGCACTCCGTTCAAGTCCTTCCACACCGGAAACTGCCCGGCTGCGCGCGCGACCAGGCCTTTTACGAGGTGCACCGCGATGCGAGGCGTCAGGTACAGGCTTTTCCCGCCGGTGTTCGGGTCCTCCAGACCCGCGCTGTCGAGTTGATCTCTCTTCACGTCGAGAAAGTTCACTTCGAAGAGTCCGTCGAGCCAATCTGTGAGCTTGCGGTCGTAGACGGCGTTGACCTGGACGTTGTTGCCGTACTTGTAGCCGAAGTCGTTTCGGCCGGTGCCCGTATACGCGGCCGAGACATACATCGACGAGTTCGCGTCGAAGAGGTAGAGAAAGGACAGGCCTCCCGACAGATTGGTCGCTCCCGTGCCCGGCTGCACGTGCTCGTCGAGGCGTTCGCCGTCTTCCTCGGCGTCGTTCTCTCCCCAGGGCGTCTTCACGGAAAACACCGCCGACAGCCACGCCCGTCGGCCGAGACCCTGCGCGAAGTCGGACGACCAGAGCCGGCCGTAGACGTAGAAGACCGGATCGCCGAGAGCGTTCGCCTCCTCGACTCCCTTGGCACCCGTCTGGTGCGCCCACACGTACGGAACTTGCGCTACGAACGTCAGGCGCTCCTGCCACGAGTAGGACAGCGTCGCCGTCAGCGAGTTGCGAATCTGGTGCTCGAAGTCTTCGCCCTCGCCTTGACTCTGGTCCTGGCGACTCCAGTCCACCGCGATCTTGAAACCCGAGGTCGTGTAGAGGCCCTGGCCCAGGGCGCTGAAGACCGGATCGCTGCAACGGCACATCGAGCAGGCGCGGGCGCCATCGGGCATGAGAATCACCGCGGCGGCGGCCAACGCCAGCGCCGCGGAAAGAAGCTTCCGCAGATGCATGGAGACTCTCCTGTTTCGTTTTTGACCGAGACGAATCAGGAGACCGCGAGGGGGACGTGCTCGGGCGGGTCAGGGACCACGGAGGCGAGTTCGATGTTCTCCACCGCGTCGGCGCGGTTGTCGCCGGAGGGCGAAGTCAGCCGCGTTGCGACTGCGAGGATCGATGGGGGCAAAGCCCGTGTCCGCGCCGGCGAGGATTCGCCGGAAGGACAGCTCGAGATCGAATGGCCGTGTGTCGCGGAGCCGCTCACGGGACAGCAGGCCGCGCCGCTCCGGACTTCGTGGCCGCAGCGGGCAGCGCACCGGATCGCCTCCCAGTCGGCGTCCGCGAAGACGAGCGCCAGCGCTGTCGGGACGAGCACGGCGAAGAAGAGCGAGGCGACGAGCAGACGTCTCATGGGCCGGATTCTATCGACGTTCGGCTCCGGCCCCTCAGAAAGGCTCGATTTCTTAGTCGCCCTTCAGGTTTCGGTCCCGCTAGGATCCAAACCATCAAGGAGGTCCCTTCATGGTCACCGGAATCCGGAGGATCGCACACGTTGCGGGTCTGTTGTTTCTGGTTTTCGCATGGGCTGGCGTCGCATCCGCGGTAGATCCGGCGGCGAACAGGCTCGCGACGACGCGCGAGGTCCCGAATGCGTTCGGCACGGATGCCTACACCGTGACGACGGTCTCGGCGACGTCGTTCTTTCCCGCCTTTCATCTCCAGGGATACGACACGTCGGGGAGCCTCGGCCGCGTCGGCGACCTCAACACTCTCGAGGACTTCTATACGGCCGTCGACATTCCCGCCGGGGCCGTGATCGATTTCATCGGCCTCAACTCCACGACGGACACCGCGTTCGCGCTCGGGGTCGCTCTCTACAACCGTCACAAGGACGGCACCGTGGATACGATCGGAACGTTTTCGAGCACGGTTCACGGCTGGGATACGGACTTCAACGCGAGCCCGATCGGCTACCTGTGGACCGGACAGACCGGGAATGCCCTGATCCTCCACGTCCAACAGGGCTCGAATCCAACTCAGCAGTTCTTCGGCTGGGTCGAGGTCTGGTGGAAGCGATCCGTCAGCCCCGCTCCGGGAGCCGCGACCTTCAACGACGTGCCGACGAATCACCCCTTCTTCCAGTTCATCGAGGCGCTCGCGGCTTCGGGCATCACGGGCGGCTGCGGAAACGGGAACTACTGCCCGGACAACCCGGTGACCCGCGGGCAGATGGCGGTGTTCCTGGCCAAGGCGCTGGGTCTGCATTGGCCGGGTGTCCCGCCCGCTCCCTGATCCTCGGCGCTTGGGAATCGGCTGCCGGTCTTCCTCGTGGGCCCGGCAGCCGTCATCCGAGCCGCCGCCACCCCGTCCCTTCGTGTCCAAAGGCGAACCGCGTCGGGTGCAGGACCTCGGCCAGGATCTCCAGCGTCTCGGCCAGACGCGGGCCGGGCCGGTTGAAGTACTGGTTGGCCTCGCCGACGTAGACGCGGCCCGCCGCGGCGGCCTCGAGGGAGCTCCACCCCGGAAGCTTCGTCAGCAAATCGATCTCGCGTTCGACACGCTCGAGCGAGAAGCCGCACGGGATCACGAGGATCACGTCGGGATCCGCCATTCGGAGCGCCTCCCACGAAATCCACCCGGAGTGACGTCCGGCCCGGCCGAGCACGTCCTCTCCCCCGGCCATCTCCACGAGCTCCGGCATCCAGTTGCCCGCCGTCATCAGGGGAGACAGCCACTCGACGGTGGCGACACGCGGCCTCCGGGGAAGGGTGCGCGCCTGCGAGGCGATGGCGACCATACGCTCGCGCATGCGCGCGGCGAGGCGCGACCCGCGCTCGGGCGCGCCGAGGGCCGCGGCGACCCGCTCGATGTCGTCGAAGACGTCGGAGAGGCTCGCCGGATTGAGCGGCGTGAGGCGCGGACGCTTCGCGGTCCATCCCGCGAGGGCCCGTTCGACCTCTTCGAGCGAAACGGCGCAGACCTCGCACTGCACCTGCGTGACGACGTTGGTGGGCTCGAGGTCCCGCAGCCGCTGCGCGTCGACGCGGTAGACCGACAGCGTCTGCGCCAGCAGCGCGCTGACCGACCGATGGATCTCTTCGGAGCTGCCACGGGGATCGATCTTCGGCGCGGTGCAGACCGGAAGGTTGGAGACCTCTTCGGGATAGTCGCACTCGTGCGAGCGCCCGACGAGGGCGTCGGCGAAGCCGAGCGCCGCGACGATCTCGGTCGCCGACGGAAGAAGCGACACCACGCGCGGCGCGGTCATCCCAGCGGGGCCGGACAGGCATCCCGGAGCCGCAGATCCGCGAACACGAATCCCTCGCGCACGAGGGTCTCGCCTGCGACGGTGCGCACCGGCTCCCGAAACATGGGACCCTCCGTCACGCACGTGTGGAATTCCCCGTTCTCGCCGCACGGATCCACGCCGGCGGGCAGCGCGGCGAGGAACTCCGCACCGAACTCGCGCCCGGCGAACGGCGCCGGCAGGCGCCGCGGATCCACGCACACGACGGTCGCCCTCAATCCCGCCTCGACCATCTCGCCCGCGAGCGCCGCCGTATCACGGCCCCACAGCGGAAAGACCGGTTCGATGCCGGAGCCCGCGAGCATGCGCTCCCGGTACGCGCGCACGTCCTGGAGAAACAGGTCGCCGAAGACGATGCATTCGACCCCGCCCGCGCGAGCGGCGGCGACGGCGGCCCCCATCGCGCGTTCGTAGTCCGCGTTGACGCAGCCCGCGGGAATCCGCACCTTCCAGCACGGCAGCCCGAGCGCCTCGGCCTGCCGGTCCAGGATCTCCTCGCGCACACCGTGCATCGAGACGCGGCCGTAGTCCTCCGTCAGCGTCGTCAGGAGGCCGAAGATTTCGAACTTCCCGGAGGCGCGAGCCTCATGCAACGCGAAGGCGCTGTCCTTGCCGGAGCTCCACGCGACGAGCGCTTTCGGCCTCGGCCTCGTGACGCCGGTCATGCGCCGGCCCTCGAGCGTTGCCATAGGCTTCGTTTCCACGAAGGGAGGCCAAGATGCTCACAACCCGCATCGCCGAAACAACCGTCCGGCAATCTGCTTTCGCCGGAAGAATTCCGCGACTTTCCGCAGCCGCGATCCTGCTCGCCGCGGCCGCCGCCGGCCAGAACCTGTCGGCGTCCAAACCGCTCTTGACGGCTCGCGTCGATCCGAATGCGTTCGGCACGCAGGACTACACGATCACGACGATCTCCGCCACGTCGTTCCTCCCCTCGTCCAACGACGTCGGTTTCGGCGTACCGGCGTATTTCACCTCGCCGGCGCTCGGCCGCTACTGCCAGCCGGACCTCGGCATCCACTACTACGCGACGTTGAACGTCCCCGCCGGATCCATCATCGACTACATCGGCATGAACACGACCAGCGACACGGACGCCGTCTACGGGATGGCGCTCTGGGGGCGCGGCGCCTCCGGCAGCATGAACATGCTCACCGGCTTCTCGGTTCCCGCGCATGGCTGGGCGACGGACCTCGCAGGCCCACTGGGCATCCAGGTGCTCGACAACGAGGACGTCGAGCTCGTGCTCGACGTGGAGCAAGCGGCCAGCCCGAACTTCCAGTTCTTCGGCTTCATCCAAGTCTACTGGCGCCGCACGGTCAGTCCGCCTCCGGGCCAGGCGACCTTCAACGACGTTCCAACGAATCATCCATTCTTCCAGTTCGTCGAGGCGCTGGCGGCCTCCGGCATCACGGCCGGCTGCGGCGGCGGCAATTTCTGCCCGGACGCGCCGCTGACGCGAGGGCAGATGGCGACGTTCCTCTCCAAGGCTCTCGGCCTGCACTGGAAGCACTAGGCTTACGCCCGGCTGTCCCAGAGCACGTCCGGGACGCCGCGCCGATTGTTCTCATAGCGCGCCATCACGAAGAGCGCGTCGGAGAGACGGTTGAGATACGTCACGGTGAAAGGGCCGACGGCTTCCAACCGCGAGAGTGCGATGACGAGACGCTCCGCGCGCCGGCAGACCGTGCGCGCCACATGGAGCGCCGCCGCCGAGGGACAGCCGCCCGGGAGAACGAAGTTCTCGAGCGGCGGCAGCTCCTCGGTGAGCCGGTCCATCAGCTCCTCGAGGGCGCGGACGTGCCGCTCCTCGATCTTCGGCGCCGGGCGCTTCGCCTTGTCGGACTCGAGGATGCAGAGGTCGGATCCGAGGTGAAAGAGCTCGTTCTGAACCGTCGCGAGCGGAGCGCGCAGCGTCTCGTGGACGCCCGCCGCGACGGCGAAACCGATCTGACTGTTGAGCTCGTCGACCGTCCCGTACGCTTCGATCCGCGCCGAGTCCTTGGCGACCCGCTGTCCGCCGCCCAGGCTCGTCGTGCCGTCGTCGCCCGTCCGCGTGTAGACCCTCGTGATGCGCGGCATCACTCAAAACTTTACGTCTAATCCGACGGAACCGAGGCGTCCCGCCGCCGGATAACCCGCCACCTCCTGATAGGCATGGTTTGTCAGATTGACCATACGCACGTACGGAGCCAGATTCGGGACCACCTGCCAGCGGGCCACGAGGTCGAGCCGGACATACGAAGGATCCGTGATCGGGTCGCCCGTCCCCGGATCGGTGTCCGCGCGCGGGCCGACGTAGAGCAGGCGCGGCGAGATGTTCACCGTCGGGATCGGCATCCACGAGACTCCCAGCGTCACGCCGTTCTCGGGTCGGCGCAGCAGCGGTCCGTCGGTCTCGAGGTCTTTCGTCTTCAGGTACATGTACGACAGGTTCACCGCGAGCTGCGGCACGATGGTCTGCCGCCAGCCCAGCTCCGCTCCGTACGTGCGAGCGTGACCGATGTTGATGTCGATGCCCGTGGCGAAGTCGTAGACGATCAGGTCCTTCAGGTCGTTCCAGAAGACCGAGACTTCCGCGCGCCCTCCATTGCCGAAGTAGCGCTCGCCGCCGACCTCCGCCGAGATCGACTTCTCGGGCTTGAGATTCCGATTGCCGCTGAAGGGGTAGTAGAGCTCGCCGATTGAAGGCGCGCGGAAACCGGTGCCGCCGGAGGCGCGAATCTTCCAGAGCTTGTCCGGCGAGAGCCAGGAGATCGTTCCGCGGGGACTCCACGCGTCGCCGTAGGTCGTGTAGCGGTCGTAACGCAGACCCGCCGTGACGGTGAAGGCACCCAGCGCGACGGTGTCCTGCGCGCCGAGGCCCCAGAGAGTGGTCTGCGCGTCGTCGAGATTCGTGCCGAAATTGTTCTCGTCGGAGACCTTCCATCGCTCCCACGACGCGAAGGCGGAGAGCGTGTGCGCGCCGAGCCGGGCGGTGTCGGAGACCTGGGCCTGGAACGTGCGCGCATCGGTCTGCGAAACGAAGCCCCCGGCGGTGTCCTGGTAGGCCGGCTCGGATCGAAGGCCTCCGACCAGGACTTCGAGGTGATTGGCGTCCGACAGCGCGAAGCTGGCCGGCACAGAGATGCGGGACTCGTGCGTGAACCCGCGCGCCGTGGAGGGATAACCGAAGCCTCCGATCGCCCCGGGGTTGCCGACCTCGCCGTCGAGCAGGCCCCACTCGACGCCGATCCGGCCCGAGTCACCCAGCCTCGCCTGCAGCGACGCCGATCCGTTGCGCTGGCGCCAGTCGGTGTTCGGACCTTCGCCGTTGAAGGCGGTATAGCGGTAGCTCGCCGCCGCGGAGAACGGCCCCTCTCCGGCCGAGACGAACGCGGACCCCTGCCCCTGTCCCTGGTTGCCGGCCTCACCCGTCGCCCGGCCCGACACGCCCTCGGCGCCGGGCCGCGTGAAGATCTGGACGACCCCGCCGATGGCGTCCGACCCGTAGAGCGCCGAAAAAGGCCCGCGAACGATCTCGATGCGATCGATGTTCTCCGTCGTCATCGCCGACCAGTCGTAGCCGCCGAAGTAGGGCGAGTTCAGGCGCACGCCGTCGACGAGCACGAGCGTCTGGGTCGAGTTGGTGCCGCGGGTGAAAAGCGAGGTCAGCGAGCCGGGCGTGCCGTATTGGGTGACGTCGAGGCCCGGAACCGAGCGCAGGACGTCCGACACGACGACCGCCTCGTGCTTCTCGATCTCTTCCCGCGTGACGACGGTGACCGCCGATCCGATCTGCTTCTCGTCCTCGGGCGTGTCCGTGGCGGTGACCACGATGCTCTCGGAGGCGGAAGGCACCTGCGGCGTGGGCACCGGCGGTGGGCCCTGCTGGGCCGCGGCACGGGGCGCCAGGGCGAGCCCGATCAGAAGACTGCCGGCGCCGACCAAGCGCCGCGCGCGCTGCCTGCGCGACAGCGCGTCCAGGCCGAAGAGCGCCGCGGTGCCGAGCAGGTCCGCCGCCAGAGTCGCCGGGAAAAACGGCAGCGCCAGGGTGAAGCAGAGCGCCAGGCCGGCGGGCGTCTCTGGGTAGAGCGATCCGGAGGCCCAGACCGCGAGATTGGACGTGAAGAAGAAGGTCGTGGAGGCGGCCAGCGTAAACGCGGCCAGACGGCCGGCGCCGGCTCGCTCCCGCAGACGGTTTCCCAGTCCGACGATCGCGGCGAAGGTGCCGAAGACGGTCAGCCGGACCACGGAGAACGCGGACCGGCCGCTGCCGAAATCGATCACGAAATCCGACAGGGCGAGCGCCGCGAGCGGCACCGCCCACGCCCACCGACGCGGCAGCCGGGCGCCGGAGTAGAGGGCCAAAGCCCCGAGAGGAACGAAGTTCGGAGGATGGGGAAGAAGCCGGGAAAGGGCGCCGAGGAGGACCAGCAGAACCGCGGTCGTCATTCGAACCTCCCGTTCGACAGGACGGATGTCTCGAACGGGTCGAGCAAGGTCCCGCGCTCCGGGAATTCGAAGACGCGTCCTTCTCGCGGCCCCGTCCGAGAAGCGTGTCGTCCGGCAGGTCTCCTGGCTTCCGGATCCTCCGCCGTCGGGCTCCTTCCCGGATGCGCAACCGGATTTCCGATCTCTCGCGTCCAGTGGATTGCCGCCCGAGGCGTCCCCGGTGACAGTGGCGGGGGCCGCGCGGGATTTTCACCCGCTTCCCTTGGCCGAACGAATCAAAGATCGCCGAAGACTGCGAACCATAACGCCGCGCCCTCTTTCGCGCAACCTCCGCATAGAATGCGGGCAAAATGCACGGCCCCGACTACACCCTCGATCTCGACCGCCTGCGGCGAGTCGGGTTCCCCGAGGTGGTGCTGGCCGAGGGCAAGACCGCCGAGCAGATCGTCGAGATCTGCCGGCAGCTCTCGCGGGCGCACGACGTGCTGGTCACACGACTGTCGCCCGAGATGTGGCAGGAAGTCGCGGTGTCCCCCCTGCCCGGCCGCGCCGACTACGATCCCCGCTCCTCGACGCTGCACCTTTCGGTCGGAAAACCGATGCCGCGCGTGGAAGGAACCGTCGCGGTCGTCACGGCGGGAACCTCGGACATGCCGGTGGCCGAGGAGGCGCGAAAGTCGCTCGAGTACCTCGGCGTCTCCTCCACGCTCGTTCCCGACGTCGGAGTCGCCGGCGTCTTGCGGCTTCTTTCGCGGCTGGAGGAGATCGAACGCGCCGACGTGATCCTCTGCGTCGCCGGCATGGAAGCGTCGCTCTTCTCGGTTCTCGGAGGGCTGGTCGGACGGCCCATCCTGGCCGTGCCGACCTCGCGCGGCTACGGCGCCGCCTTCGGCGGCCTCGCCTCGCTTCTCTCCGCCGTCAACTCCTGCGCCAACGGAGTGACGGCGGTCAATATCGACTCCGGCTACGCGGCCGCGATGGCGGCGTACCGGATTCTTTCGGGAGGGCCTCGCCGATGGGATCGAAAGGAGCAAAGCGCCTCGACAGCGCCAGGGAGTACATCCACGCCGCGGCGGTCGGCGTCGACCGCAAGAGGAAGAAGGAGCTCCTCGGCCGTCCGACGACGCCGGTAAAGGTCGGCAAGACCACCACGGTCGCCGAGCTCCTCGACGGCTACCGGGAGGCCTCGTTCCAGGCCCGCGCGCTCGGCAAGGCCGCCGCGGTCTTCGACGCGATGCTCCGCGACAAGGACCGGCCCACCATCTTTCTCGGCATGGCCGGGTCGCTCATCGCCGCCGGCATGCGTCAGGTCATCACCGATCTGATCGAGCAGAACATGGTCGACGTCGTCGTCTCGACCGGCGCGATCATCTCGCAGGACTTCTACCAGGTGCGCGGCGGCCGCCACTACCACGGGACGCCCGAGGCCGACGACAAGGAGCTGCGGGACCTCTACATCGACCGCCTCTACGACACGTTCATCGACGAAGAGAAGTACTGGGCGACGGACCTCGTCGTCTCGCAGTTCGCCGACAAGCTCGCCGGAAAGGTCCTCTCGTCGCGCCAGTTCCTCGCGCTCCTGGGCGAGCAGGCGAAGCACGACGAAGGCTCGATCCTCGGCGCCTGCGCGCGCAACGGCGTTCCGCTGTTCGTCCCGGCGTTGAACGACTCTTCGATCGGTATCGGCCTGACCGAGCACTACCACCGGCTGCGCACGGAGGGAAAGACGCCGTTTCAGATCTCCTCGATCGCCGACAACTACGAGCTGACGCAGATCGTCGTGCAGAGTCCGGCCACCGCCGCGCTCTACATCTCGGGAGGCGTGCCCAAGAACTACATCAACGACTCGATCGTGATGTCCTACATCTTCGGAATCGACACCGGCGGCCACCGCTACGCCCTCCAGGTCACGACCGACGCCCCGCATTGGGGAGGGCTCGGCGGCTCGACGCTCTCGGAAGCCACGTCCTGGGGCAAGGTCTCCAAGAAGGCGACGCACGAGATGGCCTTCGTCGAGACGTCGGTCGCCCTGCCGCTGCTCTACGGATACGCGCTGCAGAAGGACTCGGCGAAGGGGCGCAAGCGCTTGAAGTACGACTGGGACGGCGACATTCTGAAAAGCGTGCGCCGGGTGTGACGCCTGTGTTCGAGTTCGGCCGCATCGTCCGATTACAGGTCCAGACGGACACCCTGAAGCGCGGAGAGCGTCCCGCACGCGTCTACGATCCCGCGCCGCTCGTGGAGGTCGTGCGCCTGACGCTGTCACCCGTCGGTGCCGTCGGCAAGACGGCCTCGGGCGAAGAGCACCTGGACGTGCACCATCCGGCGCATCCGCGCACCAAGAGCGCGCCGGGCCGGGAAGTCTCCTTCGGCTTCACCAGCCACTACGGCCGCATGCGCGAGAGATACGGCAGGCACGTTTCGACCGGATGCGCGGGAGAGAACATCCTGATCGAGACCGACCGGGTCTGGCGGCTCGAGGACTTCGAGGCGGGACTCGCTTTTCGGGACGCGGCGGGAAGGCTTCTGCCTCTGGATCTCGTGACCGTCGCCGCGCCCTGCGTCGAGTTCTCGCGCTTTACGCTCGCCGAACCGCACGCGACGCCCCAAGAGTTGAAGCCCGTTCTCCAGTTTCTGGACGAGGGCACGCGCGGGTACGTCTTCACGCCGGGCGCCGACGGCGAAGTGGCCGTCGGGGACGCGCTCGTCCTGCGAGCCTAGGGGAGCCGTCTGGCCGTGCGCGGTCTCGCGCGCATCCTTCCGTGGGCCTTGGCGGCGTTTTTCGCGGCCGTCAGCGCCGTGCTCGTCATCCGGCTGGCGACGAGCGTGCGCGAGACGCGCCGCGCGGACTCGGCGCCCGTCGTATCGGCGATCCGGAAGATCGCGCAGCTCGCGACGGTCGAGGCGCAGATCTCCGACGTCCTGCGTTTCGAGGAGGTGAAGTCGTTTCTCATTTTCGACTTCCCCAAGACCGCCACGATCCGGATGCGCGGAAAGGTCATCGCCGGGTTCGACCTTTCCTCCCCCGACTTCTCGATCGACACGGACCCGGGCAAGCGGCTGATCCGCGTGCGGCTCCCGGCGCCGCGGATCCTGGCGCTGGATCCGCGCCTGGAGTGGTTCGACGAGCAGAGCGGCCTCTTCAATCCGATCACGCCGCAGGACCGGACGCGCTGGATGCTCTGGGCCAGAGGTCAGCTCGGCCGCGCGGCCAAGGACTCGGGGATCGAGGCGACCGCCGTCGAGCACGCCCGGGAGCTGCTGACCGGCGTCGCGGAGTCGCTCGGCTGGAAGGTGGAAGTCACGAGCGCATGAGCCCGATCCTTTCGAACGTGCCGATGTCACAGACTGCCGGTCGAGATCCCCGATACCATTGGCAAAACAAAACGGAGGACAAAGCGTGCGCAATTCGATCACGGCTGTCCTTTTCCTGTCCGCGGCCGTCGCAACGGCAGAAACGGCGTACTACCGCATCGAGCTCTCGCCTTCCGGCAGCATGGTGGCGATTGGGGCACCCGTCGTCAAAGGAACGACGTTGCTCTTCCACGGGTATCCCGACGGCAAATTGATGAGCCTGCGCAAGTCCGACGTCAAGAGTGTCAGCCCCATCACAGCTCAGGAAGCCACCGCACCGGCCAAGAAGAGTCTGGTCTCGATCGGCAACCTCGCCATGCAGGGAGGCAGCGCGACAATCACGGGAGGCGGGTCGGGAGGAGCCAAGGCGGGAGGCACGTCGGGAGCCACCGCCGGGTCCGCGGTGCGGCCCACGACGGCGACCACGACAGCGCATGCGGCGACGAGCGGACCCTCGGTGATCAACACTCCGGACGGTCTGGCGGTCACGACCGCGGCGCCGAAGTGACACTGGGCGCGCAGCGCCCTGTCATCCCGAGGAGCGCAGCGACGAGGGATCCCGGACTTTGAAACGAAAACGCCCCGGTTGCCCGGGGCGTTGAGTATTCGATTCGCGGCTCGGACTATAGCGCCTCGCCCTTCAACGGGATCTCGATGACGGCCTTCTCCTTGTCCGAGGTGTGAAGCGTGACCTTGCCGTCCACCGCGCCCTTCTTGACCTTGTCCGACGCCTTGACGACGACCGTGTAGGAGACACCCTCCTGCGTCGGTACGACGTCCGTCTGGAAGCCGGGCACGTTGACCTCGGCCTTCGTGACCTTCACCGGCGTTCCGGGTTTGTTGTTCGTCACGACGATGTTGCG